>NZ_CP069128.1:2168501-2507002 GCF_029637485.1 Sphingomonas sp. LHG3406-1 | reverse complement strand
CGGCCCTGCTGCGGGTGGAGGAGAATTACCGGGAGCTGGTCGACCTGCCGCTGCAGATGACGTTTGTCACCGACGGCGATGGACGCACGCTCCACGTCGGCAAGCGCTGGACCGAATGGACCGGGCTCGATCTTCCGGCCACCACGGCGGAGTGGAGCGAGGCCATCCACCCCGACGACCGAGAAAAGGTGGGCGCGTCCTGGTCGCATTCGATGGCGACCGGGACCAACCAGGACGTCGAGTTCCGGCTGCGCTTCCGCGACGGCCGCTATCGCCGGGCGCGCGGCAGGGCCGTGCCTCAGCGCGGAGCAAGCGGCACCGTCGTTCGCTGGATCGGGCAGATCGAGGACGTGCACGACCAGCGGGCGGCGGAGGAGCAGCTCCGGCAGACGGCTTCCCTGCTGGAGATGATCGGAAGGTCGACCGACAGCCTGATCTACGCCAAGGACCTGGATGGGCGCATGCTGTACGGCAATCGGGCGCTCGAACAGCTGACCGGGATGCGCATGGCCGACATCCTCGGCAAGACGGACAGCGAGTGGAACTCCAATCCGGCGGAGGCGGAAGCGCTGCAGGCCGTCGACCAGCAGGTGCTCGCCGCCGGCAGGACCCAAGACATCGAGGAGGTGTTCACCGGCGCCGACGGGGTCACCCGCCACTATCGCTCCCTCAAGAGCCCCCTCAAGGACCGTTCGGGCAAGGTGATCGGCGTGGTCGGCGTTTCCACCGACATCACCGAGGCGCGCGAGGCAGAGGAAAGGGAAGCCCTGCTCACCCGTGAACTCGATCATCGCGCCAAGAACCTGCTGGCGGTGGTCCAGTCGGTGGTGGCGTTGACCCGGGCGGGTTCGCTCGACGAGTTCAAGGCGGCGGTCGAGGGCCGCATCCTCGCGCTCGGCCGGGCGCACAGCATGCTGGCGGCATCGCGGTGGGAAGGCGCGGACCTGCTGAGCCTGCTGAACGAGGAACTGGCTCCCTATGGCGAGGGCGAGCCTGATCGCATCCACCTTCACGGCCCGTCGCTGCTCCTGAAACCGGCGGCGGCGCAGAGCATCGGCCTGATCGCGCACGAGCTTGCGACCAACGCGGTGAAATATGGATCGCTGTCGTCCCCGGCCGGGCGGCTGGACGTCCGCTGGGACATTCATGCCGCGCGCGGCAATTCTCCACGGCTGCGGTTCGCCTGGGTCGAACGGGGCGGACCGCCGGTGGAAGAGCGGAGCCGGAGTGGCTTCGGCAGCCGCCTGATCCGCAGCAGCGTGGAGCGCCAGCTCGGCGGGACGCTGACCATGGACTGGAACCGGGACGGTCTGGAGGTACGGTTTGACATCGCCCTCGACCGATCGCGTCACGATGAAGCGGAGGGGGAGAGCGGCAAAAGCGTGAAGACCGTTGCAAGGCTCGTGAGGCAAGGAGCGGCATGACCTTCGCCACGGAACCGCCCCGCCCGCTTCTTGTTACAAGGCTGCAATGACATCCACTCCCGACCAGCGACGGGCGCGCATGACGGCAGTTTGCGGGTGGCTGATCCTGCTGGTCGCCGCCGCAGCCCTGCTGCTGCCCGAAGTGGCGGCGTCGAGCGGTGCCCTGGTGGTCGGCGAACTGCTGCTGCTGGCGGGTGCGCTGGAGGTGGTTGCGGCGGCCGGCCGGCAGCGGGCGCGGGTGCCGTCGACACTGGCGGGCGTGGCAACGCTGATCGCCGGCGGCCTGTTCATCGCCCGTGACGAAACCCGATTCCTGCCCAACATCACCGTCATCATCTTCTGGCTGCTGCTGCGCGTGGCGGCGCTGACCCTGGCGACGATCGAGGGCGGCAGGTCGGGCGTGCGCCGCTGGACGGGGATCGCCGCCGCGACGGACCTGGCGCTGGCCGCCATCCTGATTTCCGGGCTGACGCTGGCGAGCATCATCGTCGCCCTGTTCGGGACGACCAGCGAGCTGGTGGCGACCTTTTCATGGATCCTGGCGCTGAGTTTCATGGCGACCGGCGCCATGCTGCTGCAGATCGCGGCCTGCGAGCGCGAGGGCGAACCCTAGCCGCGGCGACGGGGCACTTCGTCGGGTCGCGGGCTCTCGACGGCGAAGCCCTTGGCCTCGAGCTGCTCGACGAGGAGATCGATGGCCCGGGCGTCGCGGGCTTCGCACTCGACCTCGATGACCGTGTCCTTGGCCGGCAGCTTCGAGAAGATCCGCTGGTGGTTGGTTTCGAGGATGTTGACCCCCGCGGCGTGGAAGCAGGCGGTGATGGCGGCGAGCGCGCCGGGCCGGTCCTGAGCGCCGATGCGGAGGCGGGCGATGCGGCCGCAGCGGACGAGCTCGCGGATCAGCACGTTGGCGAGGAGGTGGGTGTCGATGTTGCCGCCGCACAGGACGGTCGCGACCTTCTTGCCGCGGAAGCGCTCGGGCTGGGCGAGCAGCAGGGCGAGGCCGGCGGCGCCGGCGCCTTCGACCACCGTCTTTTCGATGCCGACGAGCAGCGCGACGGCATGTTCGAGGTCCTTCTCGGCGACAAGGTCGATGCGGTCGACATGGTCGCGGATGATGCCGCGGGTGAGCTGGCCGGGCACCTTGACTGCAATGCCTTCAGCCAGCGTGTCACCGCCGATTGCGCCGTGCCCGCCTTCGACGACATTCTTCATCGAGGGATAGAGTTCGGCCTCGACGCCGATGACTTCGATGTCCGGACGGAGGGCGCGGCCGGCGATGGCCATGCCGCTGATGAGGCCGCCGCCGCCGATCGGAACGACCAGCATGTCGAGGTCGGGCACCTCGTCGAGCATTTCGATCGCGATGGTGCCGGTGCCGGCGACAATGTCCGGATCGTCGAACGGATGGACGAAGACCAGGCCCTCTGCGGCTTCCAGTTCGCGGGCATGGGCATAGGCGTCGTCGAAGCGCTCGCCGTGCAGGATGACGCGGGCGCCATGCTCCTCGGTCTGGCCGACCTTTACCAGCGGGGTGCTCAGGGGCATGACGATGGTGACCGGGATGCCGAGCCGGCGGCCATGATAGGCGACCGCCTGAGCATGGTTGCCGGCGCTGGCCGCGATGACTCCCCGGGCCCGCTCGTCCGCGTTCAGCTGGAGCAATTTGTTGAGGGCGCCGCGCTCCTTGTAGGCGGCGGTGAACTGGAGGTTCTCGAACTTCAGCCAGACCTCGGTGCCGATGATCTCGGACAGGGTGCGGCTGTGGAGGAAGGGCGTGCGCAGCACCGCGCCGGCGATTCGGTCGGCGGCGGCGTGGATGTCGGCGAGATCGGGAGCTGTCATGCGGCCGCGACCGCTACCCCTTCCTTCAGCGTGCGACAATGCTAGCAATGGCGGACATGCAAAAGCTTCTGCTGGGCGCCGTCGCCCTCCTCTTCGCCGCCGAGCCCGCGCTCGCCGACCTCCTCGTCACCAACGTCAAGGGCGTGCGCGCCACGCCGGACCGCCAGATCGAGCGCTTCACGGGGCTGCTGGTCGGCGACGACGGCAAAGTGAAGCGCGTGCTGAAGGGCGAGCAGTTCAAGCTGCCGGCAGGGACCCGGGTGCTGAACGGCGGCGGCCGGGTGCTGATGCCGGGGCTGATCGACGCGCACGGCCATGTGATGGGCTATGGGCTGGCGCTCGGGCAGCTCGACCTCACCGGTACCAAGAGCCTTGCCGAGCTGCAGCAGCGGCTGCGCGAATATGCGGCGGCGAACCCCGACCTGCCGTGGATCACCGGGCGCGGGTGGAACCAGGAGCTGTGGCCGGACCGGAAATTTCCGACCTCGTCCGACCTCGATGCGGCGGTGAAGGACCGGCCGGTGTGGCTTGAGCGGGTCGACGGCCATGCCTCGGTCGGCAACGGCGCGGCGCTGGCGGCGGCGGGCGTGACGGCGGCGACCAAGGCTCCGCCCGGCGGCGAGATCATCGATGGCATGTTCGTGGACGCGGCGACGGCCCTGGTCGATCGGCATGTGCCCGCGCCCACGGCCAAGATGCGCGATGCTGCGCTTGCACGCGCGCAGCAGGCGCTGTTCTCGCGCGGGCTGACAGCAGTCGCCGACATGGGCACCAGCCGGCCTGAGTGGGACGCGATGAACCTCGCTTATGGCACCGGCGGGCTGAAGATCCGGATCATGAGCTATGCCGCGGGCAGCGACGCGCTGCAGGCGATCGAGGCCGACCGGTCGCCTGGCTGGCGCTGGGAGGACCGGCTTCGGCTGACGGGCGTGAAGCTCTACTCCGACGGGGCGCTCGGATCGCGCGGGGCGTGGCTGAAGGCACCCTATGCCGACGCGCCGCATACGCGTGGCCTGCCGCTGATCAGCCCCGAGGAACTGGTGAAGCAGGGTCGCGCGGCAGCGGGGCGCGGTCACCAGCTCGCCGTTCATGCCATCGGCGATGCGGCGAACGACATGGTGCTGGGCGCCTTTGCCGCCATCGGCTGCAGTCAGGGCGACCGCCGCTGCCGGGTGGAGCATGCGCAGATCGTCGATGGGGCGGACTTGAACCGCTTCGCCGACGGCAAGGTCATCGCCTCGATGCAGCCGGTGCACCAGACCAGCGACCGGACCATGGCCGAGGCGCGGCTAGGGCCGCAGCGGCTGGGCGGCGCCTATGCGTGGCAGACGCTGGCGCGGCACCGGACGATGCTGGCGCTGGGATCGGACTTCCCGGTCGAGGATCCGAACCCCTTTCACGGGCTTGCCGCTGCGGTCAGCCGCCAGGGCCTCGACGACCAGCCGCCGGGCGGGTGGCGGCCGTGGGAGAAACTGACGCTGGGGCAGGCGCTCGCCGGTTTCACCCGTGACGCGGCTCATGCGGGCTTTGCCGAAGCGCGCTTCGGCGGGCTGGACGTCGGGCAGTGGGCGGACTTCATCCTGGTCGACCGCGATCCCGCCGCCGTAACGCCGCACGACCTTGCGCGCACGCAGGTGCTGGAGACCTGGATGGCGGGGCGGAAGGTGTGGGAGCGCGCTGCCGGGGCGGGCGAGCGGGGCTAGCGCCTGATCGCTTCCGCCCGCTCGATCAGCATGGCGGGGGTGAGGACCTGGGGCAGTTCCTCGGGCTCGCCCCGGCCCGGCGGATACCAGAGGTAGAGCGGGATGGCGGCGCGGCCGCGGCTGTCGAGGAAGCGGGTGATGGCCGGGTCAGCGTTGGTCCAGTCGGCGACCAGCATTTCGACTCCGGCGTCCTTTAGCGCCGTGCGGACATTGTCGCGGTCGATGGTGCTGGCTTCGTTGACCTTGCAGCTGAGGCACCAGTCGGCGGTGAAATAGACGAACAGGGGACGGCCCCCGGCGCGGGCCGCGGCGACCCTGGCTTCGCTCCAGGCCTCGACGCCGCCGGCGAGACGCGCCGCGGCGGGGGTGGCGGGCGGAAGGAGCACGGCGGCCGCCAGACCTGCGGCGGTTGCGGCGAGACCGAGCGGCCAGGCGCGCAGTCCCTTGTCCTGGATGCGGCCGACCGCGAACAGCAGCAAAGCGAGGATGGCGGCGGCGGCGAGACCCGCGAGCAGCACCCCTTCCCCGCCCTGCCGCCACAGTAGCCAGAAGGCGGCGGCGACCGACAGGGCCATGGGGATGGCAAGGATGCGCTGGAGGCGCATCATCCAGGCGCCGGGCCGCGGCAGGCGACGGCGAAGCGCGGGGATGAAGGCGAGCGCGAGGAAGGGCAAGGCGAGGCCGAGGCCGAGGCCGGCAAAGACCAGCAGGGCCCCGGCCGCAGGCAGCAGAAGGGCGGTGCCGAGGGCGGCGCCCATGAAGGGCCCCGCGCAGGGCGTGGCGACGAAGGCAGCGAGCGCGCCGGTCGCGAAGCCGCCGCGCGGGTTGGCGTCGCCGCCCAGCACCGGCAGCCTGAACGCCCCAAGCAGGTTGAGGGTGATCGCCAGCGCGAGCAGCGCCAGCAGCAGCACGGTGCGCGGGTCCTGCAGCTGAAAGGCCCAGCCGGCGGCGCTGCCCCCGGCGCGAAGGCCGAGCAGAAGGGCGCCGAGCGCGCCGGTGCCGACGATGGCGCCGAGCGTATAGGCGAGCGCGTCGGCGCGGGCATGCTTCTCCTCGCCCCCCGCCCGCGCCAGCGCCAGCGCCTTCAGGGCCAGGATGGGGAAGACGCAGGGCATGAGGTTGAGGATCAGCCCGCCGAGCATCGCGCCCAGGAACGCGAACAGCGCCAGCCGCCACGGCTCGCCGCCGCCGATGGTCCGGCCGCCGGTCGGGACCGGGCCGGGCGCGGCCTCGACGCGAAGGGCGCGGCCGGTGCCGAGGTCGATGACCCCGGCGAAGCTGCCCTTCGGCGCGGCGGACAAGGGCAGGTCGGCGACCAGCCGGTCGGCGGTGCGGCGGAAGCGCTGGGGCTCGGCGTAGCGAGCAATCTCCTCGGTGACGGGGAAGAAGTGCGGCACGCCGACCGCCACGCTTTCCGGCAGCGGAATGGCGACCTGCAGCCGGCCGCCGCTGACCGCGAAGGTGGCGCCGGGGCCGAGCGGCTGGGGGAGCTTGCCACGCCAGTCGTCGAAACGGGGGTCGCCGGTCCCCTGCCCCACCGGCAGGTTGAGCGCGACCGAACCGCGTTCGGGAACGCATATCTCGTCGGTGCAGACGAGATAATCGAGGCTGGCGCGGACCGGCAGCGTACCTTGCGCGTCCGCGGGCACCTTGAGCCGGACGAGCACGGCATAGGGGCCCTTGAAGACGTGGTTCATCAGGCCGGCGATGGTGAGCCTGGACGGGACCGGATAGCGCAGGGGCCCCGCCGAGGCGCCGGCCGGCAGGTCCCATTGCACGGTCATCGGCTTGCCGGCGTCGCCGGGATTCTCCCAATAGCCGTGCCAGCCGGGCTCGGGGGTCATCAGCAACGCCAGCTCGACCTCGCGGCCGGGGATGGCTGGGCCTTCGGCGACCAGTTCGGGCCGCATGTGCGCGGTGCCGGTGCCGAGCTGGGCCGCAGCGGGCGCGGCGGCGAGGAGGGCGAGTAGGAGGGCAAGGAGGCGGAGCATTCCCCACCCCTCTAGCGTCATGCTGAACTTGTTTCAGCATCCATCGTGGAACAGGGTTGAGGGCACGGCTGGCGACATGGACCCTGAGACGAGTTCAGGGTGACGCGGTGCAGGGGTGCCCGCGTCAGTCGAGGTTCGGACGAAGCCACCTCGCCGCCGTCTCGACGTCCACCCCGCGGCGCTCGGCATAATCCTCGAGCTGGTCCTGGCCGATGCGCGCAACGCCGAAATAGGCGCTGTCGGGATGGGCGAAGTAGAAGCCGGAGACGGCCGAGACCGGGAGCATGGCGAAATTCTCGGTCAGGCGGACGCCGGCCGGATCCCCGCCGAGCAGTTCGAGCAGCAGGGGCTTGAGGCTGTGGTCGGGGCAGGCCGGATAGCCGGGCGCGGGCCGGATGCCCTGGTAGCGCTCCTTGATCAGCTCCTCGTTCGAAAGGTTCTCGTCCGGCGCATAGCCCCACAGCTCGGTGCGGACATGCTGGTGGAGGCGCTCGGCGAAGGCTTCGGCGAGGCGGTCGGCGAGCGACTTCAGCATGATGTCGCTGTAATCGTCCTTGTCCGCCTGGAAGCGGGCGAGGTGCGGTTCGAGGCCGTGGATGGCGACGGTGAAGCCGCCGAGCCAGTCGTCCTCCTCCGCGACGAAATCGGCGAGGCACATGTTCGCCCGGCCTTCGCGCTTGCGGACCTGCTGGCGGAGGAAGGGCAGGCGGACCTGCTCCCGCTCCGGCTTGCGGGAGGCCTCCCCCGCCAGCGGGAAGGGAGAAACGAGGATATCATCCTCATCCCGCGATGCCGGCCACAGGCCGGCGACGCCCCTGGCCGTCAGCCAGCATTCGTCGATGATGCGGTCGAGCATGGCTTCGGCGTCGTGGAAGAGGTTGCGCGCTTCCTTGCCGACGATGGGATCGTCGAGAATGGCCGGATAGACGCCGTGCAATTCCCAGGCGCGGAAGAAGGGGGTCCAGTCGATCACGCGGCGGAGGTCGGCGAGGTCCCAGGCGTCGAAGCGATGCAGGCCCGGACGGAGCGGTCTTGGCGCCGGGCCGGCGGAATCGCCGTCGAAGCGGTTGGCGCGGGCTTCGGCGAGGGGCGACAGGTCGCTCTGCCCCCGCCCTTCGCGCTGCTCGCGCAGCTGGCGATAGTCGCTGGCCGTACGGCCGATCAGCTCTTCCTTCTGCGGACCGTCGCTGACGAGGGCGCCGGCGACGCCGACCGCCCGGCTGGCGTCGAGGACGTGGATGACCGGACCGGAGTAGGCGGGCGCGATGCGCAGCGCGGTATGGGCGCGGCTGGTGGTGGCGCCGCCGATCAGGAGCGGCCGCTTCATGCCGGCGCGCTCCATCTCCTCGGCCACGGTCACCATCTCGTCCAGCGAGGGGGTGATCAGGCCCGAAAGGCCGATCATGTCAGCGCCATTCTCGTTCGCCGCCTCGAGGATCCTGGGCCAGGGCGTCATCACGCCGAGGTCGATCACCTCGAAGCCGTTGCAGGCGAGGACCACGCCGACGATGTTCTTGCCGATGTCGTGGACGTCGCCCTTGACCGTGGCCATGACGATCCGGCCCTTGCCCGAGCTCTCGCCGGCGACCTTCTCCGCCTCGATGTAGGGGAGGAGGTGGGCGACCGCCTTCTTCATGACGCGGGCGGACTTCACCACCTGCGGCAGGAACATCTTGCCCGACCCGAACAGGTCCCCGACGATGTTCATGCCGTCCATCAGCGGCCCCTCGATCACCTCGATCGGGCGCTTGGCCAGCTGGCGGGCTTCCTCCGTGTCCTCGACGATATTGGCGTCGATGCCCTTGACCAAAGCATGGGCGAGCCGCTCGCGGACCGGCCAGCTGCGCCAGGCCGCCTCGCGCACTTCGACCGCCGCATCGGTGCCGCGGAAGCGTTCGGCAAGCGCGATCAGCCGCTCGGTCGAATCCTCGCGGCGGTCGAGGATGACGTCCTCGCAGGCGTCGCGGAGTTCGGGGTCGATGGCGTCATAGACGTCGAGCTGGCCGGCGTTGACGATCGCCATGTCGAGGCCGGCGGGAATGGCGTGGTAGAGGAAGACCGAGTGCATTGCGCGGCGGACGGGCTCGTTGCCGCGGAAGGAGAAGCTGAGATTGGAAAGACCACCGGAGATGTGGACCCCGGGGCAGCGCTTGCGGATGTCGCGCGCCGCCTCGATGAAGTCGAGGGCGTAGCGGCGATGCTCGTCGATCCCGGTCGCGACCGCGAAGATGTTGGGATCGAAGATGATGTCTTCCGGCGGGAAGCCGTCGGCGACGAGCAGGTCGTAGGCGCGGGCACAGATCTCGACCTTGCGCGCGGCCGTGTCGGCCTGGCCGGTCTCGTCGAAGGCCATGACCACGACCGCGGCGCCGAAGGCACGGGCGGTGCGGGCCTGGTCGAGGAACTGCTCCTCCCCTTCCTTGAGGCTGATCGAATTGACGATCGGCTTGCCCGACACGCACTTGAGACCGGCGAGGATGACGCTCCATTTGGAGCTGTCGATCATCACTGGCACGCGGGCGATGTCGGGCTCGGCGGCGATGCGCTTGAGGAAGACGGTCATGGCCGCTTCGCTGTCGAGCAAAGCCTCGTCCATGTTGACGTCGATGACCTGCGCCCCATTCTCGACCTGGTCGCGCGCGACCTCGACCGCCGCGTCATAGTCGCCGGCGAGGATCAGCTTCTTGAAGCGAGCGGAGCCGGTGACGTTGGTGCGTTCGCCGACGTTGACGAAGCGGGCGGCGCCCGCGTTGGTGCTTGTCACGCGGCCAGCACCATCGGCTCGAGGCCTGCGAGCATGGTGCGGCCGGGGGCTTGCGGGACGTTGCGGGGGGCACCGCCGGAAACCGTGTTGGCGATGGCGGCGATGTGCGCAGGGGTAGTGCCGCAGCAGCCGCCGACGACGTTGACCAGTCCGTCCTTCAGCCACTCGGCGACCTGACCGGCAGTCTCCTCCGCGGCCTCGTCATAGGCACCCAGCTCGTTGGGAAGGCCGGCGTTCGGATAGGCCATGACCAAGGTGTCGGCCATCCGGCTCAGCGCCGCGAGGTGCGGGCGGAGCTGGGCGGCGCCGAAGCTGCAGTTGAGGCCGATCGTCAGCGGCCGAGCATGGCGGACGCTGGCCCAGAAGGCCTCGACCGTGTGGCCGGAAAGGTTGCGGCCGGACAGGTCGGTGAGGGTCATGGAGATCATGATCGGGGCAAGGCCGAGCGCGGCGTGGATCGCGGCCTTGGCGTTCAGCGTATCGAACACGGTCTCGATCAGGATGAAGTCGGCGCCGCCTTCGAGCAAGGCCTCGACCTGCTCGCGATAGACCTCGCGGACATGGTCGAAGTCGACCTCGCGATAGGCGGGATCGTTGACGTCGGGCGACAGGGACAGGGTCTTGTTGGTGGGACCGAGCGCACCCGCGACGAAGCGCTGCCGACCGTCCTTGTCGGCCGCTTCGTCGGCGACCCCGCGGACGATCCGGGCGGCGGCGACGTTGATGTCGCGCACCAGCGACTCCGCGCCATAATCGGTCTGGCTGATGCGGTTGGCATTGAAGCTGTTGGTGCCGAGCACCTCGGCACCGGCGTCGGCATAGCCCTGCGCGATCGCGCGGACGAGCTTGGGCTGGGTCAGGTTAAGGAGATCGTTGTTGCCCTTCTGGTCATGATTGAGGGCAAGGTCGCCGCGATAGCAGGCCTCCGTCAGGCCGGCGCCCTGGATGGCGGTACCGAAGGCGCCGTCCTTGACGAGGATCCGGGTGGCGGCGGCGGCGCGGAAGGCGGCGGCGGCGGCCTCGCGGGACTGGCGGGCGCTCACTTCAGCGCCTCGGCGGCTTCGCAGGGCGCGCGGACGCCGAGGAGGTGACAGATGGCATAAGCGAGTTCGGCCCTGTTCAAGGTGTAGAAGTGGAAGTGGCGGATCCCGCCGGCATAGAGCTGGCCGCACAATTCGGCGGCGATGGTGGCGGCGATCAGCTGGCGTGCGGCGGGTAGCGAGTCGAGGCCTTCGAACATGGCGTCCATCCACTCCGGAATGGCGGCGCCGCACTGGCCGGCGAAGCGGCGGGTCTGGGCGACGTTGCTGACCGGGAGGATGCCGGGAACGATCTCGGCCTGGATGCCGGCGGCGGCGGCACGGTCGCGGAAGCGGAAGAAATTGTCGGCGGAGAAGAAGAACTGGCTGATCGCACGGGTCGCGCCGGCGTCGATCTTGCGCTTCAGATTGTCGAGGTCGCTGTCGGGACAGGAGGCCTCGGGGTGGACCTCGGGATAACAGGCGACCGAAATTTCGAACGGCGCGACCTTGCGCAGGCCGGCGACCAGCTCGGCGGCATCGGCATAGCCGTCGCGGTGCGGCGCGTAGGCGCGGCCCTCTTCGGGCGGATCGCCGCGCAGGGCGACGATATGGCGCACGCCGGCATCCCAATAGTCGCGGGCGATCGCATCGATCTCGTCGCGGCTGGCATCGACGCAGGTGAGGTGGGCGGCGGCGGGAAGCCTCGTCTCGCGCACGATTCGGGAGACGGTCTGGTGGGTCCGCTCGCGGGTCGAGCCGCCGGCGCCATAGGTGACCGAGACGAAGCGCGGGCCGAGCGGCGCCAGCATCTGGATCGAGCGCCACAGGGTCTCGTTCATCGCGTCCGACTTGGGCGGGAAGAATTCGAAGCTGACGCCAATGTCGCCGCGGGCATGGGCGAACAGGGGCTCGGGGCCGTTCGCCGGGACGGGCACGGCGGGTGCGGGGGCGCTCATGCGGCCTTCCGGCGGCTGGCGCGGAGTGCCGGACGCGACCCGGCCCAGAGGGTGACGGTGAGTTCGCCCCCTTCGAGGTGACGGACGACTTGCGCTTCGAGCCCGGCATCGCCGAGCCAGCCGACCACCGCCTCGTCGGTGAAGCCGAGGCGGGCGTGCTGCGCCGAATCCCGCAATTCCTCGCGATCGTGGGGAGCGAAGTCGATGATCAGCAGCCGCCCGCCCGGGCGGAGGAGGCGCGCCCCCTCGGCGATCGCCGCCGCGGGCGAGTGGGCATAGTGGAGCACCTGGTGGAGGAGGACGACGTCGGCCTCCGCGTCCGGAAGCGGAAGGGCGTACATGTCGCCCTGGCGGAGCGAGACGGCCTGGACGCCCGCTTCCTCGAGCTTGACCCGGGCGAGGCGCAGCATCTCGGTCGAGCGGTCGATGCCGATGCTGCGGGTGGCGGTGGTGCCGAACAGTTCGATCATCCGGCCGGTGCCGGTGCCGATGTCGACCAGATGCCCGATGGGCCCCTGCCCTAGCGCCTCGCGGATGGCGGCCTCGACCTCGCTTTCGGCGACGTGGAGCGAGCGGATCTGGTCCCACTCGGCGGCATGGGCGGCGAAATAGCGGGCGGCCGCCTCGGCCCGGTCGGCGCGTACGGCGGCGAGGCGGGCGCGGTCGGCCTCGAACTGGCGCTCCGACGCCGGGTCACCGGTCGCTTCGACCAGGGCGAAGAGCGGATCGACGAGGTCGGCGGGTCCGAGCTGGAGGAACACCCAGCTGCCTTCCTTGCGCCGCTCGATCAGCCGGGCGTCGGCGAGGATCTTGAGGTGGCGGCTGACCCGCGGCTGGCTCTGGCCGAGCACCTGCGCGAGCTCGCCGACGGTCAGCTCCATTTCGCGCAGCAGCGCCAGCAGCCGAAGCCGGCTGGGGTCGGCAAGCGCCTGAAACAGATCGGCAAGCGGCAGGGGAAGGCTCATCACTTAACGATATAAAGATATCTTTATATGGACAAGTACGAGAGGCCAAGAAAACGGTTCGTCGCAAATGAGAATTGCGCAGCCGCCACGCTTCACCTAAATCCGCCCGCTGGCTTGACCCAAATATGGGCGGGTCGCTTGGGACCTGGTGTCTTCTCTGAGGCACAAGGCTCTGAAAACATAGGGATGGAAACCGATATGAAGAAGTTTGCACTGACCGCCGTTGCGGTTCTGGGTCTGGGTCTGGCCGCTTGCCAGGACAATGCGCCCGACAACAATGTCTCGACCGAGAACACCATCGAGACCGAAGCTGCGGCCGACACCAACGCCGCCATCACTGGCACCGAGAACCTCGGTGCGGCTGCCGACAACGCGCTGGACGCGGCCGGCAATGCCGTCGAGAACGCTGGCGACGCCATCGAGAACGCGGCCGACAACGCCGCCTAAGCCTCAGCGCTTAGGGTAACAGGAGGGGCCGTCCGGGCGACTGGGCGGCCCCTTTTGCTTGGGTGGCTTCAGGCGGTCGGGCGGTTCCGCTCGGCCTTGAGCGCGGCAAGCTCGCGGTCGAGGGCGTCCTGCCGTTCGAGCGCGGCGAATTCCTCGGCGAGGCCGGGCGCCGGCGCGCCGAGCGTCAGGGCTTCGGCCTGGCCTTCGACGAGGTCGGCGCTGCGCTCCACCTGTTCGAGGCTCGACAGGGCGGCGGCGGTGCGCTCGCCGAACACCAGTTCGCGGGCACGGACGCTGTCCTCGGCGCTTTCGAGGCGGGTTTCGGCGAGCACCTGCCGGCGGATGCTCTCGCTCAGCTTGGCCTCGAGCGCGATGATGTCGCGGCGGTAGCCGGCCAGCAGCTCTTCGAGCCGGGCGATGTCGCCTCTGAGGCCATCGGCGCGGGGCTGGAGCTTGGCCTTCTCGGCAAGCGCGGCCTTGGCCAGCTGGTCGCGGCCCTTGTCGACGGCCAGCCCGGCGCGCGCCTGCCAGTCGGCCTGCGCCGCTTCGATCCGCTTGAGGTCGCCGCGCCAGCCGGCGGCATTCTTCTCGACCTCGGCGGCGTTGCGCACCATCCGCGCGAGTTCCCGCTCCATGTCGGCGACCACCGCGTCGGTGCTGACCGGCGACTGCGCGGCGAGCTTGCGCCCGAAGCCGCGCCGCTCGGCGGGCGTCCAGATGTCGGAAGGGGCGTGAACGAGTGCGGGCTGGTTGCTGACCGGCATGGCGGCGCGCGCCTGCGACGGCGACAGGGCGGTGCCGTCGGTGGTCCAGACCGTGCTTCGGCTATGCCCCCCGCCGCTGCTCCAGCCCTCGCTCCAGCCGCTGCTCAGCCCGCTGCCCGAGAAGAAGCTCCACAGGCGGCGACCGACCGACTTGAAGCCGGCGATGACCACCCACAGCCAGAAGATACCGAACAGGAGACCCATCATGCCCTCGATCATGAAGGGCGGAGCATTAATCGACAGCGGCTAACGAATGGTGAGCGGCCCAGCAAAAAGGGGCCGGGCTTTCGCCCGACCCCTTCTGATGGTTGCTGGATGGCGGGACTTAGAAGTCCATGCCGCCCATGCCGCCCATGCCGCCCGGCATACCGCCGGCCGCGGGCTTGTCTTCCGGAATGTCGCTCACCGCCGCTTCGGTGGTGATGAGCAGGCCGGCGACCGAGGCCGCGTCCTGGAGAGCGGTGCGGACGACCTTGGTCGGGTCGATCACGCCGGCCTGGACGAGGTTCTCGTAGGTGTCGGTCTGGGCGTTGAAGCCGAGATTGGTGTCGCCACCATCCAGCAGCTTGCCCGAGATCACCGCACCGTCATGACCGGCGTTGGACGCGATCTGACGGACCGGCGCGTAGAGCGCCTTGCGGATGATGTCGACGCCGCGGGTCTGGTCGTCGTTCTGGCCCTTGAGGCCCTCGATCGCCTTGGTGGCATACAGCAGGGCCGTACCGCCGCCGGGGACGATGCCTTCCTCGACCGCAGCGCGGGTCGCGTGAAGCGCGTCGTCGACGCGATCCTTGCGCTCCTTCACCTCGACCTCGGTCGAACCGCCGACCTTGATCACGGCCACGCCGCCGGCGAGCTTGGCGAGACGCTCCTGGAGCTTCTCGCGGTCATAGTCCGAAGTGGTCACTTCGATCTGCTGGCGGATCGCGGCGACGCGCCCCTCGATGCCTTCCTTCTGGCCGGCGCCATCGACGATGGTGGTGTTGTCCTTGTCGATGGTGACGCGCTTGGCGGTGCCGAGCATGCCGACCGTGACGTTCTCGAGCTTGATGCCGAGATCCTCGGAGATCATCTCGCCGCCGGTCAGGATGGCGATGTCCTCGAGCATCGCCTTGCGGCGATCACCGAAGCCCGGCGCCTTGACGGCCGCGACCTTGAGGCCGCCGCGCAGCTTGTTGACGACCAGGGTCGCCAGCGCTTCGCCCTCGATGTCCTCGGCGATGATGAGGAGCGGACGGCCGCTCTGCACCACGGCTTCCAGGATCGGAAGCATCGCCTGCAGGTTCGAGAGCTTCTTCTCGTGGATGAGGATGTAGGGGTCGGCGAGCTCGACCGACATCTTCTCCGGGTTGGTGATGAAGTAGGGCGACAGGTAGCCGCGGTCGAACTGCATGCCCTCGACGACGTCCAGCTCGAACTCGAGGCCCTTTGCCTCCTCGACGGTGATGACGCCTTCCTTGCCGACCTTGTCCATGGCTTCAGCGATCTTCTCGCCAACCTCACGGTCGCCGTTGGCCGAGATGATGCCGACCTGGGCGATCTCGCCCGAGTTGGCGACGGGCTTGGAACGGCCCTTGAGGTCTTCGACGACCTTCTGGACGGCGAGGTCGATGCCGCGCTTCAGGTCCATCGGGTTCATGCCGGCCGCAACCGACTTCATGCCCTCGCGGACGATCGCCTGGGCGAGCACGGTGGCGGTGGTGGTGCCGTCGCCGGCGATGTCGTTGGTCTTCGAGGCCACTTCGCGCAGCATCTGCGCGCCCATGTTCTCGAACTTGTCCTTGAGTTCGATCTCCTTCGCGACGGTGACGCCGTCCTTGGTGATGCGCGGCGCGCCGAAGCTCTTGTCGATGACGACGTTGCGGCCCTTGGGCCCCAGAGTCACCTTCACCGCGTCGGCGAGGATGTCGACGCCGCGCAGGATGCGCTCACGCGCGTCGCGGCTGAATTTCACGTCCTTGGCTGCCATGATAGCAATCCCTTTCGTTGTTCCCCTGGAAAAATAGGGGTCCAGTTGATCTTATGATGGAAGGAGAAGGTCACTGGGCTCCAGCCTGCGCGGGAGCACGTCAGTGGTTCAGCCGACGATCCCGAGGATGTCGCTTTCCTTCATGATGATGAGGTCTTCGCCGTCGACCTTGACCTCGGTGCCCGACCACTTGCCGAACAGGATGCGGTCGCCGGCCTTGACCTCGAGCGGCGTGACCTGGCCCGAGTCGTTGCGGGCGCCGGTGCCGACGGAGATGACTTCACCTTCCTGCGGCTTTTCCTTCGCCGTGTCGGGGATGATGATCCCGCCGGCGGTCTTTGCTTCGGCCTCGATCCTGCGGACGAGGACCCGATCGTGAAGCGGCCTGAAAGCCATATGGTAGCCCCTCATGTTGCTCAGTTGAAAATGGGTCCCGCTGGCACTCCGAAGTGGAGAGTGCCAAACGGTCGTCGGGCATATGGTTCCAAGGCTCCCGAACGTCAATGGCGGGTTCATTCATCGCCGCGCAAGGTCATGAACATGCAGCAAAAACTTCTCCTTCCCCTGCTTCTGGCGAGCCTTGCCGCGGGCTGCGCCACCGCCCCTTCCCCGCGCCCCGCCAAGCCCGCCGCACCGGCCAAGTGGAGCATGGGCCATTCGGACCGGGCGGCGGTGGCGGAAGCGCGGGTGTTCGGCGGCACGCTGCCCCTGAAATCCGGCGAGTGGAAATGGAATCCGGCAGCGCCGCGGACCGGTGCGGCGGAGCTGGTCGTCAACCTCGGCCGGCAGCGCGCCTGGCTCTATCGGGGCGGCGAACTGGCGGCGGTGACCACCGTGTCGAGCGGCAAGCCCGGCAAGGATTCCCCGGTCGGCCGCTTCCCCATCCTCGAGAAGAAGCGCTTCCATCGGTCGAACCGCTATTCGAACGCGCCAATGCCCTTCATGCAGCGGATGAACCCGTGGGGCGTCGCACTCCACGGCGGGGAGATCCCGCCCTACCCCGCCAGCCACGGCTGCATCCGCCTGCCGATGAAGTTCGCCGAGCGGCTCTATGCGGTGACGGCGGTGGGGACGCCGGTCTGGGTCGAGGATTGAGCGGGGACGAGGCCGAGCGCCTCGCGCCGTGACCAGCGCCACAGCATCAGGACGCTGACCACGGCAAGGCCGAGCGCCAGCCCGATCCAGATCCCGCGCCCGGCGAGCGGGGTGCGGAAGGCGAGCCAGGCGCCGGCACCGATCCCGACCACCCAATAGCCGAAGGCCGCGAACAGCATCGGCACGCGCGTGTCGTGGAGACCGCGAAGGATGGCGGCGCCGATCACCTGCGCCCCGTCGGCGAGCTGGAAGACGGCGGCGATGAGCAGGAACTGCACGGCCAGCGCCAGCACCGCCGCGCTTTCGGGCTTGGACATGTCGAGGAACAGCGAGGCGAGCTCGCGCGGGAAGACCCACATGATCAGCGCCGAAGCCAGAGCGAAGCCGAGCGCTAGGACGATGGCGACCCGCCCCGCGCGGCCGACCCAGAGCGGATCGCCGGCGCCGTGGCCATAGCCGACGCGCACCGTCGCCGCCTGGCTGAGGCCGAGCGGCACCATGAACATCAGGGCGGCGAGCTGCAGCGCGATGACGTGGGCGGCGACGCTGATCGTGTCGATCAGTCCCATCAGATAGACGGCGGCGGAAAAGACCCCGACCTCGAAGCTCCAGGTCAGGCTGATCGGGATGCCGAGCTTCGCCAGTTCGCGGAACCGCGGCCAGTCGGCGCGCCACCAGCGGGCGAACAGGTGCATCATCCTCAGGCGCGGCAGGCGGACCACGGCTGTCACCTGCGCCGCCAGCATGGCGACGTTGGTAAGGACGGTGGCGAGCGCCGACCCCTGCATGCCCAGCGCCGGCAGGCCGAACTGGCCGAAGATCAGGCCGTAGTTAAGGAAGGCGTTGACCCCCACTCCGCCGAGCGCGACCACCAGCGGCACCCAGGCCCGGTCGAAGGCGGTCAGCAGGTTGCGCATGACGAAGCCGAGCAGGGTCGGCCACAGCGCCCATCGGAGGACGTCCATGAAGCCGCCGGCAAGGCGGCTGAGCGCCGGGTCCTGGCCGAAGGCGAGGAAGATGCCTTCCGCGAAGGAAAGCAGCAGGGTCGCCGCGGCGGCGTAGAAGGTGACCAGCCACAGCCCCATGCGGAAGCTGCGCCGGCTGTCCCGCGCCGCGCCCTTCCGCCGGCCGAGCGCGGCGGCGATCATCGGCGAGATGGCGACCGACAGGCCGACCCCGGTGAACAGCAGCAGGCTGTAGAGATTGACCGCAAGCGCCGCCGCCGCCAGCTCGCGCGGGCCGAGCCAGCCGAGCATCAGCACGTCGGTGGTGGTGATGGCATTGGCGGCGAGGTTGGAAAGGATCAGCGGCCACGCCAGCCGGAAGGTCGCCCGCGCTTCCTCGGCGATGGTGCTGGGAGCGGTGGGGAGAACGGGCATCCGGAGCCCCTTAGCCGGCTATGGTTGTACGAGCCACTGGTCTGGGTCTGGAGCCTGCCTGCCTTTTTGCGCTTCCGAACCATTGCGCACATCAGGATCAGCTGATTATTGCGAGCCGGGGGTGGTCGTTTGCAAGTCGGTCTTCCACGAGCTGCGTTCGGATTTCTGATCCTTTTCGGTCTGTACCAGTCCGCTGAAGGGATCGGCCGACACCTTCTCCAGAGCTTTCCCGTTCAAGCCGGGTTGATGCTGCTTTGCCTGGCGGCGGCTTGGCCTGTCGGACGATTCGTCCTGCGTTTCAGAGGCTTCGATGCCTTTGCACTTGAGTGGCACCGTTCCGTCCCGCTGTGGCTTCTTGGCGCGATTGTCCTCGCCACGTCGGCAAAGCTGCTTTCGGTCGCAGCGGGCGTCGGCTTGGGCGCCTATTCAGTGCAGGCGACATCCGAACAGCCAGACTTCGCGTCCGCCGCGCCGCTGATCGCATTGGCCCTGATCTCCACGTTTGTGCCGTCGGTCGCCGAGGACATCATCACCCGTGGCTTCTGGTGGCGTGTGCCTTGGAGAGCGCTCAGGGGTGCAACCTTCGTCCTGATCACTTCCGCCATCTATGTGTTGAATCATCTCTATCGGCTGGGGAATGGCCCAACCGAGTGGCTGATGCTGTTCTGCTTCGGACTGGCGTACGGCGTCGCGATCATGAAGACCGGGTCCTTGTGGACAGCGGTCGGAGTTCACTGGGGCTGGAACCTGACCAATGAAGTACTTGGTCACTTCGCCCGGATCGAAGTGATGTCATCGAACACGCCTTTCATCTCCGCAGCGGCTCATTTGGCGATGGCTGCACTGATGCTGCTTCTGCCGCGAAGGGAGATGCCCGACGGTCGCTGCCAGCTCGGCTGCTGAAGCTCAATTCTTTGCTTCTCATCCCTCTACGACTTTCCGGCGAGCGCGTCGCGGATCGCTATCCTGCATGAAACTGGATCAAGCAGTGCTGCTGGCCTTGCCGCCCTCGCGAACACTGACGCGCACGAGAACAGCAGTGGAGAGCAGAATGCTGGAAACGAGAACGGCAATCGCCAGGAGACCACGGTCCGTGACCCGTACGCTTCCGCTCACCGCGCCGCGACGACCGAAGCGCACCAGAAGCCGGGCGGTTTGACACGTGGAAGGTTTGTCCGTGTGTTGACGATTAGTCACGCACTCCGAACGCCCTTGATCGAGACGAGTTCAGCCGATCCACCAATGTCCGCTTTCCACCCATTCGGACATTCAGGCCGACCATCTGACTTCGACCCAGTGCGAACGTTGTCGCGACCTCCCGATGCGGCGCAATCCCCATTGCTGCGCAGCGGGGCGGTCGCGGAGACGTGCGGCCTGCACCGAATGCGGACCGCCGGGAAGCGCCCGGTGACGTTCAGGTCTGACCGTTGAACCAAGTGCCGATCAGGATTGGAGCAGCGACAGCCGCGAAGTCGAGCCAGTGCGAAGGTCGCTTCCGCGGCGATCGAGACTCGAGAGACCGCCGCTCTTCGAAGTAGCGCTCCGGCGCCCCCGCCTCGAGCTGGGCTAGTCTGCGATCGCCTCTCGCCTTCCAGACGGGTGCAAGCCGGTCCCCTGCTTTCTCGGCGAAGACAAACAGAGCCGCGGCGATCAAGAGGAGGATGGAGGTGTCCAGCATTCCGGCGAGGCTAACACGGGGAAGCGATGGCCGCAAAAGTCTGCAATCCATTCGTTGCGCGCCATGGCCCGGCGAGCGGCGAACGCCCTGAAGATCGGCCGCGGTGCGCTGCGGATCGGAACAGACTGAGGCACAAGGCTTGACATTTTGTGCCTTTTTGGTTAGTTGACAATTTCAAGCATTGAGGCTGCCACCGTGGTGAACATCCGCAGGAGCAAGGGGCGGCGGCTGGTTGCAATGGCGGAGCGGCGGAACCTGTTCACCGACGAGCAGCAGGTTGTATTCCTTGGCCATTTTGCGGCCACCTGCAATCTTGCAGCGAGTGCGGCGGCGGCCGGGGTGAGCCGGAAGGTCATCTATGAGCGGCAGCGGCACGACCCGGCGTTCGCCGCCGCCTTTGCCGTGGCCGAGGAGACCGGTGTCTGCAGTCTTCGAGCCGAACTGGTTCGCCGGTCGCTGACGCTGCTGCAGGCGGCGACGCCCGACGAGGTGGCGCTGGCGAGCCTTCCGGGCCTGGACTGCAAGTTCATCCTCAACCTTCTCACCCAGCATGAGCGGGTGCTCGGAAGCGCGAGCGGGGACCGGCGGCCGCAGCGGTCGGACGCGTCCGAAGCCGCGGCACGGCTCGACAAGCTGATGAAGCGGATGCGGCTGGAGGACAAGAAGGCGCGGGCGGCCAGGCGGGCGGCGAAGGCACGGGCCGATGACGGCGGGGGCGCGAGGGCGAACGAGGGTGGGCGCCCCGGCGGGCTTGCCTAGATCAGGCCCATGCGGCGGAAGCTGGTGCAATCGTCGCCGGCGAAGACGAGATGGTCGAGGAGGGTGAGGTCGATCGCTTCGGCGGCGAGGGCGAGGACCCTGGTGGCAACCTTGTCGGATCGCGACGGCATCGCCTGCCCGCTCGGATGATTGTGGGCGAGGACGATGCCGGCGCTATCGAGCCGAATGGCGTCGCCGATGATCGCGCGGACGGGAATGTCCACGCTGTCGACGCCGCCATCGTAGCTGGCGAGGTGGATGCAATAAGCTTCGTCGTCGAGGTGGGCGACCCACAGGCGTTCGCGGGTCGAATCGGCGAAGCAGGGAGCGAAGAAGGACCGGCTCGCTTCGACGCCGGTCAGTGCAACGGGTGTTTCGGCACGCTGAAGCATGAGGCGAAGCTACGCCTCCAGGCGCGCGGTCCCTAGCGGAAGCGGGTCCGGAGTGGAGAGATTCGGCGACAGGCTGGTCCATTTCGGTGTGGTTCGCAGGGAGACCCCCGACAAGCCCTCCCCCGGCCCCTCCCGCAAGCGGGAGGGGAGTGGCTCTTGCCCGGGAACTGTGGCTTTCGCCGGGGGACCGGTGGCGCTAGCGTGGGCGCATGCAGGCCTATCACGATCTCATGGCGCAGGTGCTCTCGGAAGGAGTGCCGCAGGCCGACCGGACCGGGACCGGGACGCTGTCGCTGTTCGGGGCGCAGATGCGGTTCGACCTTCGCGACGGCTTTCCGCTGGTCACGACCAAGAAGCTGCACCTTCGCTCGATCATCGTCGAGCTTTTGTGGTTCCTCAACGGCGACACCAACGTGCGCTGGCTGCAGGAGCGGAAGGTCAGCATCTGGGATGAATGGGCGGACGAGAAGGGCGATCTCGGCCCGGTCTATGGCAAGCAGTGGCGCGACTGGGCGGCGGCGGACGGGCGCCATATCGACCAGATCGCCGAGCTGGTCGCGCTGATCCGCAAGGATCCGGCCAGCCGGCGGCAGATCGTCACCGCCTGGAACCCGGGCGAGATCGGGCGGATGGCGCTGGCGCCCTGCCACTGCCTGTTCCAGACGCAGGTGGCGGCGGGGCGGCTGAACCTCCAGCTCTACCAGCGCAGCGCCGACCTGTTCCTGGGCGTGCCGTTCAACATCGCCAGCTACGCGCTGCTGACCCACATGCTGGCGCGTGAGTGCGGGCTGGAGCCGGGCACCTTCGTGTGGACCGGCGGCGACGTGCACCTTTATTCGAACCATCTCGAGCAGGCGCGGCTGCAGCTGACACGCGAGGTCCGGCCGCTGCCCAAGCTGGTGATCAAGGACCGCGGGCAGGATCTGTTCGGCTACGAGTTCGAGGATTTCGTGATCGAGGGCTACGATCCGCACCCGCATATTGCGGCGCCGGTGGCGGTCTGAGACGGCGGACCGTCCGGGCACGGGCATGAGGCGGACGGGGCGGCTCCTCGCCTTCGTCACACTCGCGCTCCTCGCGGCGTCGTGCCGGAAGCCGGAGGTTCGGCCGGCGCCGGTGCGGGATACGAGCGCGGTGACGCTGCCGGCCACCAGCTCGAGCTTCACCGTGCCGATCGTCATCCGCCGCAGCCTGCTGCAGCAGGCGCTGGAGCGGAGCGTGCCGCGGCGGCTGTGGACGATCGACCAGCAGGAACGGCGCTGCGTTCCGGCGCAGCGGGTCAGGCTGCTGGGCAAGCGGCTGAAGGTCACTCCGGACATCGGCTGCCGGATCGTCGGGCAGGTGATGCGCGGGAGCATCGGCCTGACCGGACAGGGCGAGCGGCTGCTGATCCGGCTGCCGGTCCGGGCGCAGGTCAGCGCCCGCGACGTCGGTGGGGTGCTGAAGGGCGAGACGGCCACGGGCACAGCGATCGTCAGCGCACGGGTGCGGCTCGGGCTCGGCGCCGACTGGCGGCCGCGGGCGCGCGTCGAGATCGACTATGACTGGCGCGAGCCGCCGGGAATCGACTTCCTCGGCCAGCGGATCCGCTTCGTGCAGCGGGCCGACCGCGAGCTTGCCGGCGTGATCGCCCGGATCGAACGCGAGCTCGAGCGGGAGATCGCCAAAGTGCCGATCCGGCCGCTGGTGGCGGACGCCTGGCGCAGCGCGCATATGGTGTTCGAGCTCAACCGCGAGAACCCGCCGGCGTTCATGCGGGTGACTCCGAGCGCGTTCGGGCTGCAACGCTACGAACTGCAGGGGAACGAGCTTCGGCTGCTGGTCGGCGGCGTGGCGCTGACCGAGACTTTCGTCGGCAAGGCAAGGCCGGAGCCGAAGCCTGTCCAGCCCCTGCCCCCGCCTTCCAGCATTGCGAGCGGCAGCAGGCTGCAGTTCAACGCGGCGGTGCTGGCGGACTATGCCGAACTGGAGCCGGTCGTGCTGCGCGCGCTGCGCAAGCTCAACGAGGAGGGCATCGCCCTGCCGCGCATCGGGCGGATCGAGGCGCTGTTCGACAAGGTCACCATCTATGCGACCGAGAATGGCCGACTGGCCGTAGGGATAGACGCGCGCGCCCGGCGGCTCGACGCCAGCCTGAAGGCATTCGACCTGGAGTCGAAAGGGACGATCTGGCTGACCGGGCGGCCGGTCAATGCGGCGGGCGAGACGCGGATGCGGGTCGAGAACCTCGCCATCTTCGGCCAGACCGACAATCGCGCGACCAACCTCGTGCTGAGCCTGCTCAATCGGCCCGAAACGCTCGCCGCCATTGCCGAGGCGCTGACGCAGGACTTCCAGAAGGAGCAGGAAAAGGTGCTGGTCGCCGCCCGGGAGGCGATCGCGGACCGCCGCCTCGGTGACTTCCGCCTGCGCGCGACGATCGACAAGGTCGAGCATGGCGAGATCAGGGTGACCGGCCAGGGCCTTCTGCTGCCGGTGTCGGCGCAGGGAACGGCGCGGATGGTGCTGGCGCGGTGAGTCGGCGGCGTATCAGCGCTACCGACGAGAAAGGATCATCCCCGCTCCGGAGTGGCAATCCTCGGCGGGGATGACCTTGGCCGCGGGCACCGAAGGCACGGGTGCCCAGGCTTTGTCAGCGGGGGCGGGCAGCGTCATTGGCCGCGGTGCGGAGTGGTTGAGGCTGGGCGCGGGCGGCGGTTCGCTCCGCTTCGTAGCGGGCGCGGACCTTGATCCGGCATTCCCTGGCGAGGCGCTGTCCTTCGAGATCGGTCGTGGACACGGTGCACAGTTCGGCGATCCGGTCCTGGACCGGCACGGACTGGGCGTGGGCGGTTGCTGCGAACAGCAGCACGGCCGCGGTCGTGATCATCTTCTTCATGTCATCCACCTGTTCAGACAATGAGGGGATGACGCCGGCGTCCCGACCCTTCTACGCTGCACCGCAACAAGGTGTGAGCATTGTTGTCGCAGAGCCGTTCGGCAATTTTGCATAAGCGAAGGGCGCGATGTTGCGGTAAAAGAACGACCATGACGCGCGAACCCGAATGGAGCGACTGGCGGGTCTTCCTGGCGGTGGCGAGGCATGGCAGCACGCTCTCCGCCGGCAGGGCGTTGCGGATGAGCCAGTCGACCGCCTCGCGGCGGATCACGGCGCTCGAGGAAGCGCTGGGCGTGCGCCTGTTCGAGCGGCGGGCCTCCGGCTACCGCCTGACCGATGCGGGCGAGGCGGTGAAGCCGCGGGCCGAGGCGCTGGAGCAAGCGGCGCGGGCGGTCGAAACGCAGGCCAAGGCGCAGGCCCGGGCGCTTGGCGGAACGGTGCGGATCACCACCGAGGAGGTGTTCGCGGTCACTCTGCTGACGCCGTGGCTGCGCGAGTTGCATGGCGAGCATCCGGAGGTCCGGATCGAGCTCGACTGCACGCGCGAACTGCGCGATCTCGGCGCGGGCGAAGCGGACATCGCGCTGCGATCCGCCGCCGCGCTGCAGGCAGAGGGCCTGGTCGGGCGGGTGCTGCAGGACGACGCCTGGGCGCTCTACTGCAGCCGCGACTATGCCGCGCGCCATGGGCTTCCGACTAGCCGGCGCGATCTCCTGCAGCACAACATCATCGGCGGCGGCGGCGGCGGCCTTTGGCGCGTCTATTCTGCCTGGCTGGAACAGATGGGACTGCTTGACCGTGTGACCATGCAGTATGACGGCAGCAACGGCCTTCTGTCCGGAATCAGGTCAGGGCTGGGGGTCGGCGTGCTGCCGTGCATCGTCGCGCGGGCAGATCCCGATCTCCTGCAGTGCCTCCAGCCCACGCCCAAGCAGGATCGCAAGTTGTGGCTGCTGACGCACGAACGGGTGCGGCACAATCCGAACGTTCGGCTGGTCACCGACTTCCTTTACGAGCGGCTGATGCGGCACATTCGCGAAACCGAGCCGGCGGTCAGTCCTCCGCCGCCGCCGGAGCTTCTTCGCGCCGCCCCTTGAAGCCCTGCGCGACGACATACCATTCGCTCGAATCCTTGCGGCTGGCGGGCGGCTTGGCGTGCTTGACGGTGGCGAAGTGGCGCTTGAGTTCGGCGAGCAGCTGGTTGTCGGTGCCGCCGGCGAGCACCTTGGCGACATAGGCGCCGCCCGGCTTCAGCACGTCCTTGGCGAATTCGAGGCCGAGTTCGACCAGGCCCATGGTGCGCAAATGGTCGGTCTGGGGGTGGCCGACGGTATTGGCTGCCATGTCGGAAAGGACGAGGTCGGCCTCGCCGCCGAGCGCTTCCTTGAGCTTCGCGTCGGCATCCTCGTCGGTGAAGTCCATGTGGAGGATGGTCACGCCGTCCAGCGGATCGACGGGAAGGAAGTCGATTCCGACCACCGCCGCCTGCGGGCATTTCTTGCGGACGACCTGGCTCCAGCCGCCGGGCGCGATGCCGAGGTCGACGACGGCCCGTGCGCCTTTCAGGAAGCGATATTTCTCGTCGAGCTCGATCAGCTTGTAGGCGGCGCGGCTGCGATAGCCTTCGGCCTTGGCCTTCTTGACGTATGGGTCATTGAGCTGCCGTTGCAGCCACTTGGTCGAGCCGACCTTGCGGCCCTTGGCCGTCTTCACGCGGGTGGTCATAGGAGGTGGCCGTCACGGGCCATGAGGCTTCGCAAGATGCCTTCGCGGATGCCGCGGTCGGCGATTCCGAGGTGGGCGGCGGGCCAGATGTCGAGGATGGCTTCGAGGATGGCGCAGCCGGCGACCACCAGGTCGGCCCGTTCGGCGCCGATGCACGGCAAAGCGGAGCGCTCCTCGAAGTCCATTTCGGCGATCATGGTCGAGATGTGGCGCATGGCGCCGATCGGCACGTGGATGCCGTCGACCGCGCGCCGATCGTAGCTGGGCAGCGCGAGATGGACCGAGGCGAGGGTCGTCACCGTACCGCTGGTGCCGAGCAGGCGAATGTTGTCGCTGCGGTCGGGCAGCAGTTCGATGAAGCGGTCGAAGGCGTGGCGGGCACGGGTGCGCATGCGGGCGTAGGCGGCGACCCGGTCGGGACCCTCGATCGCCGCGCGGCCCTCGCTCTCGGTCAGCGAGACGACGCCCCAGGGCGCGCTCCACCAGGCCTTGATGCGCGGGCTGGCATCGTCGTCGCCCGGCTCGACCAGCACCAGTTCGGTCGATCCGCCGCCGATGTCGAAGATGATGGCGGGGCCATCCCCCGGCTCGAGCAGCTTGTGGCAGCCGAGGACGGCGAGTCGCGCTTCCTCCTGCGGCGGGATGATCTCCAGCGCGATGCCGGTCTCGCGGCGGACCCGCTCGGCGAAGTGGCGGCCGTTGGCGGCGCGGCGGCAGGCTTCGGTGGCGACCGAGCGGGCGAGGCCGACGCGGCGGCGGCGGAGCTTGTCGGAGCAGACCGACAGCGCCTCGACCGCACGGTCCATCGCCTCGTCGGTCAGGCGCCCGCTGGTGGCGAGGCCCTCGCCGAGGCGAACGATGCGGGAGAAGGCGTCAACCACGGTGAAGCCGCCGCTGGTCGGACGCGCGATCAGCAGGCGGCAGTTGTTGGTGCCGAGATCGATCGCGGCATACGTCTGCTGCGGCGGAGCGGCCGCACCATCGCGGCGGTCCTTGCTCCGGTGCCCGGCCGATAAGCCCGGCATCGGCGCGCTGGCAGGGTGAGATGCCATCGCTCATGTTCCATCATCTGCACCGCCCGGAACATACCGGTCGGCTGACCTGCCGACGGGCTTAAGCCAGATTGCTGCGACGGCGCAAGTTGGGCCTCAAGCATTGACAGGGCGGAGCGCTGACCCTAGCTGCCCTCCCGTCGCCGGGGCATGCCTCCGTGCTGATGCCCGATCGTCTAATGGTAAGACTACGGACTCTGACTCCGTCAATCGTGGTTCGAATCCACGTCGGGCATCCATCTCCCTCCTCCTGTAGATCCTTGTGATGCCGAGCGCCGGCGCGCGATTTCGGGCCGGAAACGACCGCTTGTTTCGGCAGGCTCTTGCGAATGCTTCTCAATAGCGTCTAAACGGCCGCCATGACTCGAGCGTCGGTCAGGGCCTGGTATCTGGTGCACAAGTGGACGAGCCTCGTCTGCACGCTGTTCCTGCTGATGCTGTGCCTGACCGGGCTGCCGCTCATCTTCCATGACGAGATCGAGGCGGTGACGGGCGGCCCGCCCCCGCTCGAGGGGGCGGCGTCCTCGTCCGATGCACCGGGGCTGCTGCCACTCGACACGATGCTCGAGCGCGCGCTTGCCGAGCGGCCGGGCGAGGTGCCGCTCTACATGGCGTTCGACAATGAAAGCCCGCTGCTGACGGTCACCACCGGTCCGGCGCCCGATGCGCCCGAGACTCGGATGACGCTGATGCTGTTCGATCGGACCGACGGCCGGCTGGTCGCGCCGCCCGGCGAGGAGGGCTTCATGGAGTTCCTGCTCCAGCTGCACACCGACATGTTCCTTGGCCTGCCCGGCATGCTGTTCCTCGGCGCCATGGGCCTGTCGTTCGTGGCGGCTCTGGTGTCGGGCGTGGTGCTCTACGCGCCGTTCATGCGCAAGCTGGAGTTCGGCACGCTACGCACGCAGCGGAGCCGGCGGCTGAAGTGGCTCGACTGGCACAACCTCCTCGGCATCACGGCCTTTGCCTGGATGACGGTGGTCGGGGTCACGGGAATCATCAACGCGCTGGCGACGCCGCTGGTGGATCAGTGGCGGAACGGTGCGCTGGCGGAGATGGCCGGCCTCGAGGCGGGCGCCCCTGCCCTGCCCCCGTCGCGCTACGGATCGCTCGACAAGGCGATGGCGTCGGCGCGTTCGGCGCTTCCGGGCAACGACCCGCAATTCATCGCCTTCCCCGGCGGCGCCTACAGCAGCGCCCACCATTATGCCGTCTTCTTCCAGGGCGACAGCCCGCTGACGCGGCGGCTGCTGACACCCGCGCTGATCGATGCCGAGAGCGGCCGGCTCAGCGACGTCCGCCCGATGCCGATCAGCATGAAGGCGCTGCAGCTGAGCCAGCCGCTCCACTTCGGCGACTATGGCGGGCTGCCGCTCAAGCTGTTGTGGGCCGCGCTGACCCTGTTCACCATCGTGGTGCTCGGCTCGGGCCTCTATCTCTGGCTCGGCCGCCGCCACGCCTCGCTGCCGATGCGCCTTGCCGAGGTGACCAGCGGCGGGCGGTTCGACGCCGTGCCGAGCGCCGCCGAATGACCCGCCCGACCTTCGCCATCCCCGCTCTGCTGGCCCTGCTGAGCCTCGCCGGCCTGGTCGTCGCGCTCACCGGCGAAGGCTGGCGCGATCTCGTTTCATGGGCGGCGCTGTCCGCTCCCCTCATTGCCGTCATCTGGGCCGCGACCCGCGTCGCCCATCGAAAGGACCGACCGAAGTGAAGCGCCTCGTTCTGCTTGCCCTTGCGACCGCCCCCGTTCCCGCCTTCGCGCAGGAGGCGGTGAAGCCGACCGGCGAGGAGGTCATCGTCACCGCGCAGCGCAACAACCAGACCCAGGTCCGCCGCGAGGGGCAGGTCGGGATCCTCGGCGACAAGAAGGCGGAGGACGTACCGTTCAGCCTTCGCAGCTATTCGGACGCGCTCATCTACAACCAGCAGCCGCTGAGCCTCGGCCAGGTGCTGGAGAATGATCCCACCATCCGCACCAGCTACGGCTTCGGCAATGCGTCCGAGCAGTTCGTCATCCGCGGCTTCACCCTGTTCGGGGACGATGTGGCGCTGGACGGCCTGTACGGGATCACGCCCCGCCAGCTGGTTGCGCCCGAGCTGTACGACAATGTGCAGGTGCTGGGCGGGGCGACCGCCTTCCTGAACGGCGCCGCGCCGGGCGGATCGGGCATTGGCGGGAGCATCAACCTGCAGCCCAAGCGGGCGCGGCGCGACCTCACCCGGGTGACGGCGAGCTACCTGTCGGACGGCCACGTCGGTGCGAGCTTCGATGTGGCGCGGCGGTTCGGCGGCGGCAGCTGGGGCGTGCGGATCAACGGCGCGCATCGCCGGGGCGAGGTCGCGATCGACGACGAATATCGCCGTGCGACCCTGCTCGGCGCCGGCTTCGACTATCGCGGCGCGGACGTCCGCCTGTCGCTCGACCTTGGCTATCAGAAGATCAGGGTCGAGCAGCTGCGTCCCAAGGTGACGGTGACGAGCTTCGTCCCCGCCGTGCCCGGAGCCGACGCCAACTATGCCCAGCCGTGGACCTTCACCGAGCTGGAGGATCTGTTCGGGGTCGCCCGCGCCGAGTGGGACGCGGCCGACAATGTGCTGCTCTACGCCCAGGCCGGCGCGCGCGACGGATCGGAGGACGGCATCTATGGCGGGATCACCGTCACCGGCGTGGACGGCAGCGCGACCGGCTCCGCCTCGCTGGTGCCGCGGACCGACAATAACGAGGCCGGCCAGGCGGGAGTGCGCGCGCGCTTCGCTGTCGCGGGCACCTCGCATGAGCTGAATGCCGGCGTCAGCCACATCCGCCAGGTCAACCGCAACGCCTTCGACTTCCTCGGCGGCTTTGGCGGCTATGCCACCAACCTCTACGACGCGCCGGTGGTGGCGCTGCCCGGCACCGGCTTCGTCGGCGGCGACCTCGATGATCCCTATCCGATCAGCCGCAGCCGGCTGACCAGCCTGTTCCTGTCCGACACGATCGGCTTCGCCTCGGACCGCGTGCTGCTGACCGCCGGCCTTCGCCACCAGCGCATCAAGGTGAAGGGCTATGATTATTATGACGGGGGATCGCTGACGAGCGCCTATGACGAGAGCGCCGTGACTCCGGTGGTCGGGATCGTGGTCAAGCCGCAGGCCGGCCTGTCGCTGTTCGCCAATCGGATCGAGGGGCTGCAGCAGGGGCCGACGGCGCCAATCGACCCGACCCTCGTCAACTCGGGCGAAGTGTTCGCGCCGATCAAGTCGGTGCAATATGAGCTGGGCGCCAAGGCGAGCCTCGGCCCGGTCAACGGCAGCATCGCCGCCTTCCGCATCACCCGCCCGAGCGCCTTCGCCATTGCCGACGAGGGCAATCCGGCGCTGTTCCGGTTCGGGCTGTTCGGCGAGCAGCGCAACCAGGGGGTGGAGCTGACGCTCGACGGCGAGCTGGCGCGCGGGCTCCGGCTGATCGCGGGCGCGTCATGGATCGACGCCGAGCTGCGCGACACGCCGGGCGGGGCGCAGGACGGCAACAAGGTGCCGGGCGTGCCGGAGCTGACCGCCAATGCGAATGTCGAATGGGATGTGCCGATGGTGCGCGGCCTGACGCTGACCGGGCGCGTGGTGGCGACCGGCGAGCAGCCGGTCGACGCCGCCAACACGCTCGAGATCGGCGGCTGGACCCGCTTCGACCTCGGTGCCCGCTATGTCGCGCTGGTCGGCGCACGACCGGTGACGCTGCGCGCCGGCGTCGATAATGTCGCCAACAGGCGCTATTGGGCGTCGGCCTTCGAGACGTTCGGGACGTCGGTGCTGCAGGGCCAGCCGCGCACCTTCCGGCTGTCGGTCTCGACCGACCTCTGACGGACCTCTCTCAGCGGATGGCGGCGAGGGGTCCGTCGCCACCGGCGGTGTCGAGGCCGTAGATGTCGGGCGCATAGGCGATGCGGCCATCGGCTTCGGGGCGGACGGTGAGATAGGTGAGGAACACCGGCACGCCCTGCGCCAGCGGCACGTTGACTTCGGCGCGGGAGGATGAAGCGACGGGGTCGCGGCCGAGCAGCCAGCGACCGAGCCGGGCGGCATCCTCCAGCCGGACACAGCCCGAGCTGAAGGCGCGCTCGCTTTGCGCGAACAGGGCGCGGTCGGGCGTGTCGTGGAGGTAGATGCCGAGCTCGTTGGGGAATTCGAACTTCATCGCGCCCATCGAGTTGGTGGGTCCGGGAAGCTGACGCACGCGGGCTTCGGCCTTGCCGTCGGCGACCGCCTGCCAGTCGATGGTGGCGGGATCGACGACGGTCGAGTCCGCTTCCCAGCCCGACAGCACCTCATAATTGCGCGACTTGAGCCAGGCGGTGCCATGGCGGAGGACGTTGGGCGCGATGATGGTGGCGGCGAGGTCGACCGGCACGTTCCAATAGGGATTGAGCGTCACCTGGCGGAGCGTTCCGGCCATCAGCGGCGTCTTCATGCTCGCCTTGCCGACGACCACCTTCATGCGGTCGACCACCTGGCCGTCCTCGATCATCATCAGCTGCTGGCTGGCGATGTCGACAAGGACGAAGCGGCCGCTCGCCGGGAGCAGTCGGGCGCGCTCGAGGCTGGCCCTCAGGGCACGGCTGGGCTCGCCGAGGAAGCGCATGTCCTCGGCGGCGGCCGCGCGGAGGGCGGCATGGACCGGGTTGATGTCGACCGTGCGGCGAACGAAAGCGGCGAGGTCGGGTGCCTTTGCGGCGGCCTCGAGCAGCCGCGCCGGGCTCGGCACGCGCGGGCTGAGCGTCGGATCGGCGAACACCATCGACGCCTTGCCGGGCCAGCTGAGCGCCTGGGCGTGGAGGACGAACGCGTTGCTCATCAGCCGTTCGGCCTCGCGTGTCGCCCCTGGCCGGCCGGCTTCTGCATGGACGAGCGCGCTCTCGATCGAAGCGGCGAGGTCCGGACCGTCGGCAAAGCCGTCGATCGGTGCGCTTCGAAGGGCTTCGAGGAGGGTACGGACGGCTTCGGGGGAGTTGAGCCAGAGCGGCTGCTGGCGGGCGTCGTAGAAGCGCGACACCGCCGAGGCGGCGGGCAGTCGGTCGGAAGCGACGTCGGCAGCCACGACGGGCGTGGCAAACCCCAGCGTCGCAGCAAGGGCAACGCCGAGGAACAGTTGGTGGCGCACGGCAGAAACTCGCAGAAAGTCAGGTTCTTGCCGGGTTAAACGATCCGATAACCGCAAGGTTCAATGCGGCGGGCCGGCGATCCAGCGTTCGAGCCGGGCCTTGAGGCCGCGCCGTGGCGGAACGAAGGCAGCGACCGGCGCCGGCTCCGGATCGGCGCCGGCGTCGAACAGCTGGAGGTTGCGCGGCAGGCGCGGGCGAAGCGTCTCGCGCCCGCGCATGACGTCCTCGGCGAGCGCCAGTGCGCGGTGCACGTCATTGCCGGTGAAGGGCTTGAGCAGCAGGCCGAGCGCAAGGTCGGGCATGGCGAAGCCCGGCGCCCGCCCGGTGACGAACAGGCAGGGCACGCCGGCATCGTTGAGGCGCACCGCGACGGAGAAGCCGGTCGAGCCGCGCGCGAGGTGGAGGTCGACCAGGGCGAGGTCGGGCTCGTCATGCTCGAGAAGTTCGAGCGCGCTCGGCAGATCCTCGGCGATGCCGACGACGCGGTAGCGCGGATTATCCTCGACCAGGTAACGCAACGTCTCGGCCAGTGGCCGCTCATCCTCGACGATCAGGATCTTCAACACCTTGAACCCCTCCTGGCGGCGGTGCCGCTCCCGGAGGAAGGGTTGCAGGGGAAGACGGGCATGCGAATCCCGGATTCAGCGGATTATCGCCAAGGCGTTTGGTTACGGGGCTGAAACGTCATGACGTCAGGGTCCCCGCGCGGGAACAAACGCCGGGAGCCATCACACCCACCGGTCGGCGGAGGAAACGGCCTCCTGCTTGCGCAGGAGGACAGCTCAACTGGCGCGGTAGAAGATGTGGGCGCCGATCTTCTCGACGCGGGCCAGGCGGCGGCCCCAGCTCGGCGCGACATAGTCCGCATGGTACCAGAGGACGTCCGACGGGATGGCGTCGGCGGCGGCGACGACGGCGATGCGGGTGATCGCCTCGGCATAGGCCCAGGCGGCGCTGGAGCGGTTAACGCCGGGCATGCGGCCCGAGCGAGGGTTGACGAAGCTGAACTGCCAGGGCTGCTTGACCACTTCGCACCAGCTGCCCGGATAGCGGCCCGAGGCGGCGCGGTTCATGATCACTTCGGCGACGGCGAGCTGGCCGTCCAGCGGCTCGCCGCGCGCCTCATGATAGACGGCGGTGGCGATGCACTCTTCCTGCGCGCTGAGGCGGACGCCCGGATTGTTCATCCTGGCCCAGACCATCGGCCACAAGGCGGCATGGCTCACGGCCGGGCGGACGTCGGTGGTGCCGGTCGGCGGCGTGATGCCGGTGACGGGACGCGGCGTGGCGGAAAGGACGGCGGCGCGGCCAGGAGCGGCCGGCTGGAGAACGGTGGCGGCAGGAGCCGGCGTGACGTTGAGGATCGGCGTCGCGGTGACGCTCGCAGTGGCGGTCGGAGATGCTGGGCTGGTCGCCAGCTGGGCCGAAGCCGGGGTCGCCAGTCCGGCGACGGACAACAGGAAAGCCATCGCGGGCACGCGGCCCAACGCCAGTCGATCGATCAAATCTATTCTCTACCTCGTGCGGCCGAGGGTCCGTCCATCCGCCAACATCATGCGCCCGAATGCCTGGCGCCGTGCGGTGGGAACCGTCGTCCGTCTTGCCCCGAGGCCCGAAAGGCCGGCCTCGTCGCTCTGAATTGCTGGAGGGGAGATACGGGGGAGTCGCCGCAATGTAACCCCGTCAGGGGCGAACGGAGCCGGTCGAGCGGTAAGTCGTTGGAACCAATCTCGGTTTGGGACAACGTTAAGGACGAGACGAAGCATCCCGGCGTCGAGCCGAGTTGCTCAGGCTGGCCGGTCCGCGCCTCAAGCGCAGCAATCGTGGCGAATCGCCGGCGACTGCTGCGCCCGAGAAGGAAAGCGAGCGCGGACCTGCGATGGTGGCAGGGAGAAAAGCCTAGGCGGCTTCGGCCTTGCGGCTCTGGCGCTTGCGCTCGTGCGGATCGAGGTGGCGCTTGCGCAGGCGGATGACCTTGGGGGTCACCTCGACCAGCTCGTCGTCCTGAATGTAGGCGATCGCCTGCTCCAGCGTCATGCGGCGCGGCGGGGTCAGGCGGATGCCCTCGTCCTTACCCGAGGCACGGAAGTTGGTGAGCTGCTTGGACTTCAAGGGATTGACCTCGAGGTCCTGCGGCTTGGCATTCTCGCCGATGATCATGCCCTCGTAGAGGTCGTCGCCGGGCGAGATGAAGAGCACGCCGCGCTCTTCCAGCATGTTCAGCGCATAGGCCTGCGCCTTGCCCTTCTCCATCGAGATGAGCACACCGTTCTGGCGGCCGGTGATCTGGCCCTTGTGGGGACCGTACTTCTCGAACAGGCGGTTCATGATGCCGGTGCCGCGGGTGTCGGACAGGAACTCGCCATGATAGCCGATCAGGCCGCGCGAGGGCGCGCTGAAGGTCAGGCGGGTCTTGCCGGCGCCGGACGGGCGCATGTCGGTCATCTCGGCCTTGCGAAGGCTCATCTTCTCGACGACCGTGCCGGAGAATTCGTCGTCGACGTCGATGACGACCGTCTCATACGGCTCCTCGCGGCCGTTCGGGCCGTCCTGGAACAGCACGCGCGGACGGCTGATCGACAGTTCAAAGCCTTCGCGGCGGAGCGTCTCGATCAGCACGCCCAGCTGGAGTTCGCCGCGGCCGGCCACTTCATAGCTGTCATTGTCGTGGGCGACGGTGACGCGGATGGCGACGTTGGTCTCCGCCTCGCGCTCCAGCCGCTCGCGGATGACCCGGCTCTGCACCTTGTCGCCGTCGCGCCCGGCATAGGGACTGTCGTTGACCGCGAAGCTCATGGCGAGCGTCGGCGGATCGATCGGACGCGCCTTGATCGGGGTGGTGACCGACGGGGTGGCGATGGTGTTGGAGACGGTCGCGTTCATCAGGCCGGCGATGGCGATGATGTCGCCCGCCTGCGCCTGCTCGACCGGCACGCGCTCGAGGCCGTGGAAGGCGAAGATCTTGGTCGCTCGGCCTTCCTCGACCTTGGCACCGTGGACGTCGAGCGCCCGGATCGGCTGGTTGATGTGGAGCGTGCCCGATTCGACGCGGCCGGTCAGGATACGGCCGAGGAAGGGATCGCGGTCGAGCAGGGTGGCGAGCATCTGGAATTCGCCATGGACCGGCAGGCCGGGCTCGGGGATGTGGCTGACGATGGTTTCGAACAAGGGCGTGAGGTCGCCCTCGCGCACCGTGTCCTCGCGGCCCGCATAGCCGGCGCGGCCCGAGGCGTAGAGCACCGGGAAGTCGAGCTGCTCGTCGTTGGCGTCGAGGCTGAGGAACAGCTCGAACACCTCGTCCAGCACTTCGGCCGCGCGGCCGTCGGGACGGTCGATCTTGTTGACGACGACGATCGGCTTCAGGCCAAGGCCGAGCGCCTTGCCGGTGACGAACTTGGTCTGCGGCATCGGTCCTTCGGCGGCATCGACGAGCAGGATAACTCCGTCGACCATCGACAGGATGCGCTCCACCTCGGCCCCGAAATCGGCGTGGCCGGGCGTATCGACGATGTTGATGCGCGTGGCCGTGCCCTCGGCATCCGCCCACTCTACCGACGTGCACTTGGCGAGGATGGTGATGCCCCGCTCCTTCTCGAGGTCGGTCGAGTCCATGGCGCGCTCTTCCACGCGCTGATTGTCGCGGAAGGTGCCGGATTGGCGGAACAGTTGGTCGACAAGCGTCGTCTTGCCATGGTCGACGTGGGCGATGATCGCCACGTTGCGGAGGGCCATTATCGATTTCCTTGGGGGGTAAGTTGGCGCGCCCGTAGCCCAATTGCTGCGTTGCGGCAATGGAAGGCTGGCCGAACCGGCCAATCCGCCGACTGTGGCCGCTTTGTCACGGTTTCCGCGGGAAGTCGGATCGCCGACTCAAAAAGAGGGAAACAAGTTCGGGGGACCGTCGTTTGCGGCGCATCACAGGTCCACTCGGAGAAAATATGAAAAAGACCTTCCTCGTTGCCTGCGCCGCTATCGCGGTCGCAGCAAGCCCGGCTGCGGCCGAACCCTATGTCGGCGTCAGCGGCGGCGTCCTGTTCCCCAAGGACAATGAGTTCGACTTCGCGGTCGATCCGGCCCTTGCAGGTCCGACCGTCGTCTACGAAGACGCCGTCGGCATCGACTACAAGCGTGGCTACGACGTCGACGTCAACCTCGGCTACGACTTCGGTCTGTTCCGCCTCGAGGGTGAGCTCGGCTACAAGCGCGCCAAGCTCGACAATGTCGAACTGAGCCCGGCCGCGCTGACCGCGCTCCAGACCGAGTTCGGCACCACCTTCAACCCCGAGACGGACCTTGACCTCGACGGTCGTGCGTCGGTTCTCAGCGGCATGCTCAACGGTCTCGTCGACATCGGCGGCGACGGTGGCGTTGGCTTCTTCGCCGGCGTCGGCGCCGGCCGCGCCCGCGTCAAGTTCGCTGGCGAGCGCGACACCACCTGGGCCTACCAGCTCCTCGCCGGCGTTCGCGCGCCGGTCAGCGACAACATCGACGTCGGCCTGAAGTATCGCTACTTCCGCACCGGCAAGCTCGACTTCTTCGCTGACGATGCGGCGCTGTTCTCGGACACGGATTCGTCGGTGTTCGGCCAGGGCAACCAGCGCTTCCGCAGCCACTCGCTGCTGGCGACGCTGAACTTCAACTTCGGCGGTTCGCCGGCCCCGATCGCCGAGCCGGCCCCGCCGCCCCCGCCGGTCGTCGAAGCGGCTCCGCCGCCGCCGCCGCCGCCCGCCACTCAGACCTGCCCGGACGGGTCGGTCGTGCTTGCGACGGACGCCTGCCCGGTTCCGCCGCCGCCGCCGCCCCCGCCGGCTGCGACGCCTGAGCGCGGCTAAGGCTTCATAGCCTGAAACCAGTGAAGGGCTCCGGAACCTTGCGTTCCGGGGCCCTTTGCTTTTGTGAGGAACGGTGCGCCGTCCCCTCCCCCGCTCCGTCTGGGTCCTTGGCTTCGTCAGCCTGTTCATGGACCTGTCGAGCGAGATCATCCACGCGCTGCTGCCGCTGTTCGTCACGGTGACACTCGGCGCCAGCGTGGCGGTGCTGGGCGCGATCGACGGGGTGGCGGAGGCCACCGCGAGCTTCGCCAAGCTGGCCGGCGGGCGGCTCAGCGATCGCAATCGCAGGCGCAAGCCGTGGATCCTTCTCGGCTATGGGCTGGCGGCGGCGACCAAGCCGCTGTTCGCCTTTGCGACGGGGCCGCTGGCGGTGCTCGGGGCGCGGCTGGTCGACCGGACGGCAAAGGGCCTGAGGGGCGCGCCGCGCGACGCGCTGATCGCCGACGATACCCCGCCCGAGCAAAGGGGCGCCGCCTACGGCCTGCGCCAGAGCCTCGATACGGCCGGCGCGTTGCTGGCGCCGATTGCGGCGGCCGGGCTGATGATCTGGCTTGCGGGCGACATCCGCTCCGTCTTCTGGATCGCGGTCGTCCCGGCTGTGGTGGCGGTACTCATCCTGCTGTTGTTCCTGAAGGAACCAGCCGAGCACCGCGCGCAGACCAGGCCGCAGCCGCTGCTCAGCGGGTTTCGCGAGGTGGACCGCAATTGCCGGCGATCATCCTCGTCGCCTTCCTGTTCACGCTAGCGCGCTTTTCCGAAGGTTTCTTCGTGCTGAAGGCGGTCGAGGAAGGCGTCGCCCTGACGCTCGCGCCGCTGGTGCTGGTGGTGTTCAACCTTTCCTATTTCCTGCTCTCCTACCCGGCCGGCGCCCTGTCCGACCGACGCGATCCCCGCACCATCCTGACGACGGGGATCGCGCTGCTGGTGGCGGGCAACCTGCTGCTGGCGATGGTGCCGGGGATGGTCGGCCTGCTGCTCGGGGTCGCCCTGTGGGGCGCGCACATGGCGCTGACGCAGGGACTGTTCGCCAAGCTGGTCGCCGGTGCCGCGCCGCCACACCTGCGCGCGACGAGCTTTGGCCTGTTCCATGTCGCGACGGGCATCGGGCTGCTGCTGGCGAGCCTCGGCGGCGGCATGCTGTGGGACCGCGACGGAGCGGACGCCACCTTCCTGGCGAGCGCCGCGGTGGCGGCGGCAGCAGGGGTGATGCTGTGGCAGCTGCCGGAGGGACGTCGCGTCAGTTGATCACCCACTCCGTCGCGACGTTGCGCCATTCGCCCGCGCCGATCAGCTGGCGATGGTTGAGGCGGATCGAGTGGAGGGTGGCTTCGATTTCGCGCCGCCAGTGATCGAGGAAGTGGTGCAACGCCGGAAACCTCGGCGCCACATCATATTGCTGGAAGGAGAAGAGCTGGAGCAGGCTCGGGTGGTCCGGCATATAATAATGCACTTCGACCAGGCTAAGCCCATAGCCTTCGAGCTGAAGCTGGAGATCGGGGGTGACCAGTCCCTTCGTCATGCTCCTCTCCCATGAAGTCCCGACACTATCGACGCAAATGGTTGCGTTTCCGTTCCCAGCGTCAAGCGGGAACGCTATGAGGGTGAGGATCTGACAGGGGAGGAAGGAATGGCGGATGCGAGGTTTGCGCCCCAGCCGTTCAAGAAATGGTACTGGGCGGGCGCGATTGGCGTGCTCCTGTTCATGCTGATCGGCGTGGCCGGCTATTTGGCGACGGTGATGACGCCGATCGAGCAATTCCCGGCCGATCGCCAGGCGCTGATGGCCGCGATGCCCGCGTGGCAGACCTCAGTCTATGCCATTGCCGTCTGGTCGGGTCTGGTCGGCGCGGTCGGGCTGCTGCTTCGCCGGCGCTGGTCGGTTCCGGTCCTGCTCGTCTCGCTGATCGGGGCAATCGGCACGTTCCTGCCCTTCGCTATCACGCCGGCCGTGCGGGAACTTGGCACGGAAGGCGACGTGGTCGCGGCCGTCGTGGTCATCGCCCTGTGCTGGACCAGCTTCTGGTTCGCCCGGCATTCGCAACAGAGAGGTTGGCTTCGTTGAGTACCTTCACCCTCGATACCGCGACCAGCCGCGCGACCCCGTCGCCGGTGCCCGGCAAGCGCATGACCGTGCCGACGCTCAAGGGCCGCAAGCAGGACGGCGTCACAAGCCAGCCGATCGTGATGCTGACCGCCTATACGATGCGGATGGCGCAGCTGCTCGACCCCCATTGCGACCTGCTGCTGGTGGGGGACAGCCTCGGGCAGGTGATCTACGGCCTGCCGTCGACCGTGCCGGTGACGCTGGAGATGATGTGCGCCCATGGCGCGGCGGTGGTGCGCGGAAGCTGGCATGCGCTGGTCGCCGTCGACATGCCGTTCGGAAGCTATGAGGCGAGCCCCGAACAGGCCTTCGCCAGCGCGGCGCGGGTGATGAAGGAGACGGGCTGCGCCGCGGTGAAGCTGGAAGGCGGCGCGGCCATGGCGCCGACCGTCCGCTTCCTGACCGAGCGAGGAATCCCGGTGATCGGCCATGTCGGGCTGACCCCGCAGGCGGTGAACGCGCTCGGCGGCTATGGCGCGCGCGGCCGGTCGGAGGCCGAAGCGGCCAAGATCAGGGCGGATGCGGTGGCGGTGGCCGAGGCCGGCGCCTTCGCGGTCGTGCTCGAAGGGGTGATGGAGGATCTCGCGACCGAGATCACGCGGGCCATTCCCGTCCCTTCAATCGGGATCGGCGCCTCGGCCGAATGCGACGGCCAGGTGCTGGTGACCGAGGACATGCTCGGCCTGTTCGAGCGCACCCCGCGGTTCGTGAAGCGTTACGACGACCTCGCCAGCCGGATCGGCCAGGCGGTCGAGACCTATGCCGGGGAAGTCCGGGCGCGCAGCTTCCCGACCAGCGACCAGACCTACCGCCCCAAGGGCTGATCCCCGAGGAAAGCGCGGAGGGCGGTGACGAACTGCTGCCACCCCGGCTCGTCCTCGAGCAGGATGTGGTTGGCGCTGTCGATCGGGACCAGGGTCGCGCCGGGGATCTTCGCAGCCAGATATTCGCCGTTCTGGAAGGGGATCACGGCATCGTCGCGGGCATGCATGACGAGGGTCGGGACGGAGACTTGGGGAAGCATGTGGCGGACATCGATCCCGCCGAAGACATGCTGCAGCCGTTCGGCATTCTCAGGCGAGGTCGAGGCGCGCTGCATCTCGTTGAACCAGTCCGCCTGCTCGCGCGTGCCGCCGGGAATGTAGAGGCTGGTGAACAGCTGCCGGTAGGCCGGATTGTTGGCGCCCCACCCCGTCCGGCACAGGGTGATCATCGCTTCGCGGCGCGCCAGATCGTCCCCCGCCAGCCGCCCGCGGAAGCCGAGGGCATAGCCGCCGAGCAGCACCAGCCGGCGAATCCGGCCGGGATGGCGGAGCGAATAGGCGATCGCGACCGCCGCGCCCTGCGAGATGGCGAACAGGTCGAACCGCTCCAGCCCGGCGGCATCGACGACCGCCTCGAGATCGTCGACAAAGGCTTCGAAGCCGAGCTCGCTGTTCCATTCGCTGAGACCGTTGCCGCGCTCGTCGTAGCGGATCAGGCGATTGTCCCGCGTGAGCTCCTTGAGCCAGTGGCGCCACAGCGGGCTTTCCCAGTCGAAGGTCAGGTGGTTCAGCCAATTGGCGGTCTTCAGCAGCGGAAAGCCGGCGCCCGCATCGGCCCAGGCGATGCGCGTGCCGTCCCGCGCGCGGCAGCTGTGCAGTTGCTGCGGCGGAAGGTCCGGTCCCTCGTCGCGCCGCATCGCCGAGCGTCGCCACTTCGCCGGCGGCGCGCCAAATTGCCGCTTGAAGGCACGGTTGAACGCCGCCTCGCTGCCGAAGCCGGTCCGCCAGGCGATCTCGGCGAGGCTCAGTTTCTCTCCCGACAGGAGCCGGGCGGCCACCTCCAGCCGCCATCGCCCCGCATAACGGATCGGCGGCATGCCCGTGGCGGCGGCGAAACGCTCGCACAGGACGCTTCGCGACACGCCCGCCTCGCGCGCCAGCGCCGTGATGCTGAGCGGCTCGGCATAATGGGCGTGGATGAGGTCGAGCGCCCGCGCGACCGCCCGGTCATGAAGCGCGCCCGGTGGCGGCCTGGCCAGGTCCTGCTGCGCCGGCATGGACATGGTTTTCCGGCTTTTCGATCAATTCTTCAAGACGGGCGGTCATGGCCCGGCGCCGGGGTCGGCGGCACAAGCTGCACCGAGCAGCAGCAGGGAGTTCAACGCATGAGCCGCTGGCCCATCATGGCCTATTCCGTCACGGTCTATGCCATCTTCTTCGCCACCTTCCTTTACCTGATCGCCTTCGTCGGCGACCTGCCGTTCGCGCCGCTGACGGTGAACCGGGGCGGCGGCTTCGGTCCGGTCGCCACGGCGGTCGGGGTCGATCTGACGCTGATCGCATTGTTCGGCCTGCAGCACAGCGGCATGGCCCGGCGCGGGTTCAAGCGCTGGCTGACGGGATTTGTCCCCGCGGCGGTCGAGCGCAGCACCTATGTGCTGGCGGCAAGCGTGATGCTGATGCTCATGTTCGTCCTGTGGCGGCCGATTCCGGCCTTCCTGTGGTCGGCAGATGGTGTGGCGGCAGTCCTGCTGTGGGGCCTGTTCGCGCTCGGATGGGGAATCGTGCTACTCAGCACCTTCCTCATCAACCATTTCGAGCTGTTCGGGCTGCAGCAGGCCTGGTTCAACCTCCGGGCGCGGGACGCCTCGGACCCGATCTTCCGCACGCCGCTGCTCTACAAGCTGGTCCGTCATCCGATCTACCTCGGCTTCTTCATCGCCTTCTGGTCGGTGCCGACGATGACCGCCGGTGGCCTGCTCTTCGCCGGGGGCATGAGCCTGTTCATGCTGGTCGGGATACAGCTGGAGGAGCGCGACCTGATTGCCCTCTTCGGCGAGCGCTACCACCGGTATCGGCGGGAAGCCGGAATGCTCCTGCCACGCCTGAGGCGCGGGTAAGACGAACGAGCCCGGCCGAAGCGATCGGCCGGGCTCTTTGCCAAATGACGCACCTCGGCTAGACGCTACGCAACGCAAAGCTCCCGTTCATCGTCCGCGGGCGATAGGAGGCTTGCTTCCTGGCATCTTAAGAAGGTCCTGTCTTGGCTCTGGCTCCCGGCGAAACAAGCGAAAGCTTCATCCGCGAAGTCGATGAAAATCTCCGGCGCGACCAGGCTGAGGCGGTGGTCAAGCGCTACGGCAGCTGGTTCGCGGCGGCGGCCGTGCTGCTGCTGCTCGCCGTCGGCGGATGGCTGTTCTGGCAGAACCGTCAGAACGAGAAGGCTGCCACCAACAGCGAGACGTTCAGCGCCATTCTGTCGGACGTCGGCCAGCCCAAGCAGGATTCGGCCAGGCGGCTGGACGCGCTCGCCGCCGACGCCAATCCGAGCATGGAAGCGGCGGCCCGGCTGACCCGCGCGGCGCTTGCGCTGCAGAGCGGCGATCGGACCACCGCAGTTGCGCAATATGGGCAGGTCGCCGACGACAAGTCGGTACCGCAGGCCTATCGCGACGCGGCTTTGGTCCGCCGCACCCAGCTCGAGTTCGACAGCCTGAAGCCCGAGGATGTCGTCGCCCGGCTCCAGCCGCTCGCCGTCAAGGACAATGCCTGGTACGGCGCGGCCGGCGAACTGACCGCCCTTGCCATGCTCAAGAGCAATCGCCGCAACGAGGCCGCGACCCTGCTCAAGGCCATCGCCGCCGAGAAGAGCGTTCCCGCCACCATCCGTGCCCGGGTCGAACAGCTCGCCGGCAGCCTCTCCATTCCGGCCGCTCCCGCCGCCCGCTAGGACATGCACCGACCTATGATCCGCAAAACCGTCATCCTCCTTGCCACCGCCTCGCTGCTCGCCGGCTGCGGCGTGGTCGGCAAGTCGCGGCCGAAGACCCCGGTGGTCGGCGACCGCGTCTCGGTTCTCTCCACCGACCCCGACGTCCAGGTCGATCCGACCACAGCCGCTCTGCCCTTCTCGATTCCGGCGGCGACCGCCAACGAGAGCTGGACGCAGCCGGGCGGAACTCCGTCCAAGTCGGCCGGCCATCCGGCGCTCGGCGCCAGCGTGGCGCGGGCCTGGTCGGTGTCGATCGGCCAGGGCAGCCGGGTCGATAGCCGGCTCGCCAGCGCCCCGGTGGTTTCCGGCGGCACCGTCTACACGATCGACACGACCGCGACCGTCCGCGCCTTCGACGCGGCGACCGGCGGACAGCGCTGGTCGGCCCAGTTCGGCACCGAGCGCGGCAACAATGCGTCGCTGTTCGGCGGCGGCGTGGCGGCCGAGGGCGACCGTGTGTACGCCACCAACGGCCTCGGCTTCGTCACCGCGCTCAACGCCGCGACCGGAGCGGCCATCTGGCAGGTCCGCCCGGGCGGCCCGCTTCGCGGTGCCCCAACGGTGGTCGGCGACACCCTCTACGTGATGAGCCAGGACAACCAGCTCTACAGCCTCAAGACCGCCGACGGCGCGACCAACTGGTCCGCGACCGCCGCGGTCGAGATCGCCGGCGTGTACGGGACCGGCGCCCCGGCCTTCGCTCAGGGCACGGTGGTAGCGGGCTTCTCGTCGGGCGAGCTCAACGCCTATCGCTACGAGAATGGCCGCGTGGTGTGGCAGGACGCGCTTGCCCGCACCTCCATCTCGACCAGCGTCGCCACCCTGTCGGACATCGACGCTTCCCCGGTGATCGACAACGGGCAGGTGTTCGCGCTCGGCCAGGGCGGGCGGATGGTCGCGCTCGACCTCATCAGCGGCCAGCGCATCTGGGAGCTCAACCTCGCCGGCATCTCCACGCCGTGGGTTGCCGGCGACTGGCTGTTCGCGGTTACCGACGATGCCAAGGTGATGGCGATCAGCCGCACCAACGGGAAGATCCGCTGGATCAACCAGCTTCCGGCGTTCGAGAACCAGAAGGCCAAGCGCGGTCCGATCTCCTATGTCGGACCGGTGCTGGCCGGCGGTCGGCTGATCCTGGCCGGCGACAATGGCGTGATGGTCAACATCGACCCCGCGACCGGTGCCTTCCAGAGCCAGACCAAGCTCGACGCGGCGGTGACCGTGTCCCCGGTGGTGGCGAACAACACGCTTTACGTGCTCGACGACAAGGGACGGCTGAGCGCTTTCCGCTAGCGGTTATTGCGAGCGTGGCGTCGGCTGCCGCTCGCAATAGGCAAGTGTTTCCGCTAACCGCCCCTCATGCCCCAACCCATCGTCGCCATCGTCGGGCGCCCGAACGTGGGCAAGTCGACCCTGTTCAACCGCCTCGTCGGCAAGCGCGTGGCGCTGGTCGACGACCGTCCGGGCGTGACTCGCGACCGGCGGGTCGGCGACGGCAAGCTGCTCGGGCTCGAGTTCCAGGTGATGGATACGGCGGGCTTCGAGGATGAGGATCCGGCCAGCCTGCCCGGCCGCATGCGCCGCCAGACCGAGGCTGCGGTGCGCGAAGCGGATGCGGCGCTGTTCCTGATCGACGCGCGCGAAGGCGTCACTCCGCTCGACGAGGAAATCGCCCGCTGGCTCCGCCAGGAGGACACGCCCGTCATTGTCGCCGCCAACAAGGCGGAAGGCCGGCAGGGCGAGAGCGGCCGGCTGGAAGCCTTTGCCCTGGGCTTCGGCGAACCGATCGCTCTGTCCGCCGAGCATGGCGAGGGGCTGGTCGACCTGTTCGAATCGCTCCGTCCCCATGTCGAGCGGGAGGAAGAGGAAGAGCCGGAGCTCGATCCCGAGGACCCGGCCCGGCCGCTTCACCTCGCGGTGGTGGGCCGCCCGAACGCGGGCAAGTCGACGCTCGTCAACAGGATGCTGGGCGAGGACCGGATGATCACCGGTCCCGAAGCCGGGATCACGCGCGATTCGATCAGCATCGACTGGGAGTGGACCGCCGCCGACGGCGAGAAGCGCCGGGTGAAGCTGGTCGATACCGCGGGCCTGAGGAAGCGGGCCAAGGTCGACGACAAGCTCGAGTGGCTGTCGGCGCAGGACACCCGCCGCGCGATCGACATGGCCGAGGTGGTGGTGCTTCTGCTCGACGCGACCCGCGGGCTCGAGGTGCAGGACCTCAAGATCGCCAGCGCGGTGATCGACGAGGGCCGGGCACTGGCCATCGCGCTAAACAAGTGGGACGTGGCGGAGAATGCCTCGTCCCTGTTCAACGGGGTCAAGGCGGCGCTGGAAGAGGGCCTCAGCCAGCTGAAGGGTGTGCCCGTGCTGACCGTCTCGGCGGTGACCGGAAAGGGCATCGACCAGCTGATCCAGGCCGCCTTCACGCTGCGCGAAGGCTGGAACCGGCGGGTGCCGACCGGCGAGCTCAACCGCTGGTTCGAGGCTGCCGTCGAGCAGAATCCGCCGCCGGCGCCTGGCGGCAAGCGGATCAAGCTTCGCTACATCACCCAGATCAAGACCCGGCCACCGACCTTCGTTGCCTTCGGGACACGGGTCGACCAGCTGCCGGAAAGCTATCGCCGCTACTTGCTCAACTCCCTGCGCAAGGAGTTCGGCCTCGGTGCGGTGCCGCTGCGCCTGACCCTGCGCGCGCCCAAGAACCCGTTCGACCGCTAACCCCGCCTTTACCTCTCGGCTCCTACAATGGCCTGAAGAGTAACAGCGGGGCAGTGACGTGGACGAAACTGGCGGCGAGATCGTCGACTGGGTGCATTTTGAGAAGACTCGCGGCGAACTCGGCCCCGGCTTCATCCGCATCCTCTCCTATTTCCGCGAGGACGGCGTGAAGTCGGTCGCCGCGATCGAGCAGGCGATGCGCGAGCAGAATACGGTCGCGCTGGTGATGCCGGCCCACACCATCAAGGGCGAAGCGCGCCAGTTCGGCGCAGAACCGCTGGCCAAGATTGCCGAGCTCATCGAATCGACCGCGCGCCTGTGCATCGAGACCCGGCGCTTCCCGGACGAGCTGGTCGCCGACGTGGTCAAGCTTCGCCAGCTGTTCGACCAGACCAACGAGCTGTTCGAAAAGGCCACCAATCCGCTGAAGAGCCGGCCGGGCCAGGTCGCCGGCTTCGGGCGCAAGGCCAACAATCAGAATTTCGGGCGGATCTAGGGCAGGCGCCGCATCGGCTCCAGGCGCCAGTAGGTGAGGCTGCGCCAGGCCCATTCGAGGGGGCCGTAGCGGAAGCGCTCGAGCCAGGGCCTGGACCAGAGCAGCATCAGCGCCCAGGCGGCGAGGACGACGAGCAGCAGTTCGACCCGGCCGAGCCTCGCATAGAGGCCGGCGCCCCAGCCGTAGAAGATGCCGGTCATCACGATCGACGTGCCGAGATAGTTGCTGAAGGCGGCGCGGCCGGCGGCGGCGATTCGCTCGACCAATGCTCCGCCGCGGCGCGTAACGAGGATGATCAGGCAGGCGATGCCCACGACCATCAGCGGCCGCGCCGGGACGGTGGCCGCGAATCCCCACAGGAACACCGCCGGGGCCGCCCATTCGGAGCGGAACAGGAAGCGCAGCGCGACCAGATAGATGGGCAAGGCGATGGCGAGGGTGACCAGCGCCCACTTGGCATAGCGGCGGTTCTCCCACGCGCCGGTCAGCAGCCCGCTCTTCAGCGACGCCATGCCGAGCAGCATGTAGGCGAGTGTCTCCCAGCCAAAGGCGAACAGGCCGGCGAGCGGGAAGAAGGTCTTCTCGGTCAGCTGGTGGTGAGCGATCTCGGCCCAGGAGCCGGAATAAAGGGCGATCACCGTGGCCCGATGCGCATCGCTCGGAAGAATGGTGTCGCGGGTCATCTCCTCCCACGCCTTGAGCTCGTCCGCCGACGCGGTGCCCGCGTTGATGGCCGTCTGCAGCGTCAGCGCATAGCCGGTCATGGCGAGGAAGATGGCGAACTGGATGGCGATCAGCACGACCGCGGTGATGATCAGCGCGCGCGGGCTGGCGTTGCGGAAGGCGAGCGCGAGGAAGCCGATCAGCGCGTATCCGATGAGGATGTCGCCCCACCAGATGAGGTAGAAGTGGATGGCGCCGAACATCAGCAGCCAGAACAGGCGCCGGCGGACGAGGCCGGTCGTCATCTTCTCCGACAAGAGGAGCAGCGAGGCGCCGAACAGGAAGGAGAAGAGCCCGCGCATCTTGCCGTCGAACAGGAGGAACTGCCCGGCATAGGCGAGGAGATCGCCGGTGCGGGCGGTGACGGTCTGGGCGAGCGGGTTGAAATAGGCGGCGGGCACGTCGGCGAAGGCGAGGATGTTCATCGCGAGGATGCCCATCACCGCGATCCCGCGGACGATGTCGAGCGTGGCGAAACGCTCGCCGGTCTGGATGGTCATGAAGCCCCCCTCATTCGGCGCTCCGGGCCGCACCCGTTAACCGCCTGCCTTCCTCGTGACGGAGGAAGAAGGAAGGCGGACGCGGGGTCAAGCCCGGCGTGACGACCGATCGAGGTCTTCGCCTCGGACCAACTCAGTCGTGCGCGCCGGCGGCCTCGCTGTTGAGCTGGATGTAGTTCTGGAGGCCCATGCGGGCGATCATCTCGAACTGGGTCTCGATATAGTCGATGTGCTTTTCCTCGTCGGCGAGGACGCCCACGAACAGGTCGCGGCTGACGAAGTCGCGGACGCTGTCGCAATAGTCCGCCGCCTCGCGGTAGAGCTTTGCAGCCTCATATTCCGCCTCGAGGTCGGCCTTGAGGATCTCCTCGACCGTCTCGCCGATGCGAAGCCTGGCCAGCGCCTGGAAATTGGGCAGCCCTTCGAGGAACAGGACCCGCTCGGCGAAGCGGTCGGCATGCTTCATCTCGTCGATGGACTCGTGCCGCTCATATTCGGCGAGCTTCCGGACGCCCCAATTGTCGAGCATCCGGTAATGCAGCCAATATTGGTTGATTGCGGTGAGTTCGAGCTTGAGCGCTTCGTTGAGCAGCTCGATGACTTTTGGATCGCCCTTCATGGCGCTGCCCTTACCAAGGTCGGGGCGCGAAACGAAGCGCGAACGACTTGCAAGAGTCGTTCGCAACTGGCGTTGTCAGGCGGCGACCTTGGGCGGGTTGGCGGCGAGCGCCGCGCGCTCTTCGCTGATGATCGCCTTGGCGAAGGGAAGGCAGCTGCCGCACTTCACCTTGCAGCCCTTGCGGGCATAGGCCTGGCCGACGCTGCAGGCGCCGGTGCGGGCGGCTTCCCGCACCTCTGTTTCGCGAATCGCGTTGCAGCAGCAGACGATCATGGGATCTTGCTAACGATAATGAGAAACGTTCGCAAGAGGCTCGGGGCATCATGCTTGATCTCAAGGAGCAGCCCCGCCCCTCCACTCCCCACCAGCGGGGGCGCCTACTTTCCGCATTGCCGCGCAACGGGAAGGTCGTGGGTCAGCGGCGGCCCATCACCTGCACCATGCGCGCATGATAGTTGGAGTCGCCGAACAGGGCGTCGAGCACCTTCTCGCGCTTCATGTAGAGGCCGATGTCATGTTCGTCGGTCATGCCGATGCCGCCGTGCATCTGCACCGCTTCCTGCACGGCAAGAGCGGAAACGCGGCCGGCCTTGGCCTTGGCGACATGGGTCATGATGCCCGAGCGCTCGTCGCCCTTGTCGAGCAGCTCGGCAGCCTTCCAGGTGGCGGCGCGCGCGATCTCGATCTCGCCGAACAGGTGGGCGGCGCGGTGCTGGAGGACCTGGAATTCGCCGATCAGCTTGCCGAACTGCTTGCGCTGCTTGAGGTAGTCGAGGGTCATGGCCGAGGCGCCGGCGGCGACGCCGACCATCTCGGCCGCGGCGCCGGTCCGGCCGACCCGCATCGCCGAGCGAAGCCGGTCCCAGCCGCCGTCGACCTCGCCGACCACCGCATCGGCATCGACCTGAACGTTGCTGAGCGTCAGGCGGGCGGCCTTGCTCGAGTCAGCCAGGGTGACATTTTCGATCTCGAGCCCGGCGGCGTCGCGGGCGACCGCGAAGAGAGTGATGCCCTCGGGCTCCCCGGCCGACCCGCCGGTCCGCGCGGCGAGCAGGATGACGTCGGCCGAGGCGCCATGGACCACGAACTGCTTGGTGCCGTTGAGGGTGAAGCCGTTGCCGGAGCGCTTCGCCTCCAGCGCGATCTGGCGCGGGCGGTGGTGCGGGCCTTCATCGACCGCGACGGCGGCGACGGTGTCGCCGGCGATGATCCCGGGGAACCACTGCTGGCCCTGCGCCGTGCCCTTCAGCGCTTCGACCGCGACGAGGGCAGTCGTCAGGAACGGCGATGGCGTGAGATTGCGGCCGATCTCCTCCATGACCAGTGCCGCTTCGGTCGCGCCGAGCCCGAGCCCGCCCTCGGCTTCGGGAACGGCGAGGCCGGTCAGCCCGAGTTCGGCCATCTGCTTCCACAGGCCATGGCCGAAGCCGTCCTTGCAGCCGCTGTCGCGCCAGTGGCGGAGCTGCTTCCTGATGGTCCCCTCCTCGGCGAGGAAGGACTTGGTCATGTCGGCAAGCTGGCGCTGGTCGTCGGTGAGGATCATTCTTTCAGGTCCGTTCGTGTCGAGCGAAGTCGAGACACCGCCATTGCATCCGTCCCTCGACTTCGCTCGGGACTAGTGGCGGAGAGGATCAGGCCCCCGGCAATTGCAGGATGTGCTTGGCGACGATGCCGAGCTGCACCTCGCTGGTGCCGCCCTCGATCGAATTGGCCTTCGTGCGCAGCCATTCGCGGGCCGCCTTGCCGCCGCGCGAGCGGTCGCTTTCCCATTCAAGCGCATTCGAGCCGCCGGCCGCCATGACCAGCTCGTGGCGCTTCTTGTTCAGCTCGGTGCCGGCATATTTCATCATGCTCGGCATGGCGGGATGCGCCTCGCCGGCCTTGAGCTGGTCGATGAAATGCTCGCTCATCGCCGCGAAGGCGAGCGCGTCGACGTCGAACAGCGCGACCTCGGCGGCAAGCACCGGATCGTCGATCTCGCCGAGCATCTCGGCCAGCGACCTGGACGTGCCGGAGCCGAGGCCCATGCCGCTGATCATCTCGCGCTCGTGGCCAAGGAGATATTTGGCGACGTCCCAGCCGCGGTTCACTTCGCCGACGATCTGGTCCTTGGGTACCTTCACATTGTCGAAGAAGGTCTCGCAGAAGGGCGAGTAGCCGCTGATCAGCAGGATCGGCTTGGTCGAGACGCCTTCGCTCTCCATGTCGAACAGGAGGAAGCTGATGCCGCCATGCTTGGTCTCGGTCGAGGTCCGCACCAGGCAGAAGATCCAGTCGGCCTTGTCGGCGTAGCTGGTCCAGACCTTCTGGCCGTTGACCAGCCAGTGATCGCCCATGTCCTCGCAGCGGGTCTGCAGCCCGGCGAGGTCGGACCCGGCGCCGGGCTCGGAATAGCCCTGGCACCAGCGGATCTCGCCGCGCGCGATCTCGGGCAGGAAGCGCTTCTTCTGCTCCTCGGTGCCATATTTGAGCAGCGCCGGCCCAAGCATGGAGATACCGAAGCTCGACAAGGGCGAACGTGCACCGATCGCCCTCATCTCCTCGCGCAGGATCTTGGTCTCGGCCGGGGACAGGCCGCCGCCGCCATAGGCTGCGGGCCAGTCGGGCACGGTCCAGCCTTTCTCGCCCATGACCCGCATCCAGCGTTCCTGGGCCTCGGACTGGAACTGGAAGTTGCGGCCACCCCAGCAGGCATCGTCCTCGGAGCGCATCGGCGTGCGCATCTCGGGCGGGCAGTTCGCCTCAAGCCAGGCGCGGGTCTCGGCGCGGAAGGTCTCCAGATCGGCCATGTGAATCTCCTCGGCTCCGTCGATGCGACAAGCGCCGGGAAGCGTCAATGCGGACCAGGCGGCCGATCCACCTTTGCTATGTGCCAGCGCCGTTGCTCGGGGGTGGAGCCGGGCACATCGTTGACCCGGCGGAGCGTGACGACCTGCGTCTCCTCGAACCGCTCCCCCCTTGCGGCGACGCCATGCACACGCGCGGGTACCGTGACGAAGAGCGAGCCGGCGGCGCCCTCGACTGCGGAAGGCGATCCAACCTCGCCACGAAGTTCTCGATAGCCTTCGAACTGCGCGGCGAAGGTGCCGTCGGCCAAGTCGCTGCCGGGACCCCACAGCTTGTGGGCCTCGACGAAGTTCCTTGCTCCGAGCAGCGCGAAATAGCGTCGGGCGAGGTCCGCCGCTCCTTCGGCGCTGCGCGGGTCGGCAGCCGCCTGCGCCGGCACGTTCCGGGTGATCGAAGCAGGCGGCCGGGTGACGGTGCCGGGCGAAGACGCGGGCGACGGGCCCGGCGGCGGCTCGCGAGAGGGCAATGGCGCCGAGGTCTTCTGGCTCTCGGGCGTGGCCTCTTCCTGCTGGGCGCAGGCACTCAGCGCAAGGGCGGCGACGAGAACGACCGGTTTCATCGACCAAGCGAACGGACCCACCCGACTAGGTGTTCCACCGAGGCTTCCCCCCTGCCCTCCTTTCTGCAACAGCTTGGGCGACATCATCAGTTAGGGGCGTCATGGACTTCGACCTTACCGACCGCCAGGCCCATTTCCGCGACCGTGTCCGCGCCTTCATCGAGCGCCACGTCCGCCCGGCCGTTCCCGAAATCGCCGCCGAATTGAACCGGGGCGACCGCTGGCATCATCTCGAGGGGCTCGAGCCGCTCAAGGAGAAGGCGCGGGCGGAAGGGCTGTGGAACCTGTTCATGCCGCCGGGCGGCGCGCTCCGCCATGTCGACGAAAGCTTCCCGTTCGAAGGCGAGCAGCTCACCAACCTCGAATATGCGCTGTGCGCCGAGGAGATGGGCCGGGTCGGATTCGCGAGCGAGGTGTTCAACTGCTCGGCGCCCGACACCGGCAACATGGAAGTGCTCCACCGCTACGGCACCAGGGCGCAGAAGGATGCGTGGCTGGCGCCGCTGATGCGGGGCGAGATCCGCTCGGCCTTCCTGATGACCGAGCCGGCGGTGGCGAGTTCGGACGCGACCAATATCCAGTGCGAGATCCGCCGCGAGGGCGACGAATACGTCATCAACGGGCGCAAGTGGTGGAGCAGCGGCGCGGGCGATCCGCGCTGCAAGGTCGCGATCCTGATGGGCAAGACCGATCCGGAGGCGCGTCGCCACGCCCAGCAGTCGATGATCCTGGTGCCGATGGACGCGCCGGGTATCACCGTCGAACGCGCGCTCAACGTCTATGGCTATGACGATGCGCCACACGGGCACATGGAGATCGCGCTCAAGGACGTGCGGGTGCCGGCCGACAATCTGCTGCTCGGCGAAGGGCGCGGCTTCGAGATCGCGCAGGGGCGCCTGGGGCCGGGCCGGATCCATCACTGCATGCGCACCATCGGCGCGGCGGAAGAAGCGCTCGAGCTGATGGTCCGCCGGCTGCAGAGCCGGACCGCCTTCGGCAAGAAGATCAGCGAGCACAGCGTCTGGGAGCAGCGAGTCGCCGAGGCGCGGATCGAGATCGAATGCACCCGCCTCCTCTGCCTCAAGGCGGCGGACATGATGGACAAGGCGGGCAACAAGGCTGCCAAGGCCGAGATCGCGATGATCAAGGTCAAGGCGCCGCGCATGGCGTTGCAGATCATCGACGACGCCATCCAGGCGCATGGCGGCATGGGCGTCAGCCAGGACACCAGCCTTGCCCACAGCTGGGCCGGAATCCGCACGCTCCGGCTCGCCGACGGGCCGGACGAGGTCCACAACCGCGCCATCGCGCTGATCGAATATGGCAAGCACCCGCCGATCGATCCGCAGGTTCCTTGATCTAATCTGATCTGTCCGTGCCGAGCGAAGCCGAGGCACCTGGACGTAACCCGCCCTCGAATTCGGTCGGGGCCAACGGGAGAGAATAGTGAACACCAACCTTTTCGACCTCACCGGCAAGACCGCCATCGTCACCGGCTCGTCGCGCGGCATCGGGCGGGCAATCGCCGAGGAGATGGCGGCGCACGGCGCCAACGTCGTCATCTCGTCCCGCAAGCAGGACGCGTGCGAGGAAGTCGCGCAAGCGATCAACGCCCGCGGCCAGGGCCGGGCGGTGGCCATCGCCGCCTCCATCTCCGACAAGGAAGCCCTGCGCGAACTGGTCGAGCGCACGAAGGCCGAGTTCGGCCAGATCGACGTCCTCGTCTGCAATGCGGCGTCCAATCCCTATTACGGGCCGATGGGCGGGATCAGCGACGAGCAGTTCCGCAAGATCATGGACAATAACGTCCTGTCCAATCACTGGCTGACCAGCTTCGTCGCGCCCGAGATGGTGGAGCGCAAGTCGGGCTCGATCATCATCGTCTCGTCTGTCGGCGGAATCACTAGCTCGACCGTCATTGGCGCCTACAACATCTCCAAGGCGGCCGACCTGCAGCTGGTCCGCAACCTGGCGGCGGAGTTCGGGCCGTCGAACGTGCGGGTCAATGCGATCGCGCCGGGGCTGGTGCGGACCGACTTCGCCAAGGCGCTGTGGGAAAATCCCGACATCCTCAAGTCGGTGACCAAGGTGTCGGCGCTGAAGCGAATCGGCGAACCGCGCGAGATCGCCGGCGCGGCCCTCTTCCTTGCCAGCGAGGCGGGCAGCTTCGTTACCGGGCAGACGCTGGTGGTCGACGGAGGATCGACCTTCGGGGCGGGGTTCTGATGAGCAGCACGCCCGACCTCACCGGCCGGCTCGCCGGCAAGATCATCATCATCACCGGCGCCGGCTCCGGAATCGGAAAGGCCACGACCGACCTGTTCCGCGACCATGGCGCAACGGTGATCGCGGCCGACCTCAAGGGCGCAGATCATGAAGCGGATGCGGGGCGCGAAGCGGACATCATCCGGCTTGTTGGCATGGCAAAGGAGGAGCATGGCGGGCTTCACGGCTTCTTCGCCAATGCCGGCATTTCCGGCGGCCTCGCCTCCATCTTCGAACAATCGCCCGACGACTGGGCCGAGATCCTGCGGGTGAACCTGATCGGCCCCGCGCTGGCGATCAAACATGCGGCGCCGCTCATCAAGGAGCAGGGCGGCGGGTCGATCATCTGCACGGCGAGCGTGGCTGGACTTCGTTCGGGCGCGGGCGGGCCGGCCTATAGCGCCTCCAAGGCGGGCGTGATCAGCCTGGTGAAGACGGCGGCGCAGCAGCTCGCCACCTCCAACGTGCGCGTGAACGCCATCTGCCCGGGCCTGATCGAGACCGGGATGACCGAGTTCGTCTACGAGCGGGCGCGGGCCAAGGGGCAGGAGGACAGGCTCGGCCACCTCAATCCCCTGCGGCGCGGTGGTGAGCCGAACGAGATCGCACGTGCGGCGCTGTTCCTCGCCAGCGACGAGTCGAGCTACGTCAACGGCCACGCTTTGGTGGTCGACGGCGGCCTGTCGAGCTCGCACCCGTTCAACCGCCAGGATTACGGCCGCACCGCAATCTAGGCCCCTTTTCTTTCCCGGTCCCGCGAGTAGGGACTGCACTTACATTCTTGTCAGCGAAGGACCGCTCATGACCTCGCCCATCAGCACCGAAAAGCACGGCCACGTCCTCATCATCCGCTCCAACAACCCGCCGGTGAACGCGCTGGGCGCGGCGGTGCGGCAGGGGCTGGTCGCCGCCATCGAGGAAGCGGAAGCAGCCGACGACATCGCCGCGGCGGTGATCATCTGCGAAGGCCAGACCTTCTTCGCGGGCGCCGACATCACCGAATTCGGCAAGCCGCCGGTGATGCCCTGGCTGCCGGAGGTGGTCGACCGGATCGAGGCCTGCACCAAGCCGGTGGTCGCCGCCATTCACGGCACTGCGCTCGGCGGCGGACTCGAAGTGGCGCTCGGCTGCCACTATCGCGCCGCTGTCGCCTCGGCCAAGCTCGGCGTCCCCGAAGTGAAGCTCGGCCTGCTTCCGGGCGCCGGCGGGACCCAGCGCCTGCCGCGAGTCGCCGGCGTCGAGAAGGCGCTGCAGATGACCACCAGCGGCAATCCGATCGGGGCGCAGGAAGCCTTCGAGATCGGGCTCATCGACCGGATGGTCGAGGGCGACCTCCTCCAGCATGCCGTCGCCTATGCGACGGAGGTCGCCGAGGTGCGCCCGCTGCCGCGGTCCTCCGAGCGGCAGAACAAGATCGCCGAAGCCTCGCCATCGGTGTTCGACGACTTCATCGCCGCCAACCCGCGCACGTTCAAGGGTTTCGAAGCGCCGATGAAGAACCTCGAGGCGGTCCGCGCCGCGACCCTCAAGCCCTATGCCGAGGGCGTGATCGACGAGCGCAAGCTGTTCATGGAGCTGATGAGCGGCACCCAGGCCAAGGCGCAGCAATATTTCTTCTTCGCCGAGCGCAAGGCGGCCAAGATCGAGGGCGTCGCCGACGACGTGAAGCCGCGCGAGATCAAGCGCGTGGGCGTGATCGGGGCCGGCACCATGGGCGGCGGCATCTCGATGAACTTCCTCACTGCCGGAATCCCGGTGACCATCGTCGAGATGAACCAGGAAGCGCTCGACCGCGGCACGGGCGTGATGCTCCGCAACTATGAAGCGAGCGCCAAGAAGGGCCGCTTCACCGACGAGCAGGTCGGCCAGTTCATGGGCCTCTTGAAGCCAACGCTGAACTTCGATGATCTCGCTGAATGCGACCTCATCATCGAGGCGGTGTTCGAGCAGATGGAGATCAAGAAGGAGATCTTCGGCCGGCTCGACAAGATCGCCAAACCGGGCGCGATCCTTGCCAGCAACACCAGCTACCTCAATGTCGACGAGATCGCGGCCTCGACCAGCCGCCCTCAGGACGTGGTCGGCCTGCATTTCTTCTCGCCCGCCAACGTCATGAAGCTGCTGGAGGTCGTGCGCGGCGCCAAGACCGCGGACGACGTGCTGGTCACCGCCATGGCGCTCGCCAAGAAGATCAAGAAGGTCGCCGTGGTAGCGGGCGTCTGTTACGGATTCATCGGCAACCGCATGCTGATCCCGCGCCAGACGGAGGCGACCAAGCTGCTGCTGGAAGGCGCCACGCCGGCGCAGATCGACAAGGTCCATGTCGACTTCGGCATGCCGATGGGCCCGTTCCAGATGGCCGACCTCGCCGGCGTCGACATCGGCTGGCACCGCGATCCGACCCGCATCGAGAACATCCGCGACGCGCTCTGTGCGCAGGACCGCTGGGGCCAGAAGAAGGGCGCGGGCTTCTACGACTACGACGAGAAGCGCCGCCCCTCGCCCTCGCCGACCGTGCAGGGGATCATCGAGGACTTCCGGGCCAAGGCCGGGGTCACCCCGCGCGAGATTTCCGACGAGGAAATCACCCAGCGTACGCTCTACACCATGGTCAACGAGGGCGCGAAGATCCTCGAGGAAGGCATGGCCCAGCGCGCGTCCGACGTCGATGTGGTGTGGGTCTATGGCTATGGCTGGCCGGTCTATCGCGGCGGTCCGATGCACTGGGCCGACTCGGAGGGCCTGCAGAAGATCGTCGACGGGCTGAAGGCGGCCGCGCCGCACATGGGCGAGGATTTCTCCTTTTCGAAGCTGTTGCTCGACAAGGCCGCCAAAAGCGAAAAGTTCACCAGCCGCTGAGACCAGGGCCGCCGCTTTCTTGTGAGGAACGGCGGCCAAACCTCTTCCGGCGCTGGACAAATCCCGGAAATCGGACATCTTCCGCGCGGCTGAACCTCGTCTGCCCCGGAGTGAAGTCCTGTGTCCGTTGATTGTCGCATTCGTGAAGCCGAACTCGCCTTCCTCAATGCTCCGTTCGAAGCGGACGGCTGGCGAGTCGCGCTTCAGCGCCTGGCGGCAGCCACCGGTACCGGCGTGACGCAGCTGTGCGGCGCGGGCGCGGGTACCGAGCTCAGCTTCAACTTCTTCAGCGAGGACCGGCCTGATCCGCACGGGCATCTCGTCAATCCTGCCATCTACGGGCCGGAGAACTGGCGTATCAACTGCCGCATCGGCGGTGCGCGATCCGTCCAGCATGAGGTTCATTATGCCGAATATCGCGCGATCAACCGGACGTCGCTCTACGACGATGCGGTAAGCGATCTCGACCTTCCATTCGGCTGCCAGTCGCCACTGCTTCTTGACCGCAACGGGCTGGTCGGCTTGGCGTTGCTACGCTCCTCGCGCGAGGGCCGCTGCACCCCGGAGACTATCGCCGCCTTCTCCCGCATCGCACATCAGGCGCACCGCGCGGTCCGCGTGCAGCTCGCACTCGGCCGCGAGCGGGCGGAAGAGATGCTGGTCGGTCCAGCGCAGGCGAATGAGCTCACCCTCCTGCTCGACCGGCAGGGACAGCTGGTGGCGATGACCGAGGCCGCCGAGCGGTTGTTCGATTGTCCGGTCGGGCTGCGCCTCGACGGGATGCGTGTGCGGGTCGCCGATGCGCGAGAAGATTGGGCGTTCGGGGCAGCGCTCGGCCGGCTTGCCGCCAGCGACGGAATCAGCGGGCCGGTGGTCCACCAGTGCATCGTCGGCCGCAGCGAGCGGCGGCCGGAAGGCTATTGGCGATTGTTCCTGACGCGGCTGGGCACTGCCGGCGACCGGCTGGGGCTAGGGGCGCAGCTCGCGCTGACGCTGCGCCCCCTCGCCTGATCGGACTTACTTGGCGCGGTAGAGAACTTCGCCGCGGCGGCTGCTCAGCAGCATCTTGAAGCTGACCGGGTGGAAATAGGCTTCGACCCGGCGGCCCTGCGGGTCGGTGCCATAGACTTCGTAGCAGCCGCCATCGACCTTGGCCTTGCGCACCTGCCAGCCGTCCTTCTTCAGCTTGGCCTCGAGCGAGGGCATGCTCTTCCAGCTCTGCTGGGGGGCATCGCACTTCATCTTGCCGGTGGCGGCGGCGGGGGTGGCGGTGACGGCTAGGCCGAGGCCGAGGGCGACGGTGGCGAGCAGGATGCGCATCAGGCAGGACTCCTTGTGGGTTGCTTCGAACGAGAGCGGAACAGGCGCACCGCCTGCAGCAGGGCGAGCGGCACGAAGTGGACGAGGGCGGCGGTGAGGCCGTCATGGACCAGCGCCCAGTGGACGAGGGTCAGGATGGCAGCCGGATAGGCGAGGCGCTGGAGACGCTTCCAGCCGGCCTTCAGCACCCGCACGGCGGCATCGTTGCTGGTGAGGCCGAGCGGGATCAGGATCAGCAGCGCCGCCCAGCCCGTCCAGATCGCCGGCGCGCCGATCTCGGCGAGCATGTCGGCGAGGCTGCCCATGTCGGCGACGTAGGCGATAGTATGGGCAAGGGCGTAGAGGAAGGCCGCGACGCCCAGCGACCGTCGATGCCGGGCGAGGAAGCGGACCGGCCGTGCGTCGGGCCAAAGCAGGCGGAGCGGCGTTACCACCAGCGCGAGGATGATGAAGCGCGCCGACCATTCCCCCGTCGGATGGAGGAGGTCGCCCGGCCAGGCTTCGGGCGCGAGCGCGTAGCGGAAGAGTGCGATTGCGAGCGGCAGCGCGAGGACAGCCCAGACGAGATACTTGCCGCGGAAGATCACGACCGCTGACTAGCCATATTGCGAACGCTTCGCAATAGCAGATGTGAGACTATCCCTCGATGACGACCTCAGTGCCCATCGTCGTCAGCCCGTAGAGCTTCTTGGCGAACTCGACCGGCAGTCGCACGCAGCCGCGGCTGGCAGGGTAGCCGGGCAGCGCGCCACCGTGAAAGGCGATGCCCTTCTCGTCGTACATCTGCATGTAAGGCATGGGTGCGTTGTCGTACTTGCGGGAGAAGCCCTTCACCTGCTTGCGGAACACCTTCCAGTAACCAAGCGGGGACTCCTTGCCCTTCTTGCCCGACGAGATGGTCGAGACGCCGACGAGCGTGTCGCCCTTGTAAACGAACATGAGCTGCTGCAGCCGGTCGATCACGACCTTTGCCGGCGCGTCCGGGATGGTCGCGGCCCAGCGATACTGGCCTGGCGTCAGCGCCACGGTGCCGAACAGGGCCCGGGCTTCCTTGGTCGCCTTGGGCGCATGGCCGTGGGTCCATTCGTAGGGCAGCTTCGCTTCGGCCACCGGCGGCGGCGGTGCGATGCTGCGCTGTGGAGCAGTGGCGCAGGAGGCGAGCAGGGCCGCGGCGACGGCGAGCGGAGCGAAGCGCAGGGCGGAGCGATGGAACATGGCTCCATGCCATGCCGCCTGCCGCCCTGGCGTCAAGTCAGCGGTAAACGGCTGGTTAGCCGCCAATGCCGGTTGTCGGAGCGGGCGGCGCGTTGACGTGGCTCCAGACGGCGCTGATCACCACGGAGCCCTCGCCGACCGAGGAGGCCACGCGCTTCACCGAGCCCGCGCGGACATCGCCGACCGCGAAGATGCCGGGATGCGACGACTCGAACGTGCTCCGCCCGCCGACTTCCTGGCCGGTCAGGACAAAGCCTTTCGGGTCGAGCGCCACCAGCCCGGACAACCAGGCGGTGTTCGGCGCCGCGCCGATCATCACGAACAATGCCGAACTCTCCAGTCGCCGCTCGCCGCCTGGTCCCGCAATCCGGACGGCCGACAGGCGCTGCTCGCCTTCGAGGCCCGCCAGCTCGGTGCGATAGTGGATGGTGATGCGCGGGTCGGCCTCCAGCCGCTGGCGAAGGTAGGCGCTCATCGTGTCGGCCAACCCGGAGCGGCGCACCAGCAGGTGGACGTGGCGGGCGGTACGCGAGAGGTACATGGCGGCCTGACCGGCGCTGTTGCCGCCGCCGATTACCACCGCCTCCGTCTCCCGGCAGAAGCGCGCCTCCATCTCGGTCGCGGCATAATAGACGCCGGCGCCCTCGAATGCTTCCAGCCGATCGACCGGCAGCCGCTGATACTGGACCCCGGTCGCGACCAGCACAGCCTTCGCGCAGAGCTGGTCGCCGTCGTCGAGCGTGATGCAGAAGCCGTCGTCGGTCTGTGCCAGCTTGTCCACCCGTCGCGGCATGGCGAAGCGAGTGCCGAACTTCATCGCCTGCACCTCACCGCGGAAGATCAGGTCGGCGCCGGAGATGCCGGTCGGGAAGCCAAGATAATTCTCGATCCGGCTGCTGGTGCCGGCCTGGCCGCCGATGGCCGTGTCCTCGACGACCAGCGCGCGCAGCCCCTCCGCCCCGGCATAGACGGCGGCCGCGACTCCCGCTGGGCCAGCGCCAACGATGATGAGATCGAGCTGATCACGGTCGGCGCTGTCGATGTCGAGGCCAAGCCGCCGTGCCAGCGTGCGTGGTGACGGATCGTCGAGCCTGCCATCGCCGATCAGGACTCCTGGCTGCTCGCCGGTCTCCGGGTCGCGGCTGCGGAAGGCGATGCGATTGCGGTCGAGGAAGCTGGCGATTCGGCCCACTGCCGGGTCCTGGTCCATGCCGACCAGCCGGATGCTGCTCCGTCCCTCTTCGAAGATGGTGCGGCGGCGGGCGGCGAAGACGGTCAGTATATGGTCGCCGATCTCGGGTACGCGGCTCATCAGGTCGAGCATGGCGAGGCGGGGCGCTTCGAGCGTCCGGGTCGGCTCGCACGCGCGCATGGCGAGCGACATGGGCGAGCCGCTGAGGAAATTGAGCTCGCCGACGAACTGGCCCGGGCCAAGGGTCGCTTCGAGCAGCCGCCCGCCGGTGTCGGGATCGACGACCTCGATCCGCCCGCTTTCGACCAGGATGAAGCGGTCGAAGGGCTCTTCGGCAGCCAGCAGCAGATCTCCGGGTGCATAGCTTCTCTCGACCGAGATGGCGCGGATGGCGTCGAGTTGATCTCCCTCGAAGGGCTGAGGGGTCATGAAGGTCAGGTCGCCGCCGATGCTGTCCATGACTAGCCTACTCCGCCCCGGTCATTCCCACTCGATGGTGCCCGGCGGCTTCGACGTATAGTCGTAGACCACGCGGTTGATGCCCTGCACCTCGTTGACGATGCGGGTCGCGACCCGGCTGAGGAATTCGCTGCTGAACGGGTAGACGTCGGCGGTCATGCCATCGACGCTGGTCACCGCACGCAGGCCGCAGACGTAATCATAGGTGCGCGCGTCGCCCATGACGCCGACCGTGCGCACCGGCAGCAGCACGGCAAAAGCCTGCCAGATGGCGTCGTAGAGACCCGCGTTGCGGATTTCCTCGAGGTAGATGAGGTCCGCCTTGCGGAGGATGTCGCACTTCTCCTTCGAGACTTCGCCCGGGATGCGGATGGCCAGGCCCGGCCCCGGAAAGGGATGGCGGCCGACGAAGGCCGGCGGAAGGCCGAGCTCGACGCCAAGTTCGCGGACCTCGTCCTTGAACAGTTCGCGAAGCGGTTCGACCAGCTTCATGTTCATGCGCTCAGGGAGCCCGCCGACATTGTGGTGGCTCTTGATGGTGACCGAAGGGCCGCCGGTGAAGCTGACGCTCTCGATGACGTCGGGATAAAGCGTGCCCTGCGCCAGGAAGTCGGCGCCGCCGATCTTCCTTGCTTCCTCCTCGAAGACCTCGATGAAGGTCTTGCCGATGAACTTGCGCTTGGCTTCGGGGTCGCTGACGCCGGCGAGCCCGGACAGGAACAACTCCTCGGCGCGGACGTGGACCAGCGGAATGTTGTAGGTGCCGCGGAAGAGGGAGACGACCTCCTCCGCTTCGCGGGCGCGCATCAGGCCGTGATCGACGAAGACGCACGTCAGCTGGTCGCCAATCGCCTCATGGATGAGCACGGCAGCGACCGCGCTGTCGACGCCGCCCGACAGGCCGCAGATGACCTTGCCGCTGCCGACCTGGGCGCGGATGTCGGCGATCTTCTGATCGCGATAGGCGGCCATCGACCATTCGCCCGAGCAACCGCAGATGTGGCGCGCGAAATTGGCGAGCAGCTTGCCGCCGTCGGGCGTGTGGACCACTTCCGGATGGAACATCAGGCTGTAGCGGCGGCGCTCCTCGTCGGTGGCGATGGCGAAGGGCGCGCCTTCAGAAGCCGCGACGATCGAGAAGCCGGGCGCCAGGCTTTCGACCCGGTCGCCGTGGCTCATCCACACCTGGTGGCGCTCGCCGACCTGCCACAGGCCATCGAACAAGGCGGACGGCGCCATCACCTCGATGAAGGCGCGGCCGAATTCCTTCTGGTCGGACGTGACGACCTTGCCGCCCAGCTGCTGGTGGAGGGTCTGCTGGCCGTAGCAGATGCCGAGCAGGGGCAGGCCGCTGTCGAACAGCACCTGCGGCGCCCGCGGGCTGTTCTCCCAGGTGACCGACGACGGCCCGCCGGAGAAGATGATGCCCTTGGGCGCGAGGCGCTCGAACGCTTCCTCGGCGGCGTTGAACGGGGCGATCTCGCAATAGACGCCGGCTTCGCGGATGCGGCGGGCGATGAGCTGGGTCACCTGGCTGCCGAAGTCGACGATGAGGAGGGTTTCAGCCGGCTGGACGGTCAAGGCGGTCGGACTCCGTGCGCACGAGAAAAGGCGCCGAAGCCCTATGGCTCCGGCGCCTTCCTGTCCACTCGCGTGGAAGCCTAGGCAGTCTTAGGCGCGGTTGATCTTGAGATCGCTGATCCGGCCGCTCCGATCGAACTTGCAGTTGAAGCGGAAGTTGGCCTGCGCCTGATTGTAGCCATAGCCATAGGGCTGGTTGTAGCCGCCATAGTAAGGCTGGCCGTAATTGCCCTGGTAGGCGCCGCTCGAAGCCAGACCATATACCCGCATGTTGCCGTTCCTGGTCCGGTTCACACGGTCGATCTGAACGACGCGGAAGGCGCCGGCCTGGTTGTAGCCATAGGGCTGGTTGTACCCGCCGTAGGGCTGGTTGTACCCGCCATAGGGCTGGTTGTACCCGCCGTAAGGCTGGTTGTAGCGACCACCATAGCGGCTGTTGATGCGCTGCTCGGCGGCGACGGCGCACTGCTGCACCGCGGCGCGCTCGAGATTATAGTCGCTGCGGCCGTAATACTGATTGTATCCGTACGGGTTCTGGCCACGCAGGATGGAATTGAGGATGGCGCCGGTGATCACGTCACCGAGGCCGCCCTGCCCATAGCCGGGCTGCGGATAATATTGCGCCGCGGCCGGAGCCGCCGCACCCACCGAAAGCGCCGCGACGGCGGCTGCACCAGCGAGGATCTTTGAAACAGCCTTCATGGCCACGTCTCCTTGTTGCGCGAAGCGGGAGTTACCGCTCGTTGCAACGCTTATGGCCGATTCGCGCTGCATCACTTCTGAATGGCGGTGTCGGCCGCCATTCAGAATGATTAATGCTCTTGCCGGTGCGCCGGCTCGTCAGCGATTGTAAGCCAGGCCGAAGCCGAACCTGGTGCCCTGATAGTCGCCGAGCGGACGATCATACCAGGTGCGACCAACCGAGACCGACAGCGACACGTGCCTGGAGATCGGCTGGCTGCGCTTGAGGGAAAGGCTGGTCGCACGGCCCTTCTGGACATCGGGCTCCCAGTCAGATTCGTGGAGGCTGCTGCCGGTGCCGGCCCACAGCTGGGTCGAGCCCTTGCCGCGCGGATCCTTGATCTTGAACGAGGCGAGGTGGGCGAAGCTGGTGCCGCGCCCGCGCGTGTCGAAGGCGCTCAGCCGGTAGGAGAGGAAGCCGCCGCCGAGATATTGCGTGATCCCCGCCGTGGCGGCGCTGACGTCGACACCGCCCCTGAAGCGCGAATAGCGGCCGCCAAGACGGAGAACGGTGCCGCCGACCACCTTCACGTCGACGTCCTGCTGGGCGCGGAACTGCTCGAACACCGGGCTATCGTCGGAAGCGGCGATGGTGGTCACGGTCGAGATGCGATTGCTCCAGTCATGGCCGACCGAGGCCGTCACGCGGATCCCGTCATAGCTCTTCTTGCCCTTGCCGAAGTCGCGCCTGCCCTGGGAGAAGCCGAGGATGAAGCTGGTCGGACCCGTGTCGCGGACGAATTCGCCAGTGATCAGGCGCCGGCTGCCCCGGTCGTCGGAGAAGCCGGTATAGTCGCCCGAGAAGGACGTCTTGAACAACGAGGGCGGCCCGCTCTTCTCGCCGAACTCGGGTTCGCCCGGCTGGCCGTTGCGCAAGGTCTCGCCCGCCATTGCCGGCATTGCCGCCAGCAGCGCCAGCGGCAGGATGCAGAATGTCGTCTTGGTCATTCTTCCGGTCCTTTCAGTTCGACGCCGCTTCGGCGTGCAGTTGTTGCGCCAGCCGGTAGCGGCCGGTCGGGAGATTTCTTTCGATGGTGATGCGCGGCCCGAAGAGGCTGCCCGGGGCCACGATCCGGCCGGGCAGCACGATCACCTGAATCCCGAGCGCCGCGCCGGCTCCGATCCAGCATCCCAGTTTCTCGCGGCCGCTGTCGCGCCGCTCTCCTTCCCACTCGACCGCGACCGTGCGGCCGTCGAGGCGGTGGTTCGACGTCCGCACCTGCGCGCCGAGATAGGCGCCCTCGTCGAGACGGCTGTCGGCGACGAAGCATTGCGGGCCGATGCTGACGCCGTCACCGATCAGCGCGTTCTTGACCTCGGCCGCGAAGCCGATGCGCACGCCGTCGCCCAAACGCACGGCCCCGCGGACGAGGGCGAGATTGCCGACCAGGCAGTCGGCGCCGATCACCGCCGGTCCCTCGATCCGGGCACCGGCACAGACCCTCGTCCGTGCGCCGACCCGCACCGGTCCGCGGCGCTCGTCGATCACCGCCGTCGGGTCGATCGCCGCCGTCGAGTCGATGGCGCCTCGTTCGTCGGCAAGCGCCTCGGCGAGCGACTCGAGTTCAGTCCACCACATGGGCGTACCTCGTCGGCTTGTCGCGCTGCTGCTCGCGGCCGGTGATCAGGCCGGCGAAGCCGTGGACCAACCAGACGGCATAGGAGAGCAGGACATAGAAGACGGCCAGCGGCGCCAGCGGCACCAGCTCGGGGCGGCGATGGTGGATGGCGCTCAGCGCGCCAATCACCAGCACCGCGGCGACCCACAGCATGGGAAAGAAGACCAGGGGAATGCGCGCCCACGGCCCGTCCACCGCAAGCGGCACGAGGTGGCCGACATAGGCGGCGACCCCGCTTCCCACGAGCAGGAACATGGGCAGGACGCTGATCAGCCCGAAGCGGGTGAGGAGCAGGCGGCGGTGCAGCCGCATGCAGACTGCATAGCCGACGATCCACCGGCGCCAGCGCCGCCACTCCTCCGCGACCGTATTGCACTCCTGCGGATAGACGATGCAGCGGCTGACCTGCCGGACCCGCAAGCCACGCGCGACCAGTGTCCAGGTGAGGTCGAGATCCTCGACCTTGGTGCGGTCGGAAAAGCCGACCTCGCGAAGCACCTCCGTGCGGAACATCCCGCAGGCACCCGAGATGATGAAGGGAGCGCCCCCGACCAGCTGCTGGAAGGTCCGCTTGATCGCGATCATCGGCAGCTTGACCGAGGCGCGGATGCGCGGGAGCAGCCCGGCCCCGCCGAGCGCCGACGAAGGAATGCCGCCCGCAGCGTCAGCCCCATGCTCGATCTCGGCCAGCAGATAGCCGAGGCCGTCGCTGCCCGGCGGAACGTGCGTGTCGGCGTCGGTCAGGAAGACGGCCTCGGTCGCGACATAGTCGAGGCCGTGCATCAGCGCCGAGCCCTTGCCGCCATTGGGCTGGTGGACGGCGATCAGCCGCCCCGGCCACTCGGCCGCGAGCCGGTCGATCTCCCGCGCGGTGCCGTCGGTCGACCCATCGTTCACGCAGATGACCCGCGAGACGTAAAGGTTGCGGAGCAGAGCTTCGAGCGTCGCCCGGATGCACGGCTCCTCATTGTAGGCGGGCACCACGACATCGACCGAGCGATAGCGCCAGCTCGGCCGCCGCCGATGGATGTGCCACAGGTAGGCGAGCACCCCCATCGCCATGGCGAAGAAGAGAAAGGTCTTCATCGCTCAGAGCACCATCTTGTAGGCGATGAAGCCTTCGCTGGGACCGAGGTCGACCTGCGCCCCGCGGAAGTGGGCGGCGGCGCGTACCTTCTCCTCGTCCATGTACAGCCGATGCTCCTGGCTGGCGTGGAGCTTGAGGGCCGCGACCTTGCGCTCGAGATGTTCTCCGACCGGCTCGAACACGGTCGGCAGGAAATTGGGATAGGAGCTCGGAGTCTCGTAGCCGAGGATCTGCGGTACCTTGCGGCAGGCGACCGCCGAGGCCTCGTAGAGCGTTCGATGGTCCTGGTGCCGGTCGGCGTCGAACATGGTGTAGACCCGGTCGGGCCGGCAGCGCGCCACTTCTTCCTCGATGGCGGCGATGATCTCGTTCAGTGCCTGGTGCAGGCGCGTGTCGATGAAGTCGTGCTGGACGACGGTGGCGACTCCAAGCGAGGCGAGCGCCGTGCGGGTTTCGGCGCGGCGGTCGAAGTCACCTGGCGCGCCGCGATCGCCGGCGGTGAAGACCATCGCCCGCACCTCGACTCCTTCGGCCGCCAGCTTCGCCAGCGTCGCTCCGCAGCCGAGCTCGAGATCATCTGGATGCGCACCAAGTGCCAGCACGCAGCGCAGCGTGCGGCCAGCCTGGCGCGCCTCTTCCCTTGCTCCCTCTTCCCGCATCTACCCGCCCGTTTTCCCCTTGCCGGTGCGGCAGGAAATGCGGTCCCTTGGTTTGCGCTTTCCTTGTGTTTCATTCCGATACGGAGGCTTGGGCCGGAGGCATCTTTTTTTCTTGACTTTGAACGGAAGTTCATTCCGTCGATGCGCCAGATCGGAACCGCCCCCGCCGTTTGCTCGTTTTGAAGGCAAACGGAGACATTGATTATGAAGCGCTTAGCATGCTTCGCGACGGCTCTGGCCGTGGCGATGGCGAGCCCCTGCGCCGCCAGCTCTAGTGAACTTGGCCCCGACGAAAGTCCGGCCGCCCTGATGACCGCAGCGGCCACGGTGGCTGCCGCGCGTGACGATGCCTTGCCGGTCGTCGAAGGCAACAACCTCCGTCCTGGAGGTTATTGGTGGGCGGACGACATGCCTTCGGGCGGCGAGATGGAGGTCGTGGTCAGCCTCGAGGACCAGAAGGCCTATGTCTATCGCGCCGGCCAGCTGATCGGCGTGTCGACCATCTCGAGCGGGAAGGACGGGAAGGAGACGCCGCCGGGCATCTTCCCCATTCTCGAAAAGAAGCGCAGCCACTTCAGCCGCAAGTATGACAATGCGCCCATGCCCTACATGCAGCGGCTCGACCAGTGGGGCATCGCGCTCCACGGCGGCAAGGTGCCGGGCTTCCGGGCGAGCCGCGGCTGCGTGCGGCTTCCGGCCGCCTTCGCCGCCAAGCTGTTCGCCATGACCGAGGTCGGCGACCGGGTAGTGATCGGCTGACGGCACGGACTGGCCGGCGAGGGTTCTCCCCTGCCCTCGCCGGCTTGTTCGCTTACTTGATCTCCAGCCCCGTGTGCTTCGCCATGAAGGCCGTCACGTCGCTGGCTTCCTCGATGATCTTGTCGGTCGGCTTGCCCGAGCCGTGGCCGGCGCGGGTTTCGATCCGGATCAGCTGGGGATTGCCGGTCGGGTGGGCGTTCTGGAGCGCCGCGACATATTTGAAGCTGTGGCCGGGAACGACGCGATCGTCGGTGTCGGCCGTGGTGACCAGCACCGCGGGATAGGACACGCCGGCCTTGACGTTGTGATAGGGCGAATAGGCCAGCAGGGTGCGGAAGTCGGCTTCCTTGTTGGGATAGCCATAATCGTCGACCCAGTAGCGCCCCGCCGTGAAGCGGTCGAAGCGCAGCATGTCCATGACGCCGACCGCGGGATTGGCCGCCGCGAACAGGTCGGGCCGCTGGTTCACCACCGCGCCGACCAGGAGACCGCCGTTGGAGCCGCCCTGGATGGCGAGCCCGCCCCGCGGGGTAATCCCCTGCGCGATCAGCGCCTCGCCCGCGCCGATGAAATCGTCGAACACGTTCTGCTTGTTGGCGAGGCGGCCGGCATCGTGCCACGCCTTGCCATATTCACCACCGCCGCGAATGTTCGCAAGCACGTAGGCGCCGCCCTGCTCCAGCCACGCCAGACGAGTGGCGGAGAAGCTTGGCGTCAACGAGATGTTGAAGCCGCCATAGGCATAAAGAAGCGTCGGCGCGGGGCCGGTCACGCCCTTCTTTCGGACGACGAACATGGGCACGCGCGTCCCGTCCTTCGACGCGAAGAAGCGCTGTTCGACGGTGAAGTCATCGGGATTGAACAGCAGCTTCGGCTCGAACCAGGCGCTGCTGCTGTTGGTCGCGACATCGTAGCGGTAGATGGTCGTTGGCCGATTGAAGCTGGTAAAGGCGAAAAAGGTCTCGCGATCGTCGAGATCGCCCGAGAAGCCGCCCGCGGTCCCGAGGCCCGGAAGCTCGATCACCCGCTCCTGCGCGCCGGCCAGGCTGTGCACCCGCACCTCGGTCGAGGCGTCCTTGAGGTAGGAGAGGACGAGCTTGCCGCCGACCAGGCTCGACGAACTCAGCGTTTCGGCCTGCTCTGCCACAACGGTGCGCTTGTTCGGCCGCGCGGCGTTGACGTCGATCGCCACGACCTTGAGACGCGGCGCGCCGTCATTGGTCTGGAAATAATAGGTCGAGCCGCGATTGCCGATGTAGCTGTAGTCGTGGGTGAAGCCAGGGATCAGCACGCGCGGCCTGGCGCCCGCCTTCTGCCAGTCGAGCAGGGTCACTTCGTAACGCTCGTCGGTACCGCTGGACGAGGTGATGATGAGCGTCGAGCCGTCATCGCTGACCTGGGCGACATTGCTGAGCTCGGGCTTGTCGGGCCGGGCGAACATCAGCCGATCGGCCGACTGGGCGGTCCCAAGCCGGTGGTAGTGGACCGTCTGGTTCTTGTTGAGCGACTGGAAGTCCTGTCCTTCTGCGCTTTCGGGGAAGCGCGAATAGAAGAAGCCCTTGTTGTCCTTCGACCAGCTGAGGCCGGAGAACTTCACCCACTTGATCTCGTCGCCGACGGTCTTGCCGGTGGCGACGTCGAGCACCTTGAGCGTCCGCCAATCCGAACCGCCGTCCTGAATGGCGTAAAGGAGATGGCGGCCGTCCTCGCTCGGCACCCATTCGGCAAGCGCCGTGGCGCCGTCGGCGCTGAACGTATTGGGATCGATCAGCAGCCGCTCCGGGCCGTTCAGGCTGTCGCGCACGTAGAGCGGCGACTGGTTCTGGAGCCCGCTGTTGCGCTGATAGAAGTAGCGATTGCCCTTCTTCACGGGGGTTCCGACCCGCTCGTAATTGTAGAGTTCGGTCATGCGTTTCTTGAGGATCTCGCGCCCTGGCAGGGTGTCGAGGTAAGCGTCGGTGACCTTGTTCTGCTCGGCGACCCAGGCGGCGACGGCCGGATCCTTGCGGACGTCATTCTCGAGCCAGCGATAGGGATCGGCGACAGCCGCGCCGAACTGGGTCTCGACGACATTGTCGCGGCGGGTCTGCGGATAGGCGAGCACGGGCGCCGCCGGCGCGGCGGCTTCGGCAGTCACGGGCGGGGGTGCCACGGCAGTCTCCAGGGGCGGTGTGGTCGAGCAGGCGGCGATCGGAAGCGTCATCAGAATCAGGCTCTTGCGCATGGGTTACCCTTGCTGGGGAGAAGAGGTGGGCGAGTGCTAGCAGGGCTCGGCGGGCAGGCAAACAGGCTCCGGCCTTGCGCCGTTCGGCAAAGAGTCGCATCCCGCGCCCATGACCCTCGTCAACACCGACTTCCATGCCGCCGCCGAGGCCGAGTTCGAAGCGATGGTCGCGCTCCGCCGCGCGATCCATGCCGATCCGGAACTCGGGCTTCACTGCACCCGCACCAGCGCCAAGCTGAAAGCCTCCCTCGAAGGCCTGCCGCTGGAGATCCGCGATTCGAAGAGCACCAGCGGCTTCGTCGCCATCCTGAGGGGTGCCCGCCCCGGCCGCACCGTGCTGCTGCGCGGCGACATGGACGCGCTCCCGATCCATGAGGAAACCGGGCTGGAGTTCGCCAGCCAGACGCCCGGGCACATGCATGCCTGCGGCCACGACACGCATTCAGCGATGCTGTCGGCCGCCGCGCGCATCCTGTCGGCGCAGCAGGCCAGCCTCGAAGGCACGATCGTCTTCATGTTCCAGCCGGGCGAGGAAGGCCATCACGGCGCCCGCTTCATGATCGAGGACGGGCTCCTCGACGATCCCGCGCCCGACGGCGCCTTCGCGCTGCACATCTGGCCGACCCTGAAGGGCGGGCAGGTGACCAGCCGCGCGGGCGCCCTGCTCGCCTCGACCGATGCGCTCAACGCCACCATCCGCGGTCGCGGCGGCCATGCCGCCATGCCCTATCAGGCCATCGACCCCATCCCCGTCGCCTGCGAATCGGTGGGCGCGCTCCAGCAGTGGATCGCCCGGGCCGTGCCCTTCTTCGATGCGGCGGTGATCTCCATCACTCAGATCCAGGCCGGCACCGCCTACAACATCATCCCCGAGACGGTGGAGCTCAAAGGCACGCTGCGCACCCTGTCCGATACGCGCCGCGACGCCGGACGCGCGGCGTTCGAACACATCCTCAAGAGCGTTGCCGCGACTCACGGCTGCACCGCCGAGGTGCGCATCGACCACGGCTATCCCGCCACCCGCAACGACCCGCGCGCGGTGACCATGGTCGAGTCGCTCAGCACCGACCTGTTCGGCGAGGGCAGCTATGACGAGATGGGCAGCCCGATCATGGGAGGCGAGGATTTCGCCTACGTGCTCCAGCGGGTACCGGGCTGCATGGCCTTCCTCGGCGTCGCGCCCGAAGGCCATGCCGATCCCGAAAGCCGGCCCTCGCTCCACCACGCACAGATGACGCTGGAGGAGCAGTGGCTCAGCCGCGGCGTCGCCCTCCATTGCGCCTTCGCGACGCGCTTCCTTGCGCGCGGCTGGGAATGAAGGCGAGCCGGGCCTGTGCTACACGAACCTTTTTGGCTATATCCAGTGAAGATGATCGCGAAACTCGAAATGGCTGATTTCCGGGCTTTCCAGAGTGCCGCCACCGGTGACCTTCGTGACCTTGTTCATGTTGGCGCGCGAGGCTTGGAATGGTGACTCCCAAGCATCTCGGCCAGTCCAGTGCCCTGCCCGCCTCTCCCGAAGCGGCCGAGCTCGACTATGTGCCCAACCCGCGGTCCGGCAGCCTCTACCTCGTGCGCTTCGCCGCGCCGGAGTTCACTTCCTTGTGCCCGGTGACCGGCCAGCCCGACTTCGCACATCTGGTGCTCGACTACGCACCGGGCGCGACGATCGTGGAGAGCAAGAGCCTGAAGCTGTTCCTCGGCTCCTTCCGCAATCATTGCGGCTTCCACGAGGATGTGACGGTCGGCATCGGCCAGCGCTTGTTCGACGAGATGAAGCCGCGGTGGCTTCGCATCGGCGGCTACTGGTATCCGCGCGGCGGCATCCCGATCGACGTCTTCTGGCAGTCGAGCGCGCCGCCGGAAGGGCTGTGGGTGCCCGACCAGGGCGTGGCAGGCTATCGCGGGAGAGGGTGATGAACGATCTGGTGTCGACCGAATGGCTGGCCGCCAATCTGAACGCGGCAGACCTGGTCGTGCTCGACGCCAGCTGGCATCTTCCGGCCGCCAACCGCGACCCACGGCAGGAGTATGAGCAGCGCCACCTTCCCGGGGCTCGCTTCTTTGATATCGACATGCTGGCCGACCATGATGCGGCGACCAGCCACATGCTGCCTTCTGCGGAGGATTTCGCGATGGGCATGGAGGCGCTCGGCGTCGGCAGCGACGACCGGATCGTGATCTACGACGACAGCGCGCTGAGGACCTCGGCACGGGCCTGGTTCATGCTGCGCCACTTCGGCGCCCGGAACGTCGCCATCCTCGACGGCGGGCTGCAGCGGTGGATCGCCGAAGGGCGGCCGGTCACCGCCGATCCGCCGCCCGAGCGCCCCGCCCGCTTCGCCGCCGCCCACCAGCCGGGCGAAGTGGTGACCAAGGCCGACCTGCTGCGCGGGATCGGCGTGCCGGTCGCCGATGCCCGTGGCGCCGCTCGCTTTGCCGGGAGCGAGCCAGAGCCGCGGCCGGGGGTGGATCCGGGCCATATTCCGGGGTCAAGGAACGTGCCGTTCAGTGCGCTCTACCATGAGGACGGCCGCTTCCGCCCGCCGCACGAGATACGGCAGGCATTCGAGGCGGCCGGGGTCGATCCCGAGCGGCCGTTCGTCGCCACCTGCGGGTCGGGCGTGACCGCCAACAGCCTGATCTTCGCCGCGCGCCTCCTCGGCAATCGCGACGTCCGGCTTTATGATGGCAGCTGGAGCGAATGGGGCAGCGACCCGCACACGCCCAAGGAGAAGGGCTAGGCCCGGGTCTCGGCGTTAGCCGGGCTATGCCCGAGTCTCGGCGTTTGCCGGGCTATGCCCGGCCGGCGAAGAGGGTGTGGATCCCTTCGAGGTCGCGGCGCAGGGTCTCGCTGAGCACGTCGAGCGCGGCCGGGTGCGGCGTCTCGCCCTCGCTTTCCGCGCCGAGCAGCGCCTCGATCCCGGCGGCGGCCGCACCTGCCGAACGGATCGACCGGTCGGCGACGCAGGCGGCAAGCGCCGGCGGGGCGATCGGCATCAGCGCTTCGAAGGTGATGCTGTCCGGATCGCGGCGCGGCCGGCCTTCGAACATCTCCACCAGCGCCAGCGCCTGGCGCACACTGCGCAGCCGCGCCACCGCCTCGGCATAGGGCGCCGCATCGGCGGGTTGCTCGGGCTGGAAGTGGATCATGCGAATCACTGGTAAGCGCGCATGGTTGAGAAGAAGTGAAGATTGGCGCCGCCCTGGCGAAGGCCGGGGCCTCAGCCGCTCAAGCGCCAAGCTCCTAAGGTCAGGGCCTGAGCCGGGACGAGGTCAGGCGGCCGCGCTGTTCTCGAGGTCGCGGAGGATCCAGCCGCGCTGCGGGATGGTCTCGATGAACTCGGCCCCGTTGCTCGCCATGCGCAGTTTTTTGCGCAACTTGGAGATGAAGACGTCGATGATCTTCGGCTGCGGCTGGTCGTCGGCGCGGCGGTAGAGATGCTTCAGCAGCATCGTCCGGGTGACGACGTTGTTGCGGGCGAAGGCGAGCAGCTCGAGCACGCGATATTCCATCTCGGTGATGGCGATCGGATGGCCGTCGATGCGGATCAGGCGCTGCACTTGGTCGACCGCCATGCGTCCGCCGCACAGGGTTGGCGGAAGCTCGGAACCGGCCGCCTTGAGGCTGGCGAGCAGCTTGGAGGCGACGTCATCGGCATCGTCGCGCGGCAGGTTCACCGGCGCGCCGATCAGCTGCTGCTGAAGCTCGGCGACCAGGGCATGGGCTTCCTCGGCCATCTTCTGGCCTTCCTCGAAGCGCTTGCGCGAGCGCTCGAGCAGAGCCTCGACCTCGACCAGCCGGGCGGAAATCGTATCGTCGGCCATTCGTCCCCCGTCCCTTTCGTCTCGTTACGGCGTCTGGACCGACGCGGTCTGGCCGTCGCCGGCCGGCGCGGACAGGATGGTCTGGGTAAGCGGGCCCTTGTCGACCACCGCCGTGTCAGGGCTTCCCACCACCGAGCGGGCGCCAAGGGCAGCGCGATCGGCACCGGCCTTCTCGAGCAGGCTGTTCTCGCTCACCGGACGCGGCGCTGGGCCACCGAAGAGGGTCTGCACGGCCTGCTGCTGCGCGCCTTCGGCGGTCAGCGAGGCGGTGCCGGGCTTCGGCGGGGTCAGGCTGTAGTCGGGCGGGATCACCAGCGGCGCATTGCGGGCGACGCGGAATTCGTCGAGCTTGGTGCCGCCACCGCCGCCGCCGAAGAGGGCGCAGCCGGACAGGGCCAGCCCCGCGCCGATCAGGGTCATGAAGCTCAGGGACTTACGCATTATCGGGATTCTCCGAAGGCTTGGGCTCGCGGACCAGGAAGGCTCGCAATATCAGGATCACGACGCCGATGCTAATGCATGCATCGGCGACATTGAAGACCAGGAACGGCCGGAAATCGCCGATGTGAAGGTCGGCGAAGTCGAAAACATATCCAAGCCGCGCCCGGTCGACGATATTGCCGAGCGCGCCGCCGAGTACCATGCCCAAGGCGAGCTGGTCGCCGCGCTGTTCCTCGCGGGTCAGCCAGAAGCCGACGACGAGGGCGATCAGCGCGGTCATGCCAACCAGCAGCCAGCGGGCGGTGTCGGACGCGGCGGTCAGCAGGCCGAGCGAGATGCCGTAATTGTGGACGCGGGTGAGGTCGAAGAAGGGCAGGACGTGAATGTTCTGCCCGAGTTCGGTAAGGCCCAGCGGTCCGGCGACCAGCCACTTGGTGAACTGGTCGAGGACGAACAGCGCGCCCGCCAGTGCGAACCCGGTCTTGCCCCTCACGCCACCACCTCCGTGCAGCGATCGCACAGGTCGCCGTCCTCATCGACCTCCGGCAGATGACGCCAGCAGCGGCCGCACTTTTGATAGTCGACCCGGTGCGCGACCACGGCCGGACCTTCGACCACCGTGCCGGTATCGATCAGGACTTCGGAGACGATGAACAATTCGGCCAGCTCGTCGGCGGACAGCATCGGCCGGTCGGCGGTGTCGGGCAGGCCAATCGCGACCCGCGCCTCGAGGCTGGAGCCGATCACCTTTTCGCGCCGCATCGGCTCAATCTGGGCCGTCACCTGCTCGCGCAGAGCCCGATAGCTGGCCCAGATCTCCAGCATCCGCGGGTCGGCGGCATCGGGCAGCTCCGGCCAGTCGCTGAGATGGACTGAGGGCGCGTCCGGATAGCGGGTCGACCAGACTTCCTCGGTGGTGAAGACGAGGATCGGCGCGAACCAGCGGACGAGCGCGTGGAAGAGCGTGTCGAGAACGCTGCGATAGGCCATGCGCTTCGGATCGCCGGGCGCATCGCAATAGAGGCAGTCCTTGCGGATATCGAAGTAGAAGGCCGACAGGTCGTTGTTGCAGAAGTCGCTGAGCGCCCGGGCGTAGCCGTTGAAGTCATAGTCGCCGAGCGCCGTCTTCAGCTCCTCGTCGAGGCGGCTGAGCAGCGCCAGCATGTAGCGCTCCAGCTCCGGCATCGCCGTGATGTCGGTGACCCGCTCCGCTTCCTCGAAGCCTTCAAGGGCGCCGAGCAGGTAGCGGAAGGTGTTGCGGATCTTGCGATAGGCGTCGGACACGCCGGCAAGGATTTCCTTGCCGATGCGATGGTCCTCGGTGAAGTCGACGCTCGCCACCCACAGGCGCAGGATGTCCGCCCCGGTCTCCTTCATGAGGTCGAGCGGGTTGACCGTGTTCCCCAGGCTCTTGGACATCTTCATGCCCTTGGAATCCATGGTGAAACCGTGGGTCAGCACGGTGTCGTACGGCGCCCGGCCGCGGGTCGCGCAGCTTTCCAGCAACGAGGACTGGAACCAGCCGCGATGCTGGTCGGAGCCTTCGAGGTAGAGGTCGGCGGGCCAGCGCTGCTCGGGCCAGAGGCCGCTTTCCAGCGTGAAGACATGGGTGCAGCCGCTGTCGAACCAGACGTCGAGGATGTCGGTGACCTGCTCGAAGTCGTCGGGGTTGCGTCCCTCGCCCAGGAAGCGCTGCGCGGCGCCTTCCTCGGTCCAGGCATCCACCCCCTTCTCGCCAACGGCGGCGACGATGCGGGCGTTGACCTCCGGGTCGACCAGATACTTGCCGGTCTTGCGGTCGACGAAGAGCGTGATCGGCACGCCCCAGGCCCGCTGGCGGCTGAGCACCCAGTCAGGGCGGCCCTCGACCATCGAGCCGATGCGGTTGCGGCCTTTGTCGGGGACGAAGCGGACGCGGTCGATCTCAGCGAGGGCGCGCTGGCGGAGGGTTCCCCTCCCGCTTGCGGGAGGGGCTAGGGGAGGGCTTGTCGCCTCAGCCCCAGCAGACAGGCCCTCCCCCGTCCCCTCCCGCAGGCGGGACGGGGGAAGATCGATCGGCTGGTCCATGCCCACGAACCATTGCGGGGTGCAGCGGTAGATGACGCGGGCCTTGGAGCGCCACGAGTGCGGGTAGCTGTGGCGAAAATCGCCAGCGCTCAGGAGCGCCCCGGCCTCACGCAGGTCGGTGAGGATCGGGCCTTCGGGGCCGTTGAACTTGGGGTTGATGACCGAGCCCTGCCCGCCGAGCCACAGCCAGTCCTCGCGATACTTGCCGTCGCCCTCGACCGCGAAGACGGGATCGATCCCGACCGCCTTGCACGCCTCGAAATCCTCCTCGCCATGGTCAGGCGCCATGTGAACGAGGCCGGTGCCGGCATCGGTGGTGACGTGCGGCGCCGGAATCAGCGGACGCGGCTTGGCGAAGAAGCCGCCCAGGTGGTGCATCGGGTGGCGGGCGATGGTGCCGGCGAGGTCAGAGCCCTTAACAGTTTCCCATTCGCTCTCATGGAGAGAGAAGATGCCTGCCTGCTTATCTCCGCAGCGTTCCAAGAATGCCGCAGCAAGGGGCTCTGCCACCAAGTAGGTGTTCACGGTCCCGCCTTCCGGAATCAGGACGTATTTGATGTCCTCTCCGTAGGCGACGGCCTGGTTGACCGGGATCGTCCAAGGCGTCGTCGTCCAAACTACCACGAACGTCTTTAGGTGGCTCTTGTCTAGAAGAGCCTGGATTGCAGACGATTTCGTCTCCACGATCTCGAACGCCACATCGATCTGGGTCGACACCACGTCCTCATATTCGATCTCGGCTTCGGCCAGCGCGGTCTTCTCGACCGGGCTCCACATCACCGGCTTGGCGCCGCGGTAGAGCTGGCCGCTTTCCGCCACCTTGCACAATTCGCCGACGATGGTCGCTTCGGCCTCGAAGCTCATCGTCAGATAGGGCTTGTCCCATGCCCCAAGGATGCCGAGGCGCTGGAACTGCTCGCGCTGCACGTCGACCCAGTGCTGGGCATAAGCGCGGCATTCGGCGCGGAATTCGGCCGGGGGGACCTCGTCCTTGTTGCGCTTCTTCTTGCGATACTGCTCCTCGACCTTCCACTCGATCGGCAGGCCGTGGCAGTCCCAGCCGGGCACGTAGGGCGCGTCCTTGCCCAGCAGCGTCTGGGTGCGAACGACGAGGTCCTTCAGCGTCTTATTGAGGACATGGCCGATGTGGATGTCGCCATTGGCGTAGGGCGGGCCGTCGTGGAGGATGAACTTCTCGCGGCCGGCACGGGCGGCGCGCAGCTGGCCGTAAAGGTCCTGGCTCTGCCAGCGGGCGAGGAGCGCGGGCTCCTTCTGCGGCAGGCCGGCCTTCATCGGGAAAGCGGTCTTCGGCAGGAAGACGGTGTCGCGCCAGTCGCGCTTTTCGGTTGTGGGCTCGTCGGACATTTGGGCGGGCTCTAGCGGGCTGTGCCCTGAGTGTGAAGCGTCACCCCGGACTCGATCCGGGGCCTGCCTTCCTTTCGCTGTCGACGCACGAAGGCAGGCGGATCCCGGGTCAAGCCCGGGGTGACGGAAAGAGAAGCCGCCGTGCTTCCGCTTCGTCGGCCCGCATCTGCTCCGCCAGCGCGTCCATGCCCTCGAACCGGCGTTCGGGCCGGATGAAGTGGTGCAGCGCGACTTCGATCTCCTGGCCGTAGAGGTCGCCCGACCAGTCGAAGACAAAGGTCTCGAGCAGCTCGACCGGCGGGTCGAAGGTGGGGCGGACGCCGATGTTGGCGACTCCGGGCCGTTCGCTTCCGTCGGACAGGCGCACGGTCACCGCATAGATGCCGTAGGCGGGGCGCTGATAGTCGGAGAGGACCATGTTGGCGGTGGGATAGCCAAGCTCGCGGCCACGCTTGTCGCCATGCTGGACGGTGCCGCGGATGGCGAAGGGGCGGGTCAGGAGGCGGGTGGCGGTGGCGGTATCGCCCTGGCCGAGCGCCTGGCGGATGCGGCTCGAACTGACGGGCTCCTCCCCCAGCGCCACCGGACCGACCGCTTCGGCGGCAAGGCAGTACCTAGACCCAAGCTCGCGCAGCAGCGCGGCATTGCCGCCACGCCTCGCGCCGAAGGTGAAGTCCTCGCCAGTCACCACCGCCCTTGCGCCCAGCTCCTGCCCGAGCAGCCGGACGAATTCCTCCGCCGTGGTGGCGGCCAGCACGGCGTCGAAGCCGAACACCAGCATGGCGTCCGCCCCTGCCCCGCCGAACAGCTCCTGCCGCTGATCGAGGCTGGTCAGGCGGAACGGCGCGGCGTCGGGCTTGAAGAAGCGCACCGGGTGGGGATCGAAGGTGGCGACGATCGCCGGCGTGCCTTCATGCGCGGCCCGGGCGACGGCGCGACCGACCACCGCCTGGTGGCCGAGGTGGAAGCCATCGAAATTGCCGAGCGCGACGACCGAGTTCCGGAAGGCCTCCGGAATGCCGCCGCCTAAGGTGAGGCGCTGCATGTTGGCGCGGGGTTTAGGGGAGTGGCCGGCTTTCCGCTAGTTCCCGCCATCCGGGGTTCGGGCTGGCTTCGGATCCATGGTCGAGGGAGGTCCTTGTTGACTCTCCTGCACGCGCATCATATCTGCGCGCCATCCCGTTCCTCCGGTGTCCGGCGGCGCTTCGTTGCGTCCGCCGTTTTGGCGTTAGCCAGGGGGCACATGGAATGCGGGGTGCAAGCGACGAGATGGGACGGCACCAACGTCGGCCCGTGGAGCTAACACAAGGAAGAACGCACCTTCATGGCACGTATCGCCGGGGTCAACATCCCCACCAACAAGCGCGTCGAGATCGCGCTTACCTACATCCACGGCATTGGTCGCACCAAGGCCAAGGAAATCGCCGCCAAACTGAACATCGCTTCCGAGCGCCGGGTTCAGGACCTGTCGGACCAGGAAGTCCTGCAGATCCGCGAAGCCATCGACGCCGATCACACGGTCGAGGGTGACCTCCGCCGCGAGACCGCGATGAACATCAAGCGGCTGATGGACCTCGCCTGCTACCGTGGCCTGCGCCACCGCAAGGGCCTTCCGGTCCGCGGCCAGCGCACGCACACCAATGCGCGCACCCGCAAGGGCAAGGCCAAGCCGATCGCCGGCAAGAAGAAGTAATCGAGCTGAGGCGCTCGGCGCCACGCTTCACGCGTGGTGACGACCGCCCCTCCTTCTTCGGCATCACGCTTTTCAAAGGATAGTAGGACAATGGCACGCGAACCCCAGCGCCTTCGGCGCCGCGAGCGCAAGAACATCACGGCGGGCGTCGCCCACGTGAATGCGAGCTTCAACAACACCATGATCACCATCACCGACGCGCAGGGCAATGCGATTGCCTGGTCGAGCGCCGGCATGATGGGCTTCAAGGGCAGCCGCAAGTCGACCCCGTACGCCGCGCAGGTGGCGGCCGAAGACGCGGGCCGCAAGGCCGCCGACCACGGCGTCCGCACCCTCGAGGTCGAGGTAAAGGGTCCAGGTTCGGGCCGCGAGAGCGCGCTTCGTGCGCTGCAGGCGGTCGGCTTCCAGATCACCTCGATCCGCGATGTGACCCCGATCCCGCACAACGGCGTCCGTCCGAGCAAGCGCCGCCGCGTCTGACGCGGTCGCACCTGCTCACCAACGAACCGAACCTCCAGGGGACCGGACGCGGTCCCCGCACTGCCAAGGAAGCAAAATGGCCGTCAACGCAAAGAACTGGCAGGAACTGAAGAAGCCCAACGCGCTCGAGCGCAAGTCCGCCGGCGACGCGCGCCGCAAGGCCGTGTTCGTAGCCGAACCGCTGGAGCGCGGCTTCGGCATGACCCTCGGCAACTCGCTGCGCCGCGTTCTGCTCTCCAGCCTGCAGGGCGCCGCCATCACCTCGATCAAGATCGAGGGTGTGCTGCACGAGTTCTCGAGCCTTGCGGGTGTCCGCGAGGATGTCACCGACATCGTCCTCAATGTGAAGCAGATCGCGCTCAAGTTCGAGGGCGAGGGTCCGAAGCGGCTCCACCTGACCGCCACCGGTCCGGGTGAAGTCACCGCCGGCCAGATCCAGACCACCGGCGACATCGAGATCACCAACCCCGAGCTGGTCATCTGCCACCTCGACCAGGGCGCGACGCTCAACATGGAGCTGACCGCCGACGTCGGTAAGGGCTATGTCGCCGCCGCCGCCAACCGTCCGCTCGACGCGCCGATTGGCCTGATCCCGGTCGACGCGCTGTACAGCCCGGTCCGCCAGGTCGCCTACAAGGTGGAGAACACCCGCGTCGGCCAGGAACTGGACTATGACAAGCTGACGCTGACCATCGAGACCGACGGCACCGTCACCCCGGAGGAAGCGGTCGGCTATGCCGCGCGCATCCTGCAGGACCAGCTGGCCCTGTTCGTCGGCTTCGACGATTCGAGCTACCGCGCGGCCTCGCCGATGATCGGCCAGGCCGTCCCGTCGGCCCCGATCGGCGGCGGCGCGGTTCCGGAGACCACCGACACCAACCAGCTCAACCGCTACCTCCTCAAGAAGGTGGACGAGCTGGAGCTGTCGGTCCGCAGCGCCAACTGCCTGAAGAACGACAACATCATCTACATCGGCGACCTGGTGCAGAAGACCGAGGCGGAGATGCTCCGGACCCCGAACTTCGGCCGCAAGTCGCTGAACGAGATCAAGGAAGTGCTGGCCTCGATGGGCCTGCGGCTGGGCATGGACATCCCGGGCTGGCCGCCTGAGAACATCGAGGAGATGGCCAAGAAGCTCGAGCAGGAAATGCTGGGCTGAGCCGCTGTGCTCCGGCGGGGCCGGAGCACGGTGCCTTGATCGACGAAGAACTACTGGGCCCCGGCCTCGCCGGGGAACAGCAAGGGTAAGGGCGGTGCCCTCGATCACCGCCTGGCTGGACCTACCTCACACGGGGTCCTGACGAACGAGAAGGAAGACATATGCGACATCGCGTTGGCCATCGTAAGCTGCAGCGGACCTCGGCGCACCGTGCGGCCATGTTCCGCAACATGGCGGCCGCCCTCATCAAGCACGAGCAGATCACCACCACCCTCGCCAAGGCGAAGGAGCTTCGCCCCTACGTCGAGAAGCTGGTGACCCTCGCCAAGAAGGGGGGCCTGTCGAACCGTCGCCTTGCCCACGCCCGCCTGCTCGACGACGTGCAGCTGGTGAAGCTGTTCGACGTGCTGGCCGAGCGCTACGCCGGCCGCAGCGGCGGCTACACCCGCGTGATCAAGGCCGGGATCCGCCAGTCGGACGCGGCGCCGATCGCCATCATCGAATTCGTCGACCGCGACGTCAGCGCCAAGGGCCAGGACAGCGGCCCGGTGATGGCCGACGATGAGGACGGCCAGCTGGCCGCCTGAGCGGTTCACTGCTGACCGAAATGAGGCCGCCGCGGGAAACCGCGGCGGCCTTTTTCTTGGCGCAAACCTGTGGGCATGTGGCTTGAGGGGTCATTTAGCCCCCTTCGCTGCTGCGGTGCACCTCCCCACGAGGCGGGGAGGAGTTACCTCTTGGGATAGCCGGGCTGGGGCACGTTGGCGGTGGCCCGTTCGATCTCGTCGCCGGCGCGGTTCAGGGCATCGCGGATGACGGGCAGCGAGCGGACCACGGCCTGGCCGCCGGCCTTCACCGCGCCCTTGCCCTGCTCCACCGTGGCGGCGAGTTCGCGCTCGTCGGTGCCGGTGACGCTGCGGACGGTACGGCCGCGGTCCTCGCGGGTGACCGGACGGTTCTGGACCGCGGCCTCGAGTTCGCCGACCGGCAGGTCGAGGAAGGCCCTGGTCAGCGCGCCGACCATCGACCCGAGCTGGTCGACCATGCGTCCGTCGACGATCTCCGGCGGGAGCTCGGCTGGGCGTTGCGGCTCGGGCGGGCGGGCTTGGGGCTGGGGCTGGGCAGCGACGGGCGCGGCGGTGGCCATCAGGGCCAGAAACATGAGCTTACGCATGACAAATCCCTCGGCATGATGCGCGAATCTGCCGGCAATCATAGCAGGCCGGGCCGACCCCTGCCTGAACGGCGGTTCAGCGAAGGCTGAGCCATACCAGTGCCGCCGCGCCGGCGATGATCCGGTACCAGGCGAACGGGGCGAAACCGTAGCGGGTGACGAAGCCGACGAACAGCTTCACCACGATCAGCGCGACGATGAAGCTCACCAGGCTGCCGATCAGGATGTTGCCGTACATGTCGGCCGGGATCCGCTCGTGGTGCTTGGCGAGATAGTAGACGGTCGCGCCCGACAGGGTCGGCATGGCGAGGAAGAAGCTGAACTCGGCCGCGGTCTTGCGGTCGACGCCGATGCTCATGGCGCCGAGAATGGTCGCGCCCGAGCGGCTGACCCCGGGGATCATCGCCAGGCACTGGATGAGGCCGACAGTGGCGGACTGCCGCAGGCTGAGATTCTGGACCCCGCCGCACTCCCTCGGCTTCACCAGCCGCTCGATGATGAGAATGGCGACACCGCCGATGATGAGGGCCCAGGCGACCACCACCGCATTGCCGAGCAGGGATTCGATGTAGTCGCCGATGAGCAGGGCCAGGATCACTGCAGGCACGCAGGCGACGAGGAGGTTGCGGACGAACCGCCAGGCGCCGGCTTCCTTGCGAAACAGGCCGGTGAACACGTCCCAGAAGGTGCGCCAGTAGAGCACGATGATGGCGAAGATGGCGCCCGGCTGGATGGCGACGTTGAACGCCTCCCAGTCGGTCGCGCTGAAGCCGAGCAGTTCGGTCGCGAGGATCAGGTGGCCGGTCGAGGAAACGGGCAGATATTCGGTGAGCCCCTCGACGATGCCGAGGATGATGACCAGCCAGATGATCGGCATGGGCTAGCCGACGCTCGACTGCGACCGGCGGCTGGCGAAGCGCCCGCCTTCGTGGAAACGGCCAAGCCATTCCGGAGCGACGGCGGCGAGCGGGGTCGGCTGAATGCCGAAGGCCTCAAGGCCCGGCCCGCTGGCGACATTGTCCTTCTGCAGCATGATCCACTGGTCGCGCGTGATCGGCGCGCCGGGAAGGAAGCCGAGCCGGCTCATCGCGCTGCCGACGACATCAGGCAGGTCGACGATCTCCGGCTTGCGTCCGGCCGCCTCGGCGATCGCCCGGTTGAGTTCGTGCATGGTCATGACGTCCGGGCCGCCAAGCTCGAAGGTCTGGGCGGCGAAGCGCTCCGGCTGCTGCGCGGCCTTGGCGATGGCGCTGCCGAGGTCGCGGACGAAGATTGGCTGGAAGCGGGTCTTGCCGCCGAGCACGGGCATGATCGGCAGGCTGCTCATTCCGGCGAAGCGGTTGGTGAACTGGTCCTCGGGGCCGAACACCACGCTCGGGCGGATGATGGTCGCGCCCGGGAAGGCCGCGCGCACCTTGTTCTCGCCGGCCGCCTTGGTGCGGGCATAGAAGGAGGCACTGTCCTCGCTGACGCCGATCGCCGACACGTGAGTGAAGCTCGCCGCGCCACCCTTGGCGGCGAGTTCGGCGATGCGAGCAGGCGCGTTGCCATGGACCGCATCGAGCTTGCCCGAAAAGGCACCGACCAGGTTGATCACGCCCCAGGTACCCTCGACCGCCGCTTCGAGCGACTGCGGACGGGTGAAGTCGGCGCGGACGAGGTCGAGCTGCCCGACCGCCGCCAGGGGCTGCAGGAAGAAGGCACCGCGCGGATCGCGCTGGGCGACGCGGACCCGGACACCGGTCTTGAACAGGGCTTCGCAGACGTAGCGGCCGATGAAGCCGCCGCCGCCGAAGACAGTGATGATGCGCTCTCGCCAGTCGGTCGCCGTCATGGCGTTCGCCCTAGCCGCGTGCTCGCAATGCGACAAGGCAGCGTTGAGCCATTGACAGGCCCTTCCCCCTCCCCCTAGAGGCGCAGCCCTACCGGCGAGAAATCACTCGCGAACAGCTCCTGTGCCCAGGTGGCGGAATTGGTAGACGCACCAGCTTCAGGTGCTGGCGATCGCAAGGTCGTGGAGGTTCGAGTCCTCTCCTGGGCACCATTTCTCACGAGCATCAATGGCCACGTGCCGGCGCTTCGCCGGTGACAAGCCGTGCGGCCTGGTCAGCGGTGGCCATGGCGTAGGTCCAGCCGAGGGCGCCGTGGCCGATGTTGACGGTGACCGGGCCGCGGCGCTGAACGATAGGGAGGCTGTCGGGGGTGACGGGGCGAAGGCCCGCCCACGGCTGCAATGGGCCCTGGAAGTCGGCCGCATCGGGCAGGCTGTCCCGCGCGTCGGCAAGGAGGGTGCGGAGGCGGGCCTGGTCCACCTTTGTGGTCGCGAAACCCACGTCGGCCTGGCCGGCGATGCGGATCTGGTCGCCGAGGCGGCAGAAGACCAGTTTGCGGGACACGTCGGTGATGCTGATGTGCGGCGCGGCCGGGCCTTGCGCGGCGGTGATCGAATGGCCGCGCACGGGGACGATCGGCACGCGCCAGCGTAGTGGGCGGAGCAGCGCCGGCGCGTCCGGACCGGTGCAAAGGATGATGTGGCGGGCGGCGAGGCGTTCGCCGTCGGCGAGGACCAGCGCGGGGGTCGCGCCTTGCTCAATGCGGGACACGGCGATGCCGAAGCGTGTCTCGAGCCCTTGCGCGCCTAGCCTCTCGGTCAGGCCCGCGCAGAAGAGATGTGCGTCGCCGACCGCATCGCCGGGTGCGTGGATGGCACCTACCAGCCGCGCCGCAATTCCCTCAAGCGCCGGCTCGATCGCCACCGCATCGGCGACGGAGACGGCGCGCACGTCCATGCCGGCGTCGGCCTTGCGGGCGGCGTGCTCGGCCGCGGCGAGAAAGGCGTGAGGGTCCTCGTGCAGCAGCAGCTTGCCCGGCACGGCGTGATCGAATGGGAGCGGCACGCGCTCCAGCAGCGCTGCCATGGCGAGACGCGAGCGCAGCGCCAGTTGCAGGCCGGCGAGGCTGTTGGCGGCGAAACGGGCAGCGGTGCAGTTGCGCAGAAAGGCGAGGCACCAGCGGATGTAATCGGGATCGGGCCGCAACCTGACGCGAAAGGCCGGGTCGGTTGCGGCAAGGACGCCCGGCAGCCGCTTCAGCAGCGACGGCGAGGCGAGCGCGTCCGTGTAGGACCAGCTGAGCTGCGCGCCGTTGGCGAAGGAGGCGCCCTCGCCCGGTCCGCTACGGCGATCGACCAGGGTCACGGCAAGGCCGCGGCGGTGGAGCGCTTCGGCGGTGGCGACCCCAACGACGCCGGCGCCGACGACGATGGCGTCGCGGGTCACGGCTGGAGCAGGCTCGGCGTCGCCATGGCGCCAGACTAGCGGCGCCGCCGGTCCCCCGCCACTGGTTGCGCTGGCGACCGGTGCCTCTATCGTCCCTGCCCATGCAGGATCGACGCGAGGCACTGGCAATGATCGGCGCGGGCGGTCTCGCCCTCGCCCTCCCTTCCTCTCGCGGACGCGCCACCGCCCAGTCGGTCCGGCGCAAGCCGCCGCGGCTGAAGGCTGGGGACAAGGTCGGGCTGGTCGGCCCCGCCGGCTTCCACGCGGATTCGTTCGACCTCAGGATCGCGAGCGAAAGCATCGCGGCGATGGGGCTTGTTCCCGTGCTCGCCCCGCACGTCAACGACCGCTTCGGCTATCTAGCCGGGCAGGACCGCGACCGCGCCGCGGACCTCAACGCCATGTTCGCCGACGACAGCATCCACGCCATCTTCGCGGTGCGTGGCGGCTGGGGCTCGGCGCGCATCCTGCCCCATCTCGACTGGGCGGCCATCCGCGCCAATCCCAAGCTGCTGGTCGGGTTCAGCGACATCACCGCGCTTCATCTCGCCATTGCCGCCCGCGCGGGCTTCCCGACCATCCACGGACCCAATGCCGGAAGCGCCTGGGGCAAGCTCAGCTGGGAGCCGTTCCGCGCCATGGTGTTCGAAGGCCGGTTGCCGCTGGTTGCCAATCCGCCGGGTGACGAGGACCGCCTCGTGCAGCGCCTGTACCGCACCCGTACCATCCGCCCGGGCACGGCGACCGGCCGGCTGCTCGGCGGCAACCTGACCGTGCTCGCCCATCTGGTCGGAACGCCCTGGCTGCCGAATTTCGATGGCGCGATCCTGTTCATCGAGGATGTGGACGAAGCCGAATACCGGATCGACCGCATGCTGACGCAGCTTGGGCAGGCCGGCATCCTCGGGAAGCTCGCGGGTCTGGTGTTCGGCCAGTGCACCAACTGCGTCGGCGAGGGGCCATCCTATGGCGGGTTCACACTTGGCGACGTGCTGAAGCAGCATGTCGAGCCGCTCGGCATTCCCGCCTACCAGGGTGCCTTGTTCGGCCATGTCGCCGACCAGTTCAGCCTTCCGGTCGGCTGCCGCGCCGAGCTTGACGCGAGTGCCGGCACCATCCGCCTGCTGGAGTCGCCCGTTGCCTGACCGGGCGGAGGGAAGGATGCGCCCATTCTCCCTCGCCGCCTCGGTCGCCCTGCTCGCCGGCTGCGCGCCGCTCGAACGTCCGGCAGGTTTCTCGCCGCCACCCGACGTCGCCTATGCCTGGGTGCGCTTTACACCGACGAAAGTGCCGGCGAGCGGGGCCGCGGGCCTCGCCGACCGGGCGGCGGGGCGGACCATCACCATCGACGATCCCATCCGCGTCGCCTCCGTGTCGAAGATCGTCACCGCGCTGACCGTCATGCGACTGGTGGACGAAGGCCGGCTGTCGCTCGACGAGGATGTGTCGGCGCGGCTCGGCTATGCGCTGCGCAATCCCCACTTCCCCGACAAGCCGATCACCTTGCGCATGCTGCTGTCGCAGACGTCGAGCGTGCGCGACCAGGGCGAGAATTATGTCATCCGCTTCGGTGAAGCGATCCGCCCCCGGATCGAGGCCGCCGACAGTTTCGATCCCGATCATCCGCCCGGCACCTTCTTCCGCTACGCCAACCTGAACAGCGGGATCGTCGCGACCCTGCTGGAAAAGGTGACCGGCGAGCGGTTCGACCGGCTGTCGCACCGGCTGGTGCTGCAGCCGCTCGGGCTCGCCGCCTGCTTCAACTGGACGATGTGCAGCGACGCGGCGGTCGCGAGGGCCGTCACCCTCTACGACGAGGACGGGAGCGTCGTGCTGGACGACCTCAAGGGTCGGCGTCCCGCCTGTCCGGTGTTCACCGCGCCGGGGGTCGAATGCGACCTCGACGCCTATGAACTCGGCACCAACGGGGCGCTGTTCTCGCCGCAAGGCGGGCTGCGCATCTCGGCGGAGGGACTGACCGTCATCGGGCAGATGCTGATGAACGGCGGCACGCACCGAGGGTCCGTCTTCCTCAAGCCCGGCACGGTGCGGCAGATGACCAGCCCGCAGTGGCGCTTCGACGGGCGCAACGGGGCGACGGAGAGCGGCTTCTACTGCCGCTACGGCCTCGGCATCCAGCTGCTTCCGGGAAGCGATCCCGCCTGCCGTGACCGGTTGCTTGCGGACGGCCGCGCCATGTTCGGCCATGCCGGCGAAGCCTATCGGGTGCGCTCGGGCCTGTGGATCGACTCGATCCGCCGCGAGGGCATCGCCTATGTCGCCGCCAACAACGGCAAGGACCCGCCGCGCGGCCGCACCGAATATCGCGCGATCGAGGAGTGGCTGGCCGCCAGGCTGCGCTGACTGGCGGGCTGAGATGCGAAAGGGGCCCGGGCTGCTAGCCCGGGCCTACTCGACCTGCCTGTGGCAAGACGCCTCCCCTGACGGGAAGGCAGCCGTTTCCTAGAAGAATTTCCAGTCGACGTTGACCGTGAAGGAGCGGCCGCGCGGATCGGCTACGCGGGGCTCCCAGCTCGAGCCGGCGCCGGTGTTGCTGTCGTAGGTGATGGCGAACGGCGGATCCTTGTCGAACAGGTTCTTGATGCCCGCCGTCAGACGCAGGTTCCTGGTCGGCGCGAAGGTCGCGGCGAGGTTGTAGATGACATAATCATCGACCTCCTCGTTATAATCCGGGCGGGCGGCGCTGCCCGGAAGCGCCTGGTTGTCGTAGCCGCTGCGGAAGATCTGCGAGAGGCTGAAGCTCCACTTGTTCACCGTGTAGTTGATGAACGCATTGTGCTTCCACTTGAGGCCGAGATCGCCGGCCAGGCTGAACACGCCGACCAGGTCGGTGTAGGGCAGGTTCGGAAGCAGCTTCTCCTTCTTGGTGAGGAGATAGGTGCCGTCGAGCCCGGTGTTGATCTCGCCCCCGAACAGGTCGAAACCGGCGCGGCCGGCGAACTCCAGGCCTTCCGTGCGGCGCGACCCGAAGTTGCCGGTGCGCAGGTCGACGCCGGTGATGATCCCGTTGGTGCGCTGGATACGCTCGGGGAAAGCGCTGATGTTCGCCAGCAGCTGCGGAATGGTGATTGAGCCGATCGTGTTGTCGACGGCGATGTTCCAATAATCGACCGAGAAGCTCAGCCGCCGCGTCGGCTGGAGCACGGCGCCGACGGTCCACTGCTTGGACGTTTCCGGCCCGAGGTTCAGATTGCCGCCGGTCAGCGATTCGGGCGTGATTGCAGCGCAGCCCGGCTGCGGCCCGTTGACCGTCCCCTGCGGGCAGAGCGTCGGGTCCACCAGCGTGTTGCCCGGGTTGGGCGACAGCGTCGTTCCGTTGAAGATCTGGTTGAACGAGGGAACGCGGAATCCGGTGTTGTACGACCCGCGGAACATCAGTTGATCGATCGGCCGGTATTTGGCCGAGATCTTCGGGTTGGTGGTGGTGCCGAAGCCCGTATAGTCGTCGACGCGCAGGGCGCCGGTCACTTCGAAGCGGTCGCCGATCGGAACCAGCACTTCACCGTAGACCGCCTTCACGTTGCGCTTCTTGGGAGTAAGCGCGTTGACGTTGTCGAAGGCCGCCAGGAAGATGACAGGCTGGCCCGCGTTGGCTGCATCCGAACCGTTGAAGGAGTAGGTCTCACGTCGGTAGTCGACGCCGAATGCCGCGCGGATCTTGTTTCCGAACAGCTCGAACAAAGGACCCGAGATCGAGGCGTCGAACTGACGCACCTCATACTGGCCGCCGTAAAGGGTGACGCCTTCCGCCGAGATCGACTGGAGGGCGGCGAGACCCGCCTCGGTCTGGGTGACGCTGAACGGGTTCAGCAGGCCGCTGTTGATGGCGCCGGCAAGACCCCGGAAGCCTGCCGGTGCGCCGGCGACCTGCGGGGCGAGCGGATCGTAGGCGCCGGTCGATGTGGTGCCGCGATAATAATAGCCGGAGCCGAGCACCGACGAGCTCTCGCTCTTGGCGTAGCTGGCGCCCGCGCGATAATCCCAGCGTGCGAACAGCGGTCCTTCGGCGCCGACCGTCGCGCGGATGGTCTTGGTGTTCGTCTCATATTCGCGCGGGCCGCAGGCGACGCAGCGCCAGCGGAAGCCGATGGGACGTCCATAGCGGGCGTCGATCGCCGCCGCCTGACCCGGAAACGCCGCTTTGAGGCGGTTGAACACGTCATTGTAGGTCGTCGTGGTCAGCGAATTGAGCGGATAAGCCCAGGCCTGGCTGCCCGTGTTGGACGACACCTGTGCGTTCGAGAAGCTCTTGGCCGAGTCGGCGTCGGAGCCGGTGACCTCGGCGAAGATCTCATGATCGCCGCCGACCCGGACGACACCCCGCGTATAATAGGTCAGCGTGTTGAGCGGCTGTTGGATCACCGCGGCGCGGCCCGTGTCCCAGGCGCAGGCATATTGCGCATTGGCGTTGGCCCAGAGGACCTCGTCGTAAGGCATGCCGCCATCAACGGAATCGCATCCAGCGCCGCCAGGAAGATCAAGGATGTTGATGCCGTTTGCCGCGGCATTCGTCGCACCGTTCGGCAGGACGAAAGGAATGCCCTGGGTCAGCGTGCCGCCGGAGAACTGGATCGCATTCGCACCGGTATTGAAGATGGTCGCGATCGGCGTGCCGCGCGTGTCGATGGACAGGCCGCGCTCGGGCTGGTTGCCGTTGACGAAGCCACGGTCGGACCCGCGGAGGATCTTGTTGGAGCTGTAGGAGACGGCTCCCATGATGTTGAAGCCCTGGCGGTTGAGGTCGCCGTAGCCGACGATTCCCGACAGCCGGTAGAGATTGCCGCCGCCGGCTTCGGTGACGTCGATCGAGCCCTGCGCGCCGATCCCGACATAATCCTTGCGGGTGATGAAGTTGATCACGCCACCGATGGCGTCGGTGCCGTAGATGGCGGACGCGCCGTCCTTCAGCACCTCGACCCGCTCGATCGCGGCGAACGGGATCTGGTTGACGTCGACCGCCGAGCCCTGGAGGCCGTGAGCGGCAACCCGCCGGCCGTTCAGCAGCACCAGCGTCGAGGCACTGCCCTGCCCGCGCAGGTTGGCCGCCGACAGGCCGTTGGTGCCGCGCTGGGCGCCCGAGACGACGTCGGCGTTCGACGCCAGATTGTCCGCGCCATTGCCGTTGGTGCTGAGGTAGGAGATGAGCTGCTCGGGGTTGGCGATGCCCTCCCGGACCAGTTCCTGCGTGGTGATGATCTGCAGCGGCAGCGCACTGTTGTTCGGGTCGCGGCGGATGCGCGAGCCGGTGACAACGATCTCGCCCTCGCGACTGTCGTTGCCGGTGTTCGCCGGCGCGGTGGGCGTTTCCGCGCCCGTCGGCGTGGCCGCAGGCTGGGTCGCTCCTTCCGTGCTCTGCGCCGCAGCCGGCGTCGCCAGCGTGAGCGCGATCGCCATCGCGCTTCCGAACGAAAGCATCAGCGTGCGTGTACCAAGCGCCATGTTCAAAGCCCCCTCACGCGACCCTTCTCCCCAGGGTCGATCGATGGCCGGGATTAGGAGCGGATGGCTGGGTGGGCGCCAGTATTTTCTTTGTAACAAAGCGCCAGAGTGAACGATTTCTGCAATCATGCCGTCACCCTGTTGCGGTCCGGCAACAGGGCAGAGGATCAGCCGCTGGCTGCGACCAGTTCGAGCACCTGATCCATGATGAGAGTCGCGCGGACTTCCTCGGGCACGTCGTTGGCGATGATCGAGAAGACAAGGGTCTCGCCGCCGGCGGTCAGCATGTAGCCGGACAGGGCGCTGGTCGCATTCAGCGAACCTGTCTTGGCGAAGATCCGGCCCTTGAGACCGCCCTCGCGAAAGCGGCGGGCGAGCGTGCCGTCGACACCCCCAACCGGAAGGCTTGCCCGGAGCGCTGCGCCCCATGGTCGTCCCGATGCCCACCTGAGCATGGTCACCATGCCGCGCGGGGACACGCGATTGTAGGGCGACATGCCGGACCCGTCGGCGAGGGTCGCGGCGCGCTCGGGGACGCCGGCCCGGTCGAGCATGATGCGGACCGCTTCGAGGCCGCCGGCGACGCTCGGCTTGTCGCGCGCCGCGCCGAGGCGGCGAAGGAGCAGCTCGGCGTGCACGTTCTGGCTGACCTTGTTGATGGTGACGATGTCCGCGGCCAGCGGCGGCGGCGTGACCCGCGCGATCTCGGAAGAAGTTGAGCGAAATTCGGTCAGGTAACGACCGACCGGACCCGCGCCGACCCGGACGCCCCGCTCCCTCAACATGCCGGTCATCCGCCAGGCGGCGAACTCGGCCGGATCGTCGATGCCGAGGCGGAGGAGCTGTTCCCCGGCGTTGCCGGCGATGGTGCCGGTCAGTCGCAACGTCCGCTCGCCGGGCAGGCGCTCCACCTCGAGCGCGGTCTTGCCCTCGCGGACCGTGAGCGCTTGGTTGACGACCCGCACATAGTCGCCGACCTGCACCTGCGGCGGCTGCCCCTCGGCGCCCGGGACCACGCGCAGGGCGAGCTCATTGTCGTCGACCGTCAGCGCGGCGAGCGCCGTTCCGGAGCGGGTCGGGATGTTGTTCCAGCTCATCCCGAAGCTCCACCGTTCGTCGGCATAGCGCGGCGCGGCACCGACGACGCCAGCAACCCGCCGGTTTCGTGCGGCGACCGCGTCGGCGAGGGTCGCAAGGCAGTTCACGCGGCAATCGGGCGCGCTCGACAGGCGCGCATCGCCGCGGCCTTCAAGAATGACAATGGGCTGCTTGCTGCCCTGCGGCGCCAGGCGGACGAGGGCACCACCCTCGACATCGGGCTGGTCGAGCCCCGGCAGCAGTTCAAAGGCGGCGATGGTGGTGAACAGCTTGGTGTTGGAAGCCGGGACGAAGCGGCCGTCCGGGTCGATGGCGAGGATCTCCCGTCCGTCCATGCTTGCCACCATCAGGCCGAAGCGCACGCCCGGCCCGGCTTCGGCGAGCTTGGCCTCGACCCTGCCCCGCAGCGTGTCGGCTGCGGGCGCGGCAAGGGCGATCGAAGGCGCAAGCAGCGCCGGCAGCAGGAGCAACGATCTCACTTCTTCTCCCCCTCGCTGCCGAGCAGACGCATCAGCCGTGGCCAGAAATCGAAGGCCTCAAACAAAGCGCTTTCCGGAATGCGCTCGTTGAGGCCATGGACGCCGCCAACCTCCCCCGGACGGGTGAAATCCGCGCTGACACCGTAGGTGGGGATGCCGCGTGCACGGAAATGCTTTCCGTCTGTCGCGCCAGGAGTCATGTAGGGGGTGATCGGCACGCCCGGCGCCCGATCCTTCACCGCTTCGGTGAAAGCGGCGAACAGTTCGGGATGGACCGGAGATGCCGGCGCTCCGAAGGGCTCGCCGACCACGCTCCACTCGGCCGCCGGATTTCCGCCCGCCTCGGCCAGCGCACGGCCGATGTCATCGATCGGGACGCCGGGCAGGATTCGGCAATTGATGGTAGCCGTCGCCCGCTGGGGCAGTGCATTATCTGCATGCCCGCCGGAAAGCAGGGTCGGGACGCAGGTGGTGCGCTGGTTGCCTTCTGCCGGAAACTGGTGCGCCCGCACTCGTCCGAGCAGCTCCGCCAGCTCGTAGATGGCATTGTCCGGCCGCGGCCGGGCGCTGTGCCCGCCGGGGTTGCGGATGGTGACGGCGAAGTTGGCAAAGGTCTTCTCCGCCACTTGCACCCCGAAGCTGATCGGCTTGCCCGCGGCGTCTGCCCGGCCGCCGCCGGAATCGGAGTTGATGGCAAATTCTGGCTTCCGCGCCGCGAGCCGCTCGGCAAGCGCGCGGCTCGAATTCATGTCGGTCTCCTCGTCGCCAGTAAAGGCGAGGACGAGGTCGCGGTCGGGCCGGAAACCCTGGCGCTTGAGGGTGATGAAGGCGGCGACGAGCTGCGCCACGCCGAGCTTGTTGTCGCTTGCACCGCGCCCGTAGAGGAAGCCATTCTCCTGGTGCAGCCTGAAGGGATCGCGCTCCCAGTCGGACTTCTTGGCTTCGACCACGTCCATGTGGGCAAGAAAGAGGATCGGCGGGCGGGCACCGGTGCCCCGCCAGGTGACGATGAGGCCGGCGGTCTCCCCCACCGGCACGATCTCGATATCGCGCGCGGCGAAGCCCGCCTTGCGCAGTCGAGCGGACAGGTGGCGCGCCATCTTCGGCACCTGCTCCCGTCCCTTGACGGTCGGCATCTCGACGATGGCCCTGAAGAGGTCGAACAGCAGCCGCCCTTCCGGGCTGTCGCGGTCGACGGCCCTCGCGGGCGCCGTAGCAATCAGGGCCGCAAAGCCGGTCGCCAGCAGCGCGGCCCTTCTCATCGTCGCGATCATCGCCGCACCAAAGCAGAGGCACGGGGCTGAAGTCCACATCGGCGCAGGGTGCCGTCCTTCCGGACGCGCCCGCTCCGCGACGTTCCGCCGGCTAGCGGAGGAAGTTGACCAGACTGAGGTTCGCCAGCCGTCCGAACAAGGTGTAGCTCGCCTCCAAGGTGGTCTTGCGCTGGACGAGCGTACTCGCCACTTCCGCCATGTCGGCGTCCTCGTTCCTGGCGACGAGTTTTTCGAGGATCAGGGTGCGCTCGGCGGCCTTGTCGGAAAGGTTCTCGATCTGCGCCTGGCGCCGGCCGTTCTCGGCATGGGCGGCGCGCAGGGTCTTCAGGCCGTCATTGAGCTGACTGATCGCCTGGCTGATGGCGGTCGCCTGCGCCGCAGTGGGGACGTCGCCGATCGCCCCTCCCAGCGCCAGCGTCCGGAACGCCTCATGCACCTCAGTTCCGATCGCACTCGCCGTCGTCCCATAGGTGACGTCCAGCCCCTCGGTTACCCGAGCGCTGGCGACCACGTCATCGTTGGCGAAGGCACCGGAGCCGGGAATGAGCGCGGTCGCGGCGAGCGTCGCGGGCCGGTAGGGCGGCGTCGACGTCTGCGACCCGGCGAACAGGTAGACACCGCCCTCGTCGCTGTTGAGCGCGGTCCGGAAGCGCTGGAATGCTTCTTCGGCAACCTCCTGCAGGCCGTTGGCACGGCCGGTACCGATGGCCGACAGCAGCCCGTCGCGGAGCTTGTTCAAGGCTTCCTCGGCGCCCGCCATCTGAACGTCCATCAATGCCAGCGTGGTGCCGACGCGGTTGCCGACCGCCGCATGCGCTTCCTGCCGCGCGAGCAAGGTGCGCGCGGACAGGTTGCGCATTGTTTCGATCCCCAGCGAAGCAAAGTCGGGCGCCTTCTTGCCCGTCGCCATCTGCTGCTGGGTCTCGGCGAGCTTGCGCTGCGAGACGGCGATGCTGTCGAACAGGCTGCGCTGCATCGGAATGCTCGCCACACGATTGAGGCCCGTCATCGTCCTACCATCCCGATCAGAGTGTCGTACATCTGGGTCGCGGTCGTCATCACCCGAGCCGCCGCCGAATAGCTGTTCTGGAGCGTGACAAGGCTGGCCAGCTCCTCGTCGATGTTGACGCCCGAATAGCTGTCGCGCCGGTTCACGGCGTCCGACCGCCGCGCCGCCATGTCGTCGAGCCGGTCCTTGGCGCCGGCCGCGTCGAGCCCTGCTTGGCCGAGCACGAAGCTGGCATAGCCCTCCATTCCCGCCACCCGCTCGCGCCCGAGGTCGACTGGCGCGCGAAGCTGGTCGACGAAGGCGTTGGCGCCGCGATTGTCGCCCGTGCCGAGCGCCTTGGTCCCGACCGTTGCCGCGATGTTGAGCCGGGCGAGCGGCAGCCGGCCGGCGCTGGCGGCGATGTCGGGACGCACGGTCGCTCCCTCGAGTCCGGTTTCCCGGCCGGACGGCAGCAGTAGGGAGGAAAGGGATCGTCCCGTGCCGAAGCGGCTGCTGGTATCGGACACGACGGAAAGGCTGGCGGTCGGCAGGTTGGCGACCGGCGTGAAGGCGAGCCGCCCGCGCCCGTCGAGCGCCACGCTGCCGAACGTGCTGAGCGGCCCGGCGTTGAGGGAAGCGACGAGATCGCCGAAACTTCCGCCTGCCATCGGCGACAGGCTGTCCTGAGCAAGTACGCGCCCGTCAGGCCCGCGCAGAACAAATTCGGCCGTCTGCGGCGGGGCGAAGCCATGCGGATCGGCGGCGGTGAAGCCGGTCGGGCCAAAGGTCCTGGGTCCACTGACGAGATCGTTGAGGCCGAACAGCTGGGCAAAACCCATGCCGGCGCGATCGCTCGGATTGGCCGGGTCCTGCGCCACCGCGACGCCGAGCGAGCCGGAGCCGCTGATCGTCAGCCGGCCACCGACGAAGCTGGCGTTTGCGGAGCCGCCGAGCCCGGCATTGATCGCGTCCACCGCGTCCTGGATGGTCGCGCCTGGCCCTAAGCTGTCGAGATCGAGCGCGAGGCTTGCCGCCAGCACGCCGTCGGGATGGAGCGCAGCGATTACCACCCGGCCGGTGAAGCCAAGCCGGTCGCCCGCCGCGAAGCCGGTCTGCGCGCCTTCCAGCCGAGCCGGTGGCGGAACGCTCGAGCCGGCATTGCTGACGGCGTTGAGGCTTTCGGCAAGGCCGCCGAAGAGGCTTCCGATCTCTTCGGCGAAGGCCGGAAGACGGCGATCGCGCAAATCCATGAGACCGCCGAGCCTGCCACCCACCGCCGGCGAGTCCAGCCGTTCGCCGGTGTCGGCGCCGAGGCTTCCGTCGACCTCGACGAACCGCAGTTTCACCGCCGGATAGAGCGGCTGGGCGCTGCCTTCGCTCGGCGGATAGTCGAGTAGGCGGAGACGCCGATCAAGCAGGGTGGCGCCACCCGCCGTGTCGATGGTCAGCCGCCCGTCTTCGCCTTCGCGCACCTCGATCCTGATCAGTCCGGCAAGCTCTTCGACAGCGCTCATCCTCTGGTCGATGGCACCGTTGCTGGCACGCCCGCCGGCCGCCTGGCGAGCAACGCTGTCGTTGAGCGCATCGATGCGCTTCAGCAGGTTGTTGATGGTGCCGACCGTATAGCTGAACTCGCGCTCGGCATCGACGCGCAGGCCGGCGATGTCCCCGTCGAGCGTCTGCAACGACGACAGGGCCTGGCTAACGGCGCCGATGAAGCCGCGAAGGGTGGGCTCGCTTCCTGCAGCGCCCGTCATTGCGACAGCGGCCGCACCGATGGCGTCGAGCCGTGCCGGAAGGCCGCTCGCATCGCCTGGACCGCCGAGCATTGCCTGCAACCGGTCGAGCGAATTGGCGACGGCTTCGGCTTGCCCCCAGTCGCCCGCCCGCCGGTATACGGTTGCTTCGAGGAAGCGGTCGGCGACGCGGACTGCTTCGAGCGTGCGAACACCGCTCACCTGCCCAGCCGTGACGCCCGTCTGCAGTGGCACACGCTCGCGGGCGTAACCGGGAGTGTTGACGTTGGCGATATTGTTCGAGGCCGAGCGCAGCCCGGCCTGGGCGGCGTTCAGCCCCGATAGTGCACTGCCGAGTATCTCGGAGAGGCTCATGGCCTATGGGCTCCTCACCGCTTCAGGCTGGACAGTTCCTGCAGCATGTCGTCGACCGTGGTGATGATCTTGGACGAGGCACTGTAGGCTCGCTGGAAGCGGATCATGTTGGTGAATTCCTGGGCAAGGTCGACGTTGGATGCTTCCAGTGTCGCGCTTGAGATCATGCCTGCGCCGAGCGCGCCCGGCGGGTTGATGGCGACCGATCCGCTGGCGCTCGACACGGCGAAGGCGTTGCCGGTGAGGCGGGTCAGGCCATCCGGATTCTGGAAAGTCGCGACCGGCAGCTGGAATACCCGCCGGGCGGTGCCATCGTCGAAGATGGCGCTGACGAGGCCTCTCTCGTCGACCTCGATCGAGGCGATGTTGCCGAGCAGCCCGCCATCGACGCTGGAGCTGATCAGCGCGCTCTGCCCACCGAACTGGGTGAGGCCGTCGAGCCCGCCGTCCGACCCGAGCTGGAGGTCGATCGGCTGCGCGCCGGCGCCGTTGGTCCAGGCCGGAGTCAGGCTGCCGAAGATGGCGGGGGTGGATCCGGCGAGGTTGAGGCTGCCGTCGGGGTTGAAGGCGACGGTCCCGCTCGCCAGCAGGCCGCCCGGCGCGGTAACGTCCGCCGCCGGAACCGCGAAGATCTCCGCCTGCCACTGGTTGGGCGCGGTCTTGACGAAGCCGATGCTGATCCGGTGCGCGCCGCCCTGCGCGTCGTAGATGTCGAAGCTTCGCTGGAACTGCGGGGCGACCGTGCCCGCCGCGATGTCACCCGCTGCATAAGGTCCGGCAACCACCGGTGCGTCGGACTGGAGGTTGGCGCGCATCTGGAGGCGACTGGTTGGTGCGGCCGAACCGGTCAACTCGCTGAGGCGCACTGGTTCAAGCGCGTTAAGGTTGCCGGTGTCGACGTAATTGCCCGAAGCATCCAGTCGCCAACCCTGGAGATAGTAGCCGCTGGTGTTGCGAAGATAGCCCTGCAGGTCGGGTTTGAAGGCGCCGGCGCGGGTAAAGGCGATCTCGGCGTCCTGCGTGTCACCGGTGCGCACGACGAAGAAGCCGGCCCCGTCGATGGCAAGGTCCGTCTGGCCCGAGCTGGCCTGGAGGAGGCCCTGCTTGCTGATCAGCGCCTGCGGTGCTGCCGCGACGCCGCCGGCCGAATAGCTCGACTTCATCCGGCCGTCGGTGACCAGGGTACGAAATTCGGTGGAGACGCCCTTGTAGCCGATCGTGTTGATGTTGGTGATGTTGTCGGCGACCGTCGCCATGGGCCGATGATTGCGCGCCAAGCCCGGACACACCGGCGTAGAGGGCGGAATAGAGGCTCAAGGTGCAAGGCTCCCAAGGGTTGGCCGGCGCGCTGCCGGTCCTTCTCATCCGTTTATAGAAGGCCGCCGGCGACCTCCCCGAACCCGGCAATTTTTGCCGCCACGGCCGTCCGCTCTCCCGTGTCCGCCTCTATCATGGAGGCAATTGGAACAGCAGCAGGACAACTGAATGACCCTCAGGATTTCCCTTCGCGACGGCGAGAAGGTCGTCATCAACGGCGCAGTGATTCGTGCGTCCAGGCGGACCGACCTGGCAATCGAGAGCAAGGTCACCATCCTGCGCGGCCGCGAGATCATGTCGCCGGCCGAAGCGAACACCCCGGCGCGCGCGCTCTACTTCCACACGATGATGGCTTATCTCGATCCGGAAGGCATCGAAGAGCACCACCGCCGAATCATCGACACGCTCGGCTCGGTCACCCGCCTCGCGCCATGCGGAACCGGCCGGGCCGCCGTCGCAAGCTTCGCCGAGCGTGCGGCCTCCGCCGATTATTACCGTGCACTTGGAGACTGCCGAACGCTGATGCGCATCGAGCATGACGCCTTGGCGCAGGTGGCGGAGGAGGCCGCCTGAGCGCCCTCGCCGCGCTGGCGGCATTCGGCGAACAGGTCCGGGACACCGATCCTTTCCGCCGGTTCGGAACGCTCGTCGCAGTGCGCGGCGCCTCGCTCGAGGTCGCCGGCCTCGGCGGAGCGGCGCGGGTCGGCTCGCGCCTTCGCCTCGGCGCGGTCCAGGCGGAAGTGACCGCGCTTGTCGGCGACCGGGTGACCGCCATGGCCTACGCCCCGACCGAAAGCCTGGTCTCCGGAACGTCGGTCGAGCTGGTAGCGGCCGAAGCCTCGCTACGGCCTTCCGCCGCCTGGCTCGGCCGGGTCATGGACGGGCTTGGAACACCGCTCGACGGACTGGGCCCGCTGCCGCTCGGCCCCGTCCCTCGGCCCCTGCGTGCCGCACCTCCGCCGGCCGCCGAACGGACGCGCGTTGGTCCTCGCCTCGCGACCTGCGTTCGTGCGCTCGACCTGTTCGCACCGCTCTGCGAGGGACAGCGGCTGGGCCTTTTCGCCGGCTCGGGGGTCGGCAAGTCGGTGCTCCTTTCCATGCTGGCACGCTGGGCTGATTGCGACGTGGCGGTCATCGGCCTGATCGGCGAGCGCGGCCGCGAGGTGCAGGAGTTCCTTGCCGACGATCTCGGGCCGGACGGCCTGGCCCGCTCGGTTGTGGTGGTCGCCACTTCCGACGCCCCTGCGCTGATGCGCCGGCAGGCGGCTTACGCGACCCTCGCCATCGCCGAACATTTCCGGGCCGAGGGCAAGCGCGTGCTCTGCCTGATGGACAGCGTGACCCGCTTCGCCATGGCCGGCCGCGAGATCGGGCTGGCAGCCGGCGAGCCGCCGGCGACGCGCGGCTACCCGCCCTCAATCTTCGCCGAGCTTGCCCGGCTGCTGGAGCGGGCCGGGCCGGGACTTACGGGCGAGGGCAGCATCACCGGCTTGTTCACCGTGCTGGTCGACGGCGACGACCATGATGAACCGATCGCCGACACGGTGCGCGGCATTCTCGACGGTCATGTCGTGCTGTCGCGCCGCATCGCCGAGCGCGGACGCTATCCGGCGGTCGACCTGCTCAAGTCGGTCAGCCGTACCCTCCCCCATTGCCTTTCCGCCAGTGACAATGAGACGCGCCTCGCCGCCCGCCGGCTGCTGTCGACCTGGGCCGACATGGAGGAACTGGTCCGGCTCGGCGCTTATGCAACGGGTGCGGATGTTGAGGTCGATCGGGCGATCGCGCTTGCACCCCGGATCGAAGCGCTGCTTGGCCAGGGCAAGGACGACCGCGGCCATCCCGAGCATGCATTCGCTGATCTCGCCGCGCTCGTGGAGCAAGGCCAATGAGCCGCCTCGCACCCGCCATCCGGCACCGCCGCCGCCTGCTCGACGCGCTCGCGCTGCGCATCTCTGCAGAGGAGCGCGAGCAGCGCGCCCTAGGGGAGGCCGCCGAAAGCCTGACCGAGCTGCGCCGCGCCGAGCGCCATCTGGCCGCGGCCGTGCCGCTTGCCGCCGACGCCTGGTTCGCGGACAGCGCCCGACGCCTCGAAGCGCTCGGCGCAGCCCGCAAGGCTGGCTCTGACCGCCTTGCCGCCCTGCGCCGCGAGACCGCCGAAGCGCGCGGCCGCCTGCAGTTGCTCGAAGATGCTGCCGCCGTCGCTAGGAAGGCGGAGCGCCGTGCCGCCGAACGCCGGGCACAGGCCGCGCTCGACGATTCCACCGCCGCTGCCTGGAGCAAGCGATGAGCGCGGCGCCACTCGACAGGCTGTCGCCGGCTGCCCGGACCGAGCTGATCTACCGAGCCGCGCGCAGCGATCTCGACGGACGGCTGTGGCAGGCGGCGCTTGGCAACATCCGCCCTGTGAAGGGCGAGGCGGTGACCGCCGGCGGCTCCATGCTCCGTCTCGAAACCCTGATCGACGCGCTGCAGGCCGAGGACCGGCTGCGACCGTCGCTGAGCCCCGATCCTCCGCCGCAAGCGCCGGTCATGGGTCCGTTGCGCCTCGGGGCCAATGCCATCTACCAGCCCCTGTTCGAGGCCGCGGGCGCGCGGACCGGGCTCGACCCCGCGGTCCTTGCCGCCATCGTCGATGCCGAGGCGGCACGGCGACCGGACGGGCGATGGGACCCGGCCAGCCGCAATCCGCGGTCGTCCGCCGGCGGGCTCGGCCAGTTTCTCAATGGCACCTGGCTCGACGAAGCGCGGCGGCCCGGAAGCTGGCTGCGCGCCACTGCCGAGGCACGCGGCTGGATTGACCGGTCGGGCAAGGTTCGGCCGGAGGCGCGTCCGGCGCTGCTTGAATTGCGCTTTGATCCAGCGGCTTCCATCCAGGTCACCGCGGACCATGCCGCGGCCAACCTGAAGCGGCTGCGCGCCGCCGGCATCGCCGCCACCGACCTGCCGGGCACCGCCCGCGCCGCCTATCTGGCGCATCACCTGGGGCTTGGCGACGCGCTGCGCTTCCTCGGCAGTGGCATCGGCGAGGAACGAGCCGGCCGCCTGCTCGCCGCGCAGGTCGGCGCGGTGGCAGCCGATCGCCGAGTCGCGGCGGCCGGCAGCGCCACCGACGCCCACCGCGCCTGGCTCGACGAATATGTCGCCAGGCGGGTCCGGCCGGCCCGCTTCCTCACCGCCTGACCTGCTTCCGATTAACTCCATTGCGGAGCGTTCGCCCGGCGCGGCAAGGCGCGCTTTCCTAGCACTTCGCAGCATTCACTCCAGTCCGGATTTACCGGTCCAGAGCGATTAACTGCGCCCGCCGCTTGTCTTCCTTCATCGGGCGAGCCGCGGGAATCCTCCCCTCGCCCACCGGGGGATGCCATGTCGAAGACCACCGCTGCGCTGGAAGTCGCCGTTGCCGAGTATAAGAAGCTGCGCGGCCCCGCCGACCAAGAACCGACCGCCCGCCAGCGCCGCGACTGCGACCGCGTCTTCGCCCGGCTGCTGCGCCTGCTCAGCCCCCGCTTCCGGCACTTCATTCGCCAGTATGGGCTTGGCGCCCACTGGGACGATGCCGAGCAATGCTGCGCCATTGCCGTTCACCGCGCGATCGAGGCCTATGACAGCGAGAAGGCGCAGTTCACCACCTTCGTGAACTGGCAGATCCGCGGCGAGCTGCAGTCGCTCCGATTCCGCCTGATGACCGATCAGCGTCCTTCGGCGCAGAAGGTATCGGCGACCACCGTCTCGCTCCACAGCCTGGCCTCGGGCCCGGATGGCGAGGAGACGTCGATCGAAAGCCTGATCGAGGATGAATACGCCTTGGAGCGGACCGAATCGTCGGCCAGCGACTATCTCGCACGCGCCGCCGCCCAGTGCCTGATCGAGGAGTTCGTCGCCAAGGGCCGCCACGCCGCACTCGAAAGCCTGCGCCGCAAGCAGCCCAAGCGCGAACTGGCGCGCGCGCTCAAAGCTGGTGGCCGGGCCGGGCTCGATGAGGCAGCGGTGGAAGCGATCGAGGCGCGACTGGAGCGCGATCGCGAAATCCTCGCGGCCCGGGTCTTCGGCGAGCTGGCCGACTATGACGCACCGGAAGGAAGCGGTCTCAGCCGCGAGCAGGTGCGACAGATCGGCAAGCGCGCCGCCAAGGTCATGGCCGAGCTGGCCGAGGTCAATCCCCGCTTCCGCGTCATGGCGGATTATGGCCCCACCGTCGCCAGCCGCCGCGCAGCGAGAGAGCGCACCGCCGACCGACAGGCCGGGCTTCTTCCCGATCCCTCGGCACCGCACAATCGGGCCACCAGCGTGCGGGCGATCAGTGAACTCGGGACCGACATGACCCCGCCTCCGACCCTCCCGAACAACCCCGGCCACCTCGCCGCCTGACCCGGCGGCAAGCGCGGCTAGAGGACGTAACGCGACAGGTCGGTGTTGCGAGCGAGATCGGCGAGCTGCGACTCGACGAAGACGGCATCGACGGTGAGTTCCTCACCGCGCCGGTCCTCGGCCTCGAAGCTGACGGTCTCGAGCAATTTCTCCATCACCGTCTGAAGGCGACGGGCGCCGATATTCTCGACGCTCTCGTTCACTTCCGCGGCGATCCTGGCGAGCGCCCGGATGCCGTCATCGGCGAAGCGGATGGTCACGCCTTCGGTCGCCAGCAGCGCCTGATACTGCTCGGTCAGGCTCGCGCGCGTTGCCGACAGGATGCGAACGAAATCCTCTTCCGTCAGCGCCTTCAGCTCGACCCGGATCGGCAGGCGTCCCTGCAGTTCGGGCAGCAGGTCGGCGGGCTTGGCGACATGGAAGGCGCCGCTGGCGATGAACAGGATGTGGTCGGTCTTGAGCGGACCGTATTTGGTCGAGACGGTGGTGCCCTCGATCAGCGGCAGCAGATCGCGCTGCACACCTTCGCGGGAAACTGATCCGCCGCGCACGTCGCTGACCGCGATCTTGTCGATCTCATCGAGGAAGACGATGCCGTTCGCCTCCGCATCGGCCAGCGCACGGACATTGATGTCATCCTCGTCCAGGCGCTTGTCGGCCTCCTCCTCCACCAGCTTCACGAAGGCGGCGGGGACCTTGAGCTTCCGCCGCTTCTTGGGCGGACCGCCCATCGCCTTGGACATCATCTCGCTGAGGTTGATCATGCCGACGCCGCCCTGCCCGGGCAGGTCGAACGGCATGGCCGGCGCCTCGACGACCTCGATCTCGACCTCGGCCGTGTCGAGGCTGCCGTCAGCATAGCGCTGGCGGAAGGACGCACGGGTGGCCTCGCTCGAGCCCTTGCCGGTGAGGGCGTCGAGCAGGCGCTCCATCGCCGCTTCCTCCGCCGCCTCGCGGACCTTGGTGCGGCGGCGCTCCTTCTCGAGGCGAACCGCTTCCTCGACGAGGTCGCGGGCGATCTGCTCGACGTCGCGGCCGACATAGCCGACCTCGGTGAACTTGGTCGCCTCGACTTTCACAAACGGTGCGTCGGCGAGCTTGGCGAGGCGCCGGCTGATCTCCGTCTTGCCGCAGCCGGTCGGCCCGATCATCAGGATGTTCTTGGGCGTGACCTCGTCCCGCAGCTCGGGTCCAAGCTGCTGCCGCCGCCAGCGGTTGCGCATCGCTACCGCGACCGCACGTTTGGCATCCGACTGGCCGATGATGTGATCGTCGAGCGCGGCGACGATGGTCTTGGGGGTCAGTGCGTCGTTCATTTCTTTGCCTTCTCCCCTCCCGTTTGGGAGGAGCCGGGGGAGGGAATGTGAGTGGCGGGGGAGGACAGTCCCTCCCCTGGCCCCTCCCGCAGGCGGGAGGGGAGTGGAACGCTAAACCGTCTCCACCACGACCCGGTCGTTGGTGAAGACGCAGACCTCGGCCGCGATGGCCATGGCCTTGCGGGCGAGGGTCTCGGGATCGGGCTCGTAATCGGCCAGCGCGCGGGCGGCGGAGAGGGCGTAATTGCCACCCGATCCGATCGACGCGATCGTCGTGCCCTCCTTCTCCTCGGGCTCGAGCACGTCGCCATTGCCGGTGATGACCAGCAGCACATCGGCATCGGCGACGATCATCAGCGCTTCGAGGTTGCGGAGATACTTGTCCGTTCGCCAGTCCTTGGCGAGCTCGACAGCGGCGCGGAGCAGCTGGCCGTGGTGCGTTTCAAGCTTCTTCTCCAGCCGCTCGAACAGGGTGAAGGCATCGGCAGTCGCACCGGCGAATCCGCCGACCACCTTGCCGTCACGACCCAGCCGCCGCACCTTGCGGGCGTTCGGCTTCATGACTGTGTTGCCCATGCTGACCTGGCCGTCGCCGGCGATCACCGTTCGGCCGTTCTTGCGCACCCCGATGATGGTGGTGCCATGCCATTGTTCCATGCTTGTCCCGCTCATTCCTTTGACGAGGAAGTGGGAAGCCCGAGCACCGAGCGCAAGAAAGCGGCGGCGTCAGCGAGCACCGGGTGGCGGTGGCGGAAGGGGCGCGAGAGGGCGACCACCGTCCCGGCATGGTCGCAGCCAGGATAGATCTTGATCTCGTGCGGCGCTCCGACGGCAGTGAGCGCCGCATCGAGGCTGCGGCTGTTCTTGGCATAGACCAAGCGGTCCGATCTTCCGTGCAGAAGCAGCAGCGGCGGCGCGTCGGCGCGAACGTGGTTGATCGGCTGCGTCTCAGCCGGATCATGATGGCTCCCGAAGGTCGCGCGCCCCCGCCACTCGCGAAAGGGTGCGAAGTCGAACGGGCCCGAGAGAAGCACGCCGGCCTTCACCGTGTCGGAAGGAAGCTGCGCCGCGGCGAGCCAGCGCGGGTCGAGCGCCAGCATGGCGGCAATATAGGCTCCGGCGCTATGCCCGGCGACGCTGATCCGCGCCGGGTCGCCGCCATAATGGATGGCGTTGGTCCACACCCAGCGCAGTGCCAGCGCGGCATCCTCGAGGAAGTCGGGATAGCGGACCTCGGGCACCAGCCGATAGTCGGGGACAATGGTCAGGAACCCCTGTGCCGCGAAGGCGGCGCCGGCGAAGCCATAATCGGTGCGCTCGCCCGAATGCCACCCGCCACCGTAGAAGAAGACGACGATCGGCAACTTGGCGCTGTCCGGGTGCGAGGGGGCCCAGACGTCGAGGTGGTGACGCGCGTGCGGCCCGAATCGCAGTCCCTCGCCCAGCTTGCGGGCACGGTCGCCGCGGCCGGGGGTGAGGCGGTCGATGGTGTTGAGAAGGGCAACCGGGCTCCAGCCGAAGCGGTCCACCATCTCGGCGGCAGCCTTCGGCAGGTTGGGCCAGCGACGCCGGCGCGACGAGCGGGCCATCAGGCGGGAAGATGGCGTCCACGGCGGCGGAGCACCTTTAAGCGGCCGCGCAGGGGACGGAAGAGGGTGCGCTCGGACATGCTCTCGAACATGGCATCAGGGCTCTTGGGGTCGAGCAACTCGGTCTCCGCAATCGCCTTGGCGATACCCTCGGGAGCCTCGAAGGGCAAAGGTTCGAGGCGGCGGCCGCCCTTGTCGGTCAGTTCGGCAATGGTCGCAAGCAGCGATCCGGTGCGCTTGAAGGCGTCGCGCACCTGTTCCTCGCTGCTGTTCGTATGCTCGGCCATGAGTCGCGTGCGCAGCGCTGCCATCGCCTCTCGCTCGGAGTCAGTGGCGGCATCGAGGCAGAGGTCGCATTCGCTGTCGAGGCCGAGGCTGCGGTTGTTCATGTTGGCCGAGCCGATCTTGAGCACCTGATCGTCGACGATCATCAGCTTGGCATGGACGTAGATGTCCTGCCCGCCTTCGGTCTTGGGGGTGAAGATGCGGAAGCGGTTGCCGGGGTCGGCGGTGCCGATGATCTGGATGAGACGCAGCCGGGTCGCATCCATCGCCACCTGTTCGAGCCAGCCGTCGGCGCGGATCGGGTTGACCAGCACGATTTCGGGCGGATCCGGCTCCTCCATCCGGCGCATGATGGCGGCTGCGATACGGGGCGAGGTGAAATACTGGTTCTCGGCGTAAATGAAGCGCCGGGCGCGGGCAATGAGGTCAAGGGTGAGCGCCTCGATCTCCTTGATGCTCTCCCATTCGGAATAGGCCGCGGCGGTGCGGGCGATGGCGAAGCGGCTGCCTTCGAACTGCGGGCGCAGTTCGTCCGGCCACAGTGGCTCACCATCTTCGATGGCCGGGAGGTCCTCGCCGGTGGCATGGTTCCAGCGGATGCGGGCAAGTTCGGCCAGGGCGGTCGCGAGCGGGCCGTCGCAGGCCATGGTGGCGTCGTGCCACGGACCGTAGGCCTGGCCGTTCGGGCGAACCCGGCCAGGCTCGTCATCGGCGTGCGCGGAGCGATCCCAGCGGTCGCCGGTCATGTCGATTCCGCCACAGATGGCGAAGCTATCGTCGATCACGACGATTTTCTGGTGGTGCGAGCAGCCGGGGGGATGGGCGCCGTCCATGACGAAGCGGATGGCCTTGGTCCAGGCGAGGCGCGCGAGCCAGAGGAGCGCCCGGCCGCGGAATGCCAGCTTGAGCGCGCCGACCCGCCACGACAGGATCTTGATCGGCACGTTGGGCTTGGTCCGGGCGAGTTCGAGCAGGAAGTCGCCGAGGCTCTGGTCGCTATGGGTGCGGTCGAGGATGATCCGCGGATCGAAGTCCCAGCCGATGATCAGGATGCGATGCTTCGCTTCCAGCATCGCCTGGCGGACGATCCGGTAATAGTAGCAGGCGTCGATGATCACCGACGCCCTCCCCGACCGCTCGATCCGCCAGCAATTTCGTCCGGGTTCGAGCAGGTCGCTCAAGGCGTGGTTTCCTCCGCTGCCCGGTAAAAGGGGCAAGGCGGAGGATCGTTCCATGGGCGGAAAGGATCAAGTGCTGGCCTAGCCCCTTCCGTCAGCAGGAGGGGTTGGGGAGGGAATGTCCTTACATGGAGCGAACAGACCCTCCCCCGGCCCCTCCCGCAAGCGAGAGGGGAGAAGCGATCAGCGCTCCACGCCCTTCACCTTCCCCCAGGTGCGGGCGGCGGTGTAGCCGAGATAACCGGTGCCGAAGAGGGTGTAGAGCTCGTTCGGCAGGTTTCGAAGATAGTCGGTCATGCCGGTGGCGATGGCGGCCGCGGTGGCGGGGTTGGCCGCGGCGATGAGGCCCATCGGGATCGACCAGAGCATCAGCGCATACATGACGTAGAGGAAACTCGGCCGTGCGCGGCTGGTCCAGGGATCGGCGCTGTTCGCCTCGGCGATGATCGCCTGCATCTGCTGGCCGATCTGCGCGGCTTCCTGGTCGCCCTGAAGTTTCAGCAGTTCGAGCTTGGCGCGGTCGCGGGCCTGAGGATCGGGGATGATCTTGTCGATCAGCTTGGCGAGCGGGGCGACGATCGCTTCGATGAGGGGCATCAGCGGGCTCCTGTAGCGTTAAGGAAGATGAACAAGGTCACGAAGGTCACCGGTGGCGGGGGTCTGTCCGGACCGCCGCCCGGCGGGGTCAGTCGTCCTGACCGAGACGGGTCGCGAGCCAGCCGTAGAGGAAGGCCTCGTTGGCAGGACGCTTCTCGGCGAGGCGCAGGTAGCGCTCGCCCTGCAGCGCCTCGAGCGCGCGGAGCAGCACCGTTTCGCCTTGGTCCTTGCGCAGGGCGAGGAACGCATCGAGGGCGGCGAGCGTCGCCGCACCGATCCGTCCATCGGGCACCAGGTCCGGAAAGTCGGAACCATTCCGGTTAAGCGCGGTCAAGGCGCGCTGCAGGAAGGTGACCGCCACGCCCGGCCCCATGTTGGCGCCCGTGTCGAACAGTTCGGCGGCCACGCGCGGTGCGCGTCTGGCGACCTGGTCGAAAGCCGGACGGAGCCAATAAAGGCGGCGGTAGATGGCAGCGGCCTCGCCCCGCGGGAGCAGCGCCATCGGTCCGGTGTAGCCGTGGGCACGGGCGACGGCTTCCGTGATGCCGTAGCGGGTCGGTCCGCCGCGGTCGGCGGCATGGTCGACGAAGCCGCCCTCGCGGGAGATCAGGCCGTCGATCAGCTCATCGACGATGGGCGGCGGTGTGAGACTTGGCATGGAGCTCTCCTCGCAAGATTACCGAGTCGCACGGTTGCTAACCTATTTGGCACTCTGTAGGACAGGGGAAAGATCTGCTTGCCGCGATGTGCCGCCGCGCTCATGCTGGCGGCATGCTGTTGCTCGCCCTGCTTGCGGGACCCGACCTCGCCGCGTCAGCGACCCGTGAAGTCGCCCGGCAGGAATGCCGGCAGCGCGATGGCGGGGACGCGATCACGGTCTGCGGCCGGCGCGAGCAGCGCAACTTCTACCAGGTGACCGACCCTGCCGCGCCCTATGATCCCAAGGGCAATGTCAAAGGCGTGATGACCGAGCGGATGGGCTGGATTTCCGAGGGCGACAGCGGGATCGGCAGCTGCAGCAACATCGGCCCGTTCGCCGGCACCGGTTGCTTCGAGAAGGCGTGGCGGCGCACGCTGCAGCAGAAGGGTTGGCTGGTCCGCTAGCGCGGCGGGACCCTGGTCCTCACGTCCAGTAGAGCACCCGCGCCTCCGGCAGCTTCGCCGCCAGTTCGGCGTGGAAGAAGGTCTTGAGCTCGGTCATCAGTTCGGGCGGATAGACGAACTTGGTGCCGGCGAATTTGGTCCGCTTCTCGGCGCGGAGAGCCGGGTCCATCTCGAGGTCGGAGCCCGGATACCAGCTGGCCAGCACTTCGCGGCTGCCGGGGGTGAAGCGGTGGGTGATGAGCTCGGCAGTGAGGTCGAGGCCAGGAAGCCCGGACAGCGCCTCTGCCGCCAGATCGATCAGCCCCGCATAGGCCTCTCGCCATCCCTCCGCGGCGATGATCGGAGCGATGGTCAGCCCCACCTTGTAGCCCGCCAGCGCCATCGCCCGAAGCGCGGCGAGCCTGGCGGCGACGCGGTCTGTGCCGGCTTCGAACCGGTGGAAGGCCGGCGGATTGACCGACGCGCGCATCCGGGTGCGGCCGCCATGCGGCAGGTCGAGCATCGATGAAACGTCCGCGAACTTGCTGGTGAAGCGAAGCTGCACGTCGGCGTCCCAAGCGCCGAAGTGGCGGATCAGCGCGGCGAGGCTGCCGGTCAGCGGTTCGATCGCGAGCGGGTCGGTGTAGCAGCTCGCCTCGAAGGTGGTGCCTTCATGCGCCCGGGCGCGCGACCGCGATGTGATGCGGCCCTTGCCGAGGAAGTCGGGAAGCACCGCTTCGATTTCGTCTAGATTGGCATAGACGCGGGTGATCGGCGGCCCTGACAAGGACCCCGCCAGATAGCAGTAGGCGCAATGGGCCGGGCAGCCCTCGGCGAGGTCGACGCGCCAGTCGGCGCTTGGCGCGATCGGCTGCAAGCGAAGCTTGGACGGCGGCGCGACGACCAGCGCCATGGTCGCCTTGGCCTCGGCATAGGCCCGGCGCTCGTCCGGCTGGGGCGGCAGCCGCACCTGATTGGCGGGTAGCGGGACGACCGGGATGCCCAGCCCTTCGGCGCGGGCCACGATCGATCGGCCATGCGCATGCTCCTGCGCCGAACGGGTGACCAGCAGCCGCCTGGGCAGCCGGGTCCGGCGCGGTGCGGAAGCGATGCTCGGGTCGGCCATGTCCGGGCAACGAGTGGCCCTCGGGCTTTCTCCGCCTGCCCAATGGGCCGTGCCCGGCTGTTTGGCGCACCTTTCCCCGCGCTTGCCGGTCCGTCTCTATGAGAAAGCAGCGACGCTGGCTCGGGAAGGAAGTCCGGCCGGCGACCTTGGATTGGGATGAGAGGCGGGCACCATGAAGCGGATGCTGCAGGACACCGGGATCATGAAGAAGATTTTGGCGATGATGCTGATGCTTGGCGTCATCGCCATCGTCACTGCCGGCGTGAATGCATGGAAGATCACGAGCATCGACGCCCGCTACAGCGAGCTGGTCGAGAACAAGCTCCCGGCGATCACGCAGATGGTGCGAAGCAACCGTATGACCGCCGAGGTCCTCAAGAATGCTCTTCGGACGGCCCTCTACGCGCCCGGCAGCGAGGATTCGCGCCGGGCCGCGGCCGAACTCGAGGACCGGATCCGCGAAGGCCAGATGGCGATGGACAAGGCGGTCGAGCTCGATCCGGAACTTGGTCCAGCCGTGGCGACGCTCAAGGGAGAGGCGGCGACGATCGCGCGCCTCAGCCGCGAGGCGGTCCAGCGGGCGCAGGCCGGCGATCAGGGCGGAGCGCTCCGCCTCCTGTCCGAGGCCGACAGGCTGACCACGACGTTCGGTGCCAATCTGAAGCGCGGAAACGATGAACGGATCGCCGCGAGCGAGGCCGAATCCCACGCGCTTGCCGAGATGACCAACAGCAGCCTGGTGATGGGATTGCTCATCAGCATCCTTGCCACCGGCGGTGCCCTGTTCATGGCCTATTGGGTCGTCAACGGCACGATCGTCACGCCGCTACTGCAGTTGAACGGACAAATGGCGACCCTCGCGCGGGGCGATCATACGATCAGCATCCTCCATCGCGACCGCAACGACGAGATCGGAACCATGAGCCGGTCACTGGCCATCTTCCGCGACCAGGCCGAGGAACGGGCGAAGCTTGAAGAAGAGAAGCAGCAGGCGGCAGCCGAGCAGGAGCTGGTCGTCAAGACGCTCGGCACCCATCTCGACCAGCTCGCCGCTGGCGATCTCACGACCGAGATCAAGGAATATTTCCCGCACAGCTACCGGCAGCTGCGAATGGCCTTCAACGCGGCCATCCAGAGCCTTGGCGGGCTGATCAAGTCGGTCAGCGACAGCACGGCCGAGATTCGTACCGGAAGCGGCGAGATCGCTCAGGCGAGCGAGGATCTTGCTCGGCGGACCGAGAGCAATGCCGCGAGCCTCGAGGAAACCAGCGCGGCCGTGGCCCAGATGGACGGGCGGCTGAAGGCCAGCGCCGCTTCGGCGACCGAGACGGTCGGCCGGGCCGACCAGGCGATCGCCACGGTCAGCGGCGGGCGCGCGGTCGCCGACGAAGCGGTCCAGGCGATGGGCCGGGTCAGCGAAAGCGCCAAGGGCATCGACAGCGTCATCGAGGGTCTCGACAAGATCGCCTTCCAGACTCGAGTGCTGGCGATGAACGCGGCGGTGGAGGCGGGCCGTGCCGGCGAGGCGGGCCGGGGGTTCGCGGTGGTCGCCGACCTCGTCAGCGCGCTCGCCATGCGCGCCGAGGAGGAAGCCAAGAGGGCCCGCGACCAGCTGACCGTCACCCAGACCGACATCGTCACGGCGGTGGATGCCGTCGGCCAGGTCGATGCGGCGCTGCAGAACATCTCGGCCGACGTCGGCGAAGTGCACCAACTGCTCGCCAGCATGGCGTCGGACAACCAGGCGCAGGCGATGGCGATCACCGAGATCAATGCCGCCATCGCCAGCATGGACCAGTCCACCCAGCAGAATGCGGCCATGGTCGAGCAGACGTCGGCGGCGGCGCGCAACCTGCTGAGCGAAGTGACCGGACTGTCCGAGCAGGCGTCCCGCTTCCGCTGCCAGTCCGCAGGCAAGGTCGCCGCCACCGCCGCCGCTGCTGCCACCGCCGCTGCGCCGCGACCGAAACCGCCTGCGACCACTTTCCCGCGACTCGGGAAGGAGGGTTCCTACAAATCCCCGATCACGCCGCTGCCTGCAGCTGCGGTCGAGAGCCTGACGCGCCCGAGCGTCGCGCAGGACGACTGGAACGAATTCTGACGACGAGCTTCGGCCCGACATCTCCCCCATTGCGGGCCGACGATGTGGTCCGGCGGTGGAAACACCGTCGGACCGCTAGCCGAATCTGGCGCTCAGATCCTTTGTTCTTGAAACGTTCCGGAAGTTCGCGCATCCTGCGGGCACGATTCTCAAGGCAGGGGAGATGGACATGGCGGAGCAGGGTGGCTGCATGTGCGGCGCGGTGCGGTACGAGATCCGCGAAGGCGCGCAGCCGGTCCATCACGCGCTCTGCCACTGCCGGGACTGCCAGCGGGCGAGCGGCACGCCGGCGACCAGCTGGAGCCTGTTCCAGCGCGAGGACGTGACCATCTCCGGCGAGCCCAGGAGCTACCAGAGCTCCGAGCATGCCGAGCGGCAGTTCTGCGGCACCTGCGGGACCAGCCTCTTCTACCGCAACGAACAGATCTTCCCGGGTCAGATCGACATTCAGTCGGCGACCTTCGACCATCCGGACGCCTTCCCGGTGCAGGGCCAGATCCAGACGGCCGAGCGGATCGGCTGGATGGGCAAGCTCGACGGCCTGCCCTCTTTCGAGCGTTATCCCGGCTGACCCGGGGTGACCGGGCGATAGCGCCAGGCGAGGCCCTGCACGAAGGGCGACCAGAGGCTGGTCTCGACTCCGGCGAGCCGGAGCTTGTCGGCGACCCACTGATTGCAGGTCTGCACCGCGCTGGCGTGGCCGCGGCCATGGTAGAAGGCGTCTTCGAGGCCATAGCCGGGATGATCGATCCGCTGCGGCGGCCCGTCGAACTCGGCACGGATCGCGGCCCACAGGCGGCGATATTCCTCCGGACGGAGGCGGATGGCGTAAAGGTCGCTTCCGGCATCTCCGGTGCGCTCGACATGGATCACCCGTTCGCCGCCGGTCAGTGCCGCCCAGGCAGTGCGGGCGCTGAGGTCGCTCCACGCAGGGGTCTCGAGATAGACGCGCCGCTCGCCCGCGCCGAAGCCGAACCAGCGCGGCTCTGCCGGCGCCGCTCGGAAGTCCTCCTCCGGCAACAGCGGCCGCCAGTCGAGGCCATGCGCCGCCGCCGGCATCATGATGTCGAGATGCACGCCGTTCGAGCGCAGATAGATGGTCGTCCCCCGCTCCGGCTCCGACCAGCCGGGGTTGAGCGGAACCAGCGCGCCGAGCAGCGCCGCCAGGAGGTACAGGCAAGGCATGGCAGCGAGCGCCAAGGCGATTCGCATCGCCAGACGCCCTCCCCGCCGCCGTCCTCGCCGTGCCCTCACCATCAACCCCGCCTTGCCTAATGCGTCCGCCGCAACTATCTGCGCCGCTCGTCGCCTGAATGCCAAGGCGGCGCCGGTCGGGGCGTAGCGCAGCCTGGTAGCGCATCACACTGGGGGTGTGGGGGTCGCTGGTTCGAATCCAGTCGCCCCGACCATTTTATCTAAGCGAAAGATCCGCGACACCAATGTCCGAGATGAGCCTGATCCTCGCAGCCGCAGCGCCCGCAGCGCCGGGCGGTGCCGCCGCCTTCATTTTCCAGATCTTCCCCTTCCTGCTGATCTTCGTGATCTTCTATTTCCTGATGATCCGTCCGCAGCAGAAGCGGATGAAGGATCACCAGGCGATGATCGCGGCGGTCAAGAAGGGCGATGAAGTGGTCACCGCCGGGGGCATCCGCGGCCGCGTCAGCCGCGTCGTCGACGACCACGAGGTCGAGGTGGAGATCGCGCAGAACGTCAAGGTGCGGGTCGTCAAGTCGACCCTGTCCACCGTCATCAATCCAAGCCCCAAGAGCGCGAACGACTGATGTTCGACCTGCCGCGGTGGAAGATCTGGGGCATCTTCCTGGCGATCGCCTTTGGGATCGCCTTTGCCATTCCCAGCTTATTTCCGCGCGATCAGGTAGCGACCTGGCCGACCTTCGTTCCCCGCACGCAGATCGCCCTCGGCCTCGATATCGCCGGTGGTAGCCAGCTGCTGCTCGAAGCCGACCTTGCCGACGCCGAGCGCCAGCGGGTGGCGGCGATGGAAGACAGCGTCTCCCAGGAGCTCCGGCGCGATCCGCGCATCCAGGTCGGCGACATTTCGACGTCCGACGGCCGGGTCAGCTTCATCCTGCGCGATCCGACCCAGCTCGACGCCGCGGTCGAGCGGCTTCGCACCCTTACCCAGGGCGTCGGCCTGACCGGCACCCGGACCTGGAACGTCAGCACGCAGGACGGCAACCGGGTCATCATGACTCCGACGCCCGAGGGCGCGCAGCAGGCCATCCGCGATGCCATGACCGTCGCCCGCGACGTCGTCCGCCGCCGAATCGACCCGTCGGGCACCCGGGAAGTCACCGTCATCAACCAGGGCCAGAACCGCATCCTGGTGCAGGTCCCCGGAATCGACGATCCCGAGAGCCTGAAGCGGCTGATCGGCCAGACCGCCCGGCTCGAATTCAAGCTGGTCGACGAGCGCGCCGACCCCGAGCAGGTGGCGCAGGGCCGTGCCCCGCCGGGCAGCCAGATCCTGACGATGGCCAATGGCGGCGCTCCGGTCGCCCTGCAGCGGCGCGTGATGGTCAGCGGCGAGCAGGTCGCTCAGGCGCAGCAGACGTTCGACCAGCAGAGCGGCGCGCCGGTCGTGAGCATCCGCTTCGACAGCAGCGGCGCGCGCCGCTTCGGACGGGTGACCACCGACAATGTCGGCAAGCCCTTCGCCATCATCCTCGACAACAAGGTGATCTCGGTCGCCAACATCAACGAGCCGATCCTCGGCGGAAGCGCGCAGATCAGCGGCGGTTTCACGGTCGAGACCGCGAACGAGCTGGCGATCGCCTTGTCCTCGGGCAAGCTGCCGGTGAAGCTGGACGTGATCGAGGAGCGCACCGTTTCCGCCGAGCTCGGCCGCGACTCGATCGAGAAGGGCCTGATCGCCTCCGCCATCGCCATTCTGGCGGTCATGCTGTTCATGATCGTGACCTATGGCCGGTTCGGCGTCTATGCGAACGTGGCGCTGGTGGTGAACGCCTTCCTGATCCTGGCGATCATGGGCATCGCCGGATCGGCGCTGACCCTGCCCGGAATCGCCGGCTTCGTGCTGACCATCGGCGCGGCGGTCGATGCCAACGTGCTGATCAACGAGCGCATCCGCGAGGAGCAGAAGCGCGGACGCAAGCTGCTCGACGCGATCGATACCGGCTACAAGGAAGCGTCCACCGCCATTTTCGACGCCAACATCACCAACGTCATCGCCGCCGCCTTGATGTGGTATTTCGGCTCGGGTCCGGTGCGAGGCTTCGCGGTCGTGCTGCTGATCGGCATCGCCACCTCGGTCTTCACCGCCGTCAACTTCACGCGGCTGCTGGTCGCCCTGTGGGTCAAGCGCAAGCGGCCCAAGGAACTGCACATATGACGCGCTCTCGTCGTCCTGGCGCAGGCCAGGACCTCCGCGTGGATCGCGCTTCCTCTCCTGAGGTCCCGGCCTTTGCCGAGACGACGAGGGTCTAGATGAAACTGCTCAAGCTCGTTCCCGACGACACCAACATCGACTTCATGAAGGTGCGCAACATCGCCCTCATGCTGTCGCTGCTGGTCACCATCGCCAGCCTCGCGCTGGTGGGGATCAGAGGCCTCAACCTCGGCATCGACTTCGTCGGCGGGCAGATGGTGCGCGCGACCTTCGCGCAGCAGGTCCCGATCGAGGACCTGCGCGGCAAGGTCGAGGCGCTGAACGTCGGCGACGCCAGCATCCAGGAATTCGGCGACGGCCGGACCTACCAGATCCGCCTTCCGCGGCCCGAAGGACAGGACGCGCAGGCGGCCGCCATCGTCAGCCAGGTCCGGGTCATGCTCCAGCAGCAATATCCGGGGGTGAACGTCGGTGCCGGTGAGGCGGTTTCCGGCAAGGTGTCCGGCGAACTGGCCCGCGACGGCCTGCTGGCCATTACTCTCGCCATGCTCGGGGTCGCCATCTACATTTGGTTCCGCTTCGAATGGCAGTTCGGCGTCGGCGCCCTGCTCACCCTGTTCCACGACGTGTCGGTGATCCTCGGCTTCTTTGCCGTGACCCGGCTGCAGGTCGACCTCAACATCGTCGCCGCCTTCCTCGCAGTGGTCGGCTATTCGTTGAACGATACCGTCGTCATCTACGACCGTATCCGCGAGAACCTGCGCAAGTTCCGCAAGATGCAGATCGTGCCCCTGCTTAACCTTTCATTGAACGAGACGCTGAGCCGGACGATCGTCACTTCGGGCTCGATCATGCTGGCGCTCGCCATGTTGCTGATCTTCGGCCCGGACGTCATCTTCGGCCTGACCGCCGCAATCCTGCTCGGCACCTTCATCGGCACCTATTCGTCCATCTACATCTCGGCGCCCGTGCTGGTGTGGCTGGGGGTCAAGCCCGACAGCTTCCTCAAGGTGGACGACAAGGCACCCGCGCTGGCAGGCGGCGACGGCGCGGTGGTGTAAGCCGGGGTTCATTCAGACCCCGGCATCTCCGCTTGGCCTCCCCATCCGTCTGTCCTAGAAGGCCGCTCATGCTGCTGAAGCCCTCCCGTCCCCTGGCCCTGCTCCTCGTCTGCGCCGTCGCGCTTCCGGTCGCCGGTTGCGCCCGCAACCGGACCAGGGCCGACACCGCCTACGTCGCCCGCGACGTCAACACCCTCTACGGCCTCGCCAAGAGCCGGCTCGACCGTGGCGACTATCAGCAGGCGGCGAAACTGTTCGACGAGGTGGAGCGCCAGCACCCCTATTCGGTGTGGGCCCGCCGCGCCCAGCTGATGAGCGCCTTCAGCTACTACATGGCGCAGACCTATCCCGACGCGATCAGCTCGGCCCAGCGCTTCCTGACCATCCATCCGGGCAACAAGGACGCGCCCTACGCCAACTATCTGATCGCGATGAGCTATTACAATCAGATCGCCGACGTCACCCGCGACCAGAAGATCACGGGCCAGGCGGGCGATGCCTTCAACGAGCTCATCCGCCGCTATCCCGAGAGCCGCTACGCCGCCGACGCGCGCCTGAAGCTGGACCTCATCAACGACCAGCTCGGCGGCAAGGAGATGGAAGTCGGCCGCTATTACCAGCGCGCGGGCAACTGGCTGGCGAGCGTCAACCGCTTCCGCGAAGTGGTCGACAAATATCAGACCACCACCCACGCGCCCGAGGCGCTGATGCGCCTGACCGAAAGCTATCTGGCGCTCGGCCTGCCGGACGAGGCGGTCAAGTCGGCCGCGGTCCTCGGCCGCAACTATCCGGGCACGGTCTGGTACGAGCGCGCCTATGCGCTTGTCCGCCGGCACGTCCCCAACGCGCCGCAGAGCGCGGCCTGACGGAGAGCCGGGGGCCGGGGGGATGCTGAGGCAGCTCGTCATCCGTGACGTGGTGCTGATCGACCGGCTCACCCTCGATTTCGGCGACGGCCTTGGGGTGCTGACCGGCGAGACGGGCGCCGGCAAGTCGATCCTGCTCGATTCGCTCGGCCTCGCGCTGGGCGTCCGCGCCGACAGTGGGCTGGTCCGTGCCGGCGAGGACGGCGCGTCCGTCACCGCCGAGTTCGAGCTGCCCGGCGGCCACCCTGCCCTTGCCGCGCTGGACGAGGCGGGGATCGAGCATGAGGCGGGCGAGGCCCTCGTCTTCCGCCGTACCTTGAAGGCCGATGGCGGCAGCCGCGCCTTCCTCGGCGGATCGCCGGTACCCGCGGCCACCCTGCGCGAAGCGGGCGCGAGCCTGGTCGAGATCCACGGCCAGCATGACGATCGCGGCCTGCTCGACCCGCGTGGTCACCGCGCCTTGCTCGACGCCTTCGGCCGGATCGACAGCGGGCCGGCCGCGCGCCTCTGGACCCGCCTGTCCGATCTGCGCAGCGAACTCGACCAGCTCCGCCGCGCCCAGTCGGACGCCGACCGTGACCGCGACTTCCTCGACCACAGCATCGCCGAACTGGCCAGGCTCGAGCCGGAGGAAGGCGAAGAACAGGCGCTGGCCGAAAAGCGCGCCGGCATGAAGCAGTTCGCCCGGATCCAGGAGGATCTCGACGGACTCGCCTCCCTGTTCACCGGTTCCGACGGGGGATTGTCGCAGCTTCGCCAGGCTGCCCGGCGGCTGGAGCGGATCAGCGACGCGCACCCGTTGCTGGCCGAGGCGCTGGCCGCGCTCGATCGCGCCATCATCGAAGGCGGCGAAGCGGAGGAGAAGGTCGCCCGCGCTCGCGGCGAACTCGACTTCTCGGCCGAGGATCTGGAGGAAGCCGAAGCCCGCCTGTTCGAGCTTCGCGGCCTCGCCCGCAAGCACCGGGTCGAGCCCGACCGCCTCGCCGAACTGCTCCACCGGATGCGCGAACAGCGCCAGGCGATCGACAGCGGCGACGAACGCATCGCCGAGATGGAGAAGGCGCTCGACCTCGCCGAGGCCGCCTATGCCGAGGCCGCCGCCACCCTCACCGAAACCCGCCGCACCGCCGCCGCCCGGCTCGACGAGGCGGTGGCGAACGAGCTCGCGCCGCTGAAGCTGGAGTCGGCCCGCTTCCGCACCATGGTCCAGCCCGGCATGGCTGGCCCGGCAGGCAGCGACCGGGTCGAATTCGAGGTGTCGACCAATCCCGGCGCTCCGTTCGGCGCGCTGACCAAGATCGCCTCGGGCGGCGAACTCAGCCGGTTCATCCTCGCGCTCAAGGTCGCGCTGGCGGAGGAAGGCGGCGCCTCGACCATGATCTTCGACGAGATCGATCGCGGAGTCGGCGGTGCAGTCGCCAGCGCCATCGGCGAGCGGCTCGCTCGGCTGGCGGAGCGAAGCCAGCTGCTGGTCGTCACCCACAGCCCCCAGGTCGCCGCCCGCGCGCGCCATCACTACCGAATCGAAAAGAGCCACGGCGCCGAGGGCACCCGAACCACCGTCCGCCGGCTCGAAGCCCATGAGCGGCAGGAAGAGATTGCGCGGATGCTGTCCGGCGCGGCAGTGACCGACGAGGCCCGCGCCCAGGCGGCGCGGCTGCTGGAGACGGCATGACAGGAGGAACGATGACCGAGCGAACCATCACCCACGAATTTGGCGGCGAGCCGTTGCGGAGCGTGTTCGTCGGCACCGGCGGGGCGGCGCGCGGGACGGTCATCATCGTGCCGACCTTCGCCGGGGTGAGCGACCTCGAGATGGGCTTTGCCCGCGATCTCGCGGCGCGCGGCTATTCCTGCCTGGTCGCGGACCTGTGGGGACGCAGCTACAATGGTCCGGACGAGCGCGATCTCGCCTTCGGCCACATGACCCGCCTCAAGGAAGACCGCGCCGCGCTTCGCGACCGCATGCTGGACATCGTCGAGGTGACCAGGGCCCAGGAAGGCGTCGACCCGGGCCGGATCGCGGCCATCGGCTATTGCTTCGGCGGCCTGTGCGTCCTCGACCTCGCCCGCTCCGGCGTGGACATCGCCGGAGTCGCCAGCTTCCACGGCCTGTTCGATGCGCCCGACCTGCCGCCGCAGCCGATCAGGGCCAAGGTGGTCGCCTATCACGGCTGGGACGATCCGATGGTGCCGCCCGAAGCGGTGGTCGGGCTCGCCAAGGAACTGACCGACGCCGGCGCGGACTGGCAGATCCACGGCTATGGCCATGTCGGCCACGCCTTCACCAACCCCGCCGCCGCGACGCTCGGCATCCCGGGGGTTGACTACAATGCCGCAGCCGCACGCCGCAGCTGGGCAGCGCTCAACGATTATCTGGACGAGCTGTTCGGGTGACCGCCTATGTCGCGCTGCTCCGCGCGGTGAACGTGGCCGGCACGGGCAAGCTGCCGATGAGCGAACTGAAGCGGATGGGCGAGGAGTGCGGCTTTGGCCAGGTCCGCACCTTCATCGCCAGCGGCAATCTGCTGCTGACCAGCGATCTCGACGAAGCGGAGGTCCGCGCCCGCGTCGCCGCCAGGATCGCCGGCCATTTCGGCAAGCCCGTCCCCGTCTTCGTGCGCTCGGCCGGCGAGATGACCGCACTTGTTACCGGCAATCCCTTCACGGACGACAAGCCGAGCAGGGTCATGGCGCATGTGATCGACGAGCCGCCGACCGCCGCCATGCTGGCAGAAGCGCGCCAGGTCGGGGGCGAGCGGATGGCGCTCGGCCCCCGTGCCATCTACGTTTCCTATGGCGAGGGCATCGGCACCAGCAAGCTCAAGCTGCCGGCCGTCGCGGCAGGGACCGCACGCAATATGAACAGCGTCGCGAAGATGGCGGCGCTGCTGGCGGACATGGCATGAACGAGGTCGAGGCCGGGCGGCGGCTGCGGTGGCTGGCGAAGGAGATCGCCCGCCACAACCGGCTTTACCACGACCAGGACGCGCCGGAGATCAGCGACGCCGACTATGACGCGCTGATGCGGGAGAATGCGGCGCTGGAGGCCGAGTTTCCGCACCTGGTCCGAGGGGACAGCCCCAGCCGGCAGGTCGGCGCCGCGCCTTCGACCGCGCTCGCCAAGGTCACCCACGCGCGGCCCATGCTCAGCCTCGAGAATGCCTTCTCGGCCGACGAGGTGCACGACTTCGTCCGTCGCATGCGCCGTTTCCTGAGCCTCCCGGAAGACGAACCGCTGGCGCTGACGGCCGAACCTAAGATCGACGGCCTGTCCTGTTCGCTTCGCTTCGAGGACGGGCGGCTGGTGCTGGCGGCGACGCGCGGGGACGGCGCAGTCGGCGAGGATGTGACGGCGAATGTGCGGACGATTCCCGATATCCCGCAGGCGCTGGCCGGCGCGCCGGCGGTGCTCGAGGTGCGCGGCGAGGTCTACATGTCCAAGGCCGACTTCGCCGCGCTGAACGAGCGGCAGGCGGCGAGCGGGGGCAAGGTCTTCGCCAACCCGCGCAACGCCGCGGCCGGATCGCTGCGCCAGAAGGACCCGTCGGTCACCGCCGCGCGCCCCTTGCGCTTCCTCGCCCATGGCTGGGGCGAAACGTCCGAGCCGCTGGGGACCACCCAGGCCGGGGCGGTGGAGCGGCTGCGTTCCCTCGGCTTCCCGGTCGATCAGCGCTTCGTCCATTGCGCCGACGCGGAAGAAGCGATGCGCCATTATGCCGCCATCGAGCATGAGCGCGCCGACCTGCCGTTCGACATCGACGGCGTGGTCTACAAGCTCGACCGGCTGGACCTGCAGGAGCGGCTGGGCTTCGTCGGCCGCGCGCCGCGCTGGGCGATCGCGCACAAGTTCCCGGCCGAAAAGGCCGAGACGACGCTGGAGCGGATCGAGATCCAGGTCGGCCGCACCGGCAAGCTCACGCCCATCGGGCGGCTGACCCCGGTCGGGGTTGGCGGAGTGATCGTCAGCAACGTCACGCTCCACAATCGCGACGAGATCGCCCGGCTCGGCCTACGCGAAGGCGACCGCGTCCGGATCCAGCGCGCTGGCGACGTCATCCCGCAGGTGGTCGAAAACCTCACGCCCGACGAGGATCGCCCCGCCTTCGTCTATCCCGATCACTGCCCCGCCTGCGGCTCGGAAGCGGTCGCCGAGGAGGGCGAGGTGGACGTGCGCTGCACCGGCGGCCTCATCTGCCCGGCGCAGCGGCTTGAGCGGCTGAAGCATTTCGTCAGCCGCGGCGCGATGGACATCGAGGGCCTTGGCGAAAAGAGCATCGTCGAATTCGCAGAAGCCGGGCTGATCGAGAAGCCGTCCGACATCTTCCGGCTGCGGCGCGACCATATCCTCGGGCGGGAGGGCTGGAAGGAGAAAAGCGTCGACAATCTGCTGGCGGCGATCGAGGCACGGAAGGGCTTCGAGGGCGCGCGGCTTCTGTTCGGCCTCGGCATTCGCCACGTCGGCATCGTCACGGCGCGAGACCTGCTGAAATGCTTCGGCACGATCGAGGCGCTGCAGGCGGCGGCTGTGGGCGAGCAAGGCATCGCCGAACTCTCCGCCGTCGAGGGCGTGGGCCCGGTGGTCGCGGAGGCGGTGCACGATTTCTTCCATGAGCCGCACAACCGGGAGGAAGTGGCCGCCCTCCTCGACCTCGCCCGCCCCGCCCCCTTCGTCAGCCAGGCCCGCGAGACCGAATGGAGCGGCAAGACCATCGTCTTCACCGGCAGCCTCGAAACGATGAGCCGCGACGAAGCCAAGGCCCAGGCCGAACGCCTCGGCGCCCGCGCGGCCGGCTCCGTCAGCGCCAAGACGGACCTGGTGGTCGCCGGCCCCGGCGCGGGCTCCAAGCTCAAGAAGGCGGAGGAACTTGGGGTGCGGGTGGTCGACGAAGCCGAATGGGCGCGGATCGTCGCGGAGGCGGGCGCTTAGTCACCAGCCAAGAGGGGTTTTCGCAATGTCCGCTAAGGGTGGAAAGCGGACGTTAGCGAATAGCGGCTACGTTGACCGCATGGATGAACATGGACCAGACTAGGCGCAATCTGCTGATCGGTGGTTCGGTCCTGGGCGCCTGCCTCATCGGTGGACTGCTGCCTACCGCCTGCGCCATGCGCCAGATCGCAATGGGGCCAGCGAGACCGATGGGTAGCCTGCCCAAGCGGCCAGCAGGCGAAGCGAAGCCGATGCTTGACGAGGACATCGCGCCGGTGCTCGCACGGCTCGACGCGTGGTACGCGGCCCATTTGCCGCGAGATAGGTATATCTTGAATCCGCCAGCCACGGACGCGCAGATCGATATCTTCGAGCAAGTGGTCGGCTTCCGCATGCCTCGCTCGTACCGGCAATTGTACAAATGGCATGACGGCGAGAACGACGATCGGTCAGGTCACATCTATGGACTTCCGCTGCTGCCGCTCAAACAGGCGGAGGCCGACTGGAAAGCCTGGATCAGGACTTTGGCCGGGTTTGGCGGAAACCGTTACCCTGTTCCAGGTGGTGCTTGGCCGGAAGGCGCCGTGGACCCGGCTTACTTCAATCCCCGCTGGGTGCCGCTGACCAGTGATGGATCAGGCGGCCATATCGGGCTCGACTTCGCCCCATGGCCCCGAGGTCGAGCCGGACAAGTGATCCTGTTCGGACGTGACGAGGATGTGAAGGTCGTTCTCGCCGAGAGCCTTGGTGGGTTTCTCGACTGGGTGGCTGGGCTGCTGGAGAGCGGCAATTTCAGGTTGAAGGCTGCGTCGGGCGAAGTTGTGTTGCGGCAGTTCCGACTGAAGGAGCCGCCATCAGACCACTTCCACGAAGGTGCCCGCAAACTCCGTGGCGCGCCCGGTCAGTTCTTATGACCGAGGCGCCGGCCTAATGTCCGCAAGGGGTCGAAAGCGGACACTCGCTCATCCGCGCTCCAGCACCAGCACGCGCCACTCGCCTTCGCCTGCGCTGATCAGCCGGCAGCCCTCCGCGATGTAGGCCGCGGTCACCGCTTCCGCCTGCGTGTCGAGCAGCCCCGACAGGACCAGCGTTCCGCCCGGCGCCGTCGCTTGCACGAAGGCCGGCGCAAGCTCGATCAGCGGGCCAGCGAGGATGTTGGCGATGAGGAGGTCGAAGGGGGCGCGCCCGGCCAGCGCCGGATGGTCCATGCCGTCGGCGACCGCCAGCGCCAGTTCGCCCTTGCCTTCACCAATGGCTACGCCGTTCACCCGCGCATTGTCGGCGGTGACGTCGATGCTGATCGGGTCGATGTCGGTCGCGATCGCCCGCGCTTCGGGCCACAGGCGCATGGCGGCGAAGGCAAGGAGGCCGGTGCCGGTGCCGATGTCGGCGATATTGGCGAAGCTCCGCCCGTCCCGCTCCAGCCGGTCGAGCGCCTCCAGGCAGCCCTTGGTCGTGTGGTGATGGCCGGTCCCGAACGCGAGGCCCGCATCGATCAGGAAGTTGATGGCGCCTTCTTCCGGCGCATGGGCGGGTGTGTGGACGAAGAAGCGGCCGGCGCGGATCGGTTCGAGCCCGGCCTGGCTGACCGTCACCCAGTCCTTGTCGGCGAGGCGCTCGACGATCGGTTCACCGCTGGCGAGGCCCGCGAGCACCGCCAGTTCGTCGCCCGTCGGCTGCTCCTCGAAGTAGGCGTGGATGCGCCAGTCGTCGGGACGATGCTCGTCCGGCTCGTCGGCGACGATGACGGGTGGGTTCGGGTGGTCCGGAAAGGGCTCGTCCATGTCCCCGACCGCCTCACCCTCGGCTCGGTTGCAGGCGAGCGTCACGCGCCAGCTCATTTGGCGGCGGCTTCCTTGGCGAGCCGCTCGTCGAGCTGCTTCGTCTTGGCGACGCCATAGTCGGCGCAGCCCCTGGGATCGAACAGGGGCGCCTTGCCGGCGAAGCGCTGGATCATGTTGCTTGCGGACGGGTGCGGCGTCAGCAGGATCTCGCAGTCGAGCGCGGCGACCCTGGCGATGCTGTCGCGGAAGGCGGCGACGACGTCGGGGTGATCGGTGAAGCGATAATCGTCGCGGCTGACGGGCGACAGGCTGTCGACATAGGCCATGTTGCGGCAGATGGCGCCCTCGCAGCTGACCCAGGTCCAGCTGAGCGCGCCATGCGTGTGGCCCTTGGTCTCGACGGCGGTGAGCTGGATCGGGCCGAGGCGGAGCTTGTCGCCGCCCTTCAGGGTGCGCGCGACCGGGACCGGGATCATCTTCGGCAGGATCCCGAACTGCGGATCGCCCTCCCCGGTCAGCCCGCTTCGAAGCACCGCCGCGGCATTGGCCGAGGCGGCGACCTGCGCGCCGGTCAGCTGCTGCATGCGGGCATGGCCGCCGACATGGTCGTGATGCTCGTGGCTATGGAGCAGCCAGCGCACGTCGCTCAGCTGGAAGCCGAGGCGGCGGATGTTGGCCGCGACCAGGTCCGCGCCCTTGTCCGTTCCGCTGTCGATCAGCACATGCCCATCCGTGCCGGTGACCAGGATGGCGCTGATCCCGCAGGTGCCGACATAGTAGCTGTTGCCATGGACCCGCACCGGCGGCGCCGGCCTGTCCCAATCGTCATTCTCCTTGCAGGCGCGGGCGAAGGCCGGGCCGGCGGTGGCGATGGGCGCGGGCAGCCGCTCGACCTTCTGGACCTTGCCGAGCGGGACGACGATCTGCTGCGCGGCGAGCGCGAAAAGGGCGAGGCTAACGGACATAGCTTGCTCCATTGACGTCGATGACGCTGCCGGTCGAACTCGCCGGCGCTTGGGTCGCCAGCCAGCGGATGGTTTCGCCGACTTCGGCGGCAGACGCGACCCGGCCGAGCGGGATATCGGCGAGGACCTTCTCGCCGCCGCGGCTGGCGAGATATTCCTCGGTCATCTCGGTGACGGTGAAGCCCGGCGCGACGGCGAAGGCGAGGACGCCTTCGTGCGCATACCCCCGCGCAATCGTCTTGGTGACGGCGATCAGCGCGGCCTTGGAAGCGGCATAATGCCAGTGCTGCGGCGAATCCCCGCGATAGCCGGCGCGGCTCGCGACATTGACGATTCGCCCGCCGCCGTTCGCCCGGAAATGGGCGATGGCGAGGCGCGAAAGGTCGGCGGCGGCCTGGAGGTTGACCTGCAGGGTGCGCGCCCAGGAGGACTGCCACTCGGCCTCCGGGGCATCGTCGGCCACCGCTTCATAGACGCCGGCATTGTTGACGAGCGCGTCGATGCGCCCGAGCCGGCGCTCCGCTTCCGCCCAGCAGGCACCGGCCGCGGCAGGGTCGGAGAAGTCGGCGGCGATGAGGCCCTCGCCGCCTTTGGTGGACGTGCCGAGGACGCGGTGCCCGGCAACGGTGAGCGCATCGGCGGCCGCCTTGCCGATGCCCCGGCTGGCGCCGGTGAGGAGGATGTTCATGCCGTGCGCTTAGCGCCTTCGTTCCTCTCCCGACAGGGGGAGTGACGCGAAGCGGAAAGGAGCTTGGCCCACCCCTGCCAAGCCCCACTCCGTCAGCGCTGCGCTGCCCCGCCCCTTGCAGGGGAGCTGCTTCTAGGCCGCGAAGCGCGCGATGAATTCGGCGGTGGCGCCCTTGAACTCGCCGATCTGCTCTGAGAAGCGGCCGAACGCCTGCTCGACGCCGTCGATGTCGCGGGCGACATTCTCGGTATCGGATCGGATGGCGGCGATGGTCGAGCTCATCGAATCGGCGGCGAGCGCCGTCTCGTCGACCGCGGCGGTGATCATGGTCACCGTCTGGGCCTGCAGTTCCATCGCCTGGCGGATGCGGTCGGCGCTGGTCTGCACTTCCTCGACCGTGCCCTGGATCGAGCTGTTGGCGTCGACCGTCTGCCGCGTTGCCGCCGTGATCGCGCTGATCTTGGCGGTAATGTCGTCGGTGGCCCGAGCGGTCTGGCTGGCGAGGCTCTTCACTTCCTGCGCGACGACCGCGAAGCCGCGGCCGGCGTCGCCCGCGCGCGCCGCCTCGATGGTGGCATTGAGGGCGAGCAGGTTGGTCTGGCCGGCGATGTCGCGGATCAGGCCGAGGATCGATTCGATCGCCTCGACATGGGTCGACAGTGCCTGGCTGATCTTGACCGCCGACGCGGCCTGGTCGCCGGCGCGGCTGGCCACATCCGCGGCGGTCTCGACCTCGGAGCGAGCATCCTCGATGGCACGGATGAGGCCGGCCGCCGTATGCGCCGCCTCCCGCATCGCCACTGCCGACTGTTCGGCGGCGGCCGCGACCTCGCTGGTCTTGCCCAGCATGCCACGCGCCGAATTGGCGGTGCTACTCGCCTGGCTGCGCAGCATGTCGCTGTCGCTGGCACAGCGGGTGACCACGTTCATCACCCGGCGGTTGAACTCGGCGGCCTGCTCGGCCTGCAGAACGTCGACCTGGGCGCGGGTGATGTCGACCGCGTGGTGGACGAACACATCCGTTTCCAGCGCATAGGATTCGGACAGGGTCCGGCAGGCGACCACCTGCTCCTCTGGATCGCTATAGGCCTGGCGGATCGCCACATAGGCCGCCTCGGTCCCGGCATGCAGGCCGGAAAGCAGCGTCGTCTGGCTTACGTTCGACGACAATGCCTTGTCGACATAGCGATAGGCCGTCTCGACCCAGGCGGTCTCGCCCGCCCGCATGAACTTCTCGCGGACGTAGGGGCGGATCTTCTCGGCGAAATCGTTCATCATCGCATCGTCGATGACGATCTTGATGTCCGGCGACCGGCGGTACGCGTCCCAGAAGGCGCGTGCCAGGTCCTGCTCGGCGAAGCTGATGCGCTCCCACAGGGCTGCGGCCCGGGCAGGCAGGTCACCGCTCCGGTCGAAGATCTTCAGACCCCGCTGCAGGTCGTAGTTATGCCGCTTGCCTTTGCCCATGATGCTACCCGCGTCTCCCATGCGTCATGGCCCTCCTTTGGCCCGCCAATGGTTAAGAGCCGGTTAGGCGGGCGACTGCCCCCGTCCCTTGGACCGCCTTGCCTAGCGGCCCCTCGCGGCTTAGGGCGGCTCCATCCTTTTCCAGACCAATTGCCGGAGCAATCGTCGGTCTCATGGCTCGCAACACTGCAAGACCCCTCTCGCCCCACCTCACCATCTGGCGGTGGGGCCCGCACATGCTGGTCTCCATCCTCCACCGGGCGACCGGCATGGCGCTGAGCATTGGCGGGCTGTTCCTGCTGACCTGGTTCCTGCTGGCATTGTCCGGCGGCGCCGAGGCATGGGGCACCTTCACCGGCTTCCTCGGCTGGAAGCTCGGTCCGGTGCCGCTGATCCTGGTCGGGCTGGTGCTGCTGACCTGGAGTTTCTTCCAGCACACCCTGTCGGGCATCCGCCACCTGATCATGGACGTGGGTGCCGGCTTCGAGCTTGGGACCAACAAGACCATGGCCTATCTGACGATGATCGGATCGGCCCTGCTCACCGCCCTCTTCTGGGCTCTGATCCTGGGGAAGGGCGCATGACCGGGCCGAAGCAAATGGGTCGGCACGACCGCAACGCCGTGCCGGAAGGCAAGACCCCGCTCGGCAAGGTGCGCGGTCTTGGCGCTGCCGGCCATGGCGGCGAGCATTGGATCAAGGAGCGCGTCTCGAGCGCGGCGCTGCTGCTGCTCGGGACCTGGTTCCTGATCTCGCTGCTGCTGCTGCCGGACTTCTCGCCGTCGACCTTCGCCAGCTGGCTGTCATCGCCGTTTGGCTTCGTGCCGATGGCGCTGTTCGTCTACTTGAGCTTCGAGCACAGCCTCGAAGGCGTGAAGGTGGTCGTCGACGACTATCAGGGCGACGAGGGCGGGCGCCTTACCTGGCACGTCGTCAGCCTCTTCCTACATGTGGGTGTGGGCGCCTTCGCCCTGTTCGCCCTCGCCCGTATCGCGTTCGGAGCCTAAGCCTGATGAGTGCCGCCTACCAGATCATCGATCATGTCTATGATGTCGTCGTCGTCGGTGCCGGCGGCGCCGGTCTTCGCGCGACGATGGGCGCGGCGGAGAAAGGCCTCAAGACCGCCTGCGTGACCAAGGTCTTCCCGACCCGGAGCCATACCGTCGCTGCTCAAGGTGGCATTGCCGCAAGCCTCGGCAACATGGGCCCGGACCACTGGACCTGGCACATGTACGACACCGTCAAGGGCTCCGACTGGCTCGGCGACCAGGACGCGATCGAATATCTCTGCCGTGAAGCGCCCGCGGCGGTCTACGAGCTCGAGCATGCCGGCCTGCCGTTCAGCCGCACCGACGACGGCCGCATCTACCAGCGCGCGTTCGGCGGCATGACCCAGAACATGGGCGAGGGCCCGGCCGCGCAGCGCACCTGCGCCGCCGCCGACCGCACCGGCCATGCCATGCTGCACACGCTCTACCAGCAATCCTTGCGCTACGACGCCGACTTCTTCGTGGAATATTTCGCGCTCGACCTGATCATGGTCGACGGCGAGTGCCGCGGCCTCGTCGCCTTGTGCATGGAAGACGGCTCGATCCACCGCTTCCGCGCCCAGGCCGTCGTGCTTGCGACCGGCGGCTACGGCCGCTGCTATTTCTCCGCGACCTCGGCGCACACCTGCACCGGCGACGGCAACGCCATGGTGCTCCGCGCCGGCCTGCCGCTCCAGGACATGGAGTTCGTCCAGTTCCACCCGACCGGCATCTACGGTGCCGGCGTGCTCATCACCGAAGGCGCCCGCGGCGAAGGCGGCTATCTCACCAACTCCGCCGGCGAGCGCTTCATGGAGCGCTATGCGCCGAGCGCGAAGGACCTCGCCAGCCGTGACGTCGTGTCGCGCTCGATGGCGATGGAGATTCGCGAGGGCCGCGGCGTCGGCAAGGAGAAGGACCACATCTTCCTTCACCTCGACCATATCGACCCGAAGATCCTGGCCGAGCGCCTGCCCGGCATTACCGAGACCGCGAAGATCTTCGCCGGCGTCGACATGACCCGCGAGCCGATCCCGGTCACGCCGACGGTCCACTACAATATGGGCGGCATCCCGACCAACTATCACGGCGAAGTCGTCACGCTGAAGGACGGCAACCCGGACAGCGTCGTCCCCGGCCTGTTCGCGGTCGGCGAAGCGGCCTGCGTTTCCGTCCACGGCGCCAACCGCCTCGGCTCCAACAGCCTGATCGACCTCGTCGTATTCGGTCGTGCGGCGGGCCTGCGCCTCGGCGAGATCCTGAAGCCCGGCAGCCCGCAGAAGCTGCTGCCCGGTGACAGTGCCGACCTCGCGCTCGGCCGGCTCGACCACTTCCGCAACGCCAAGGGCGAGACCCCGACGGCCAAGCTCCGCAACGAGATGCAGCGGACGATGCAGGCGGACTGCGCCGTCTTCCGCACCGAGCGCACGCTGGCCGAAGGCGTCGGCAAGATCGACGCCATCTATCGCGGCCTCGGCGACGTGAAGGTCACCGATCGCAGCCTCATCTGGAACACCGACCTCGTCGAGACGCTCGAGCTCGACAACATGCTGGGCCAGGCGGTCATCACCATGCACAGCGCCGCCAACCGCAAGGAAAGCCGCGGCGCGCACATGCATGAGGACTTCCCCGACCGCGACGATGCCAACTGGATGAAGCATTCGATCGCCTGGTTCGACGGCTGGGGCGGCAAGGGCGGCGCGGTCAACATCGATTACCGCCCGGTCCACGACTACACGCTCACCGACGAGGTCGGCTACATCAAGCCCAAGGCGCGGGTGTATTGAGGCTCGGGCCGGTTCGCGCCGGCCCGCCGACACGCGACAGCGGCGCCTACCCGGCACCCGCTGCGCAAACAGTCGCTACCAGCGACGCACGCCCGGGCGGCGAGCACCGGTAAAGCGCTTCATGAGATAACCGATCCCGAACGTGAACAGCAGACGTCGCAACATGATGGTTCTCCTTCACGGGAAGGAGCGGCTCGATCGCTGTTAGGTTCCTCCAGGCTTGGGTCCGCAACAATCCGGAGTGCCGACGTTCGACCCGTGGCGGACGTCTGGTCCTCGTGCGTAGCCTGGCCAAGATGACAGTTGATCAAGCCTACCTGGGGCTCCCCTTTCAGTTACGCTCCCGCACCGCGCTGAAGGTGATACCCGGCCAGTCCTGCTGGAAACGCCCGAACTCCCACGCATTGCGCATCAGCAGCACCGGCACGCCGTCCTGGTCCTCGGCCATGTTCGAGCGCAGCTGTTCCATCAGTTTCTTGAGCTGCGCCGGATCATCGGACCGGACCCAGCGCGCCACTTCGTAGGGCGAGGGCTCGAACTCCAGCGCGGCACCATATTCCTGCTCGAGCCGGGTCTGCAGCACGTCGAGCTGCAGTTCGCCGATCACCCCGACAATCCAGGCCGAGCCCAGCGCCGGCTTGAACAGGCGGATGACGCCCTCTTCCGCCAAGTCCTCCAGCCCGCGGCGCATCTGCTTGACCTTGAGCGGGTCGCCCAGCCGCACGCGGCGGAGGATCTCGGGCGCGAAGTCGGGCAGGCCGGTGAAGGTGACGTCGCCGCGCTCGGTCAGCGTGTCGCCGACCCGCAGGGTGCCGTGGTTGGGGATGCCGACGATGTCGCCGGCCACCGCGCCATGCGCCAGCTCGCGGTCGCGGGCGAAGAAGGTGATCGGATTGTGCAGCGCCAGCGCCTTGCCGCCGCGGCTGTTCAGCACCTTCATGCCGCGCGTCAGCTTGCCCGAGCAGATGCGCACGAACGCCACCCGGTCGCGATGGTTGGGGTCCATATTGGCCTGGACCTTGAACACGAAGCCGGTCAGCCGCGGCTCGTCCGGGCTGATCGGGGCGGGCTTCGCCGGCTGCGGCTGCGGCGGCGGCCCGTCGTCGGCGAGGATGTCGAGCAATTGCTCGATCCCGAACCCGCGCAGTGCGCTGCCGAAGACGACCGGCGTCAGGTCGCCCGACCGGAAGGCAGCGAGATCGAAGGCGGGATAGGAAGCGAGCGCCAGCCCGCCATCCTCACCGAGGCTCGCCGACGCATCGGCCGGGATGGCGCCCGCAATGGCCGGATCGTCGATCCCCGCCGCCTGCACCCAGCGCCCGGGCACCACCCCGTCGCTGCGGTCGGCGACCAGCAAGGCCGAGCGGCGGAGGTCGTACAGGCCGTGGAACAGCCCGCCGATGCCGGTCGGCCAGTTCTGCGGGGACACGTCCAGCTGCAGCACCTCGGCGATCTCGTCGAGCAGCTCGAACGGGCTCAGGCCCTCGCGGTCGACCTTGTTGACGAAGGTGACGATCGGCACGTTGCGGATGCGGCAGACCTCGAACAACTTGCGGGTCTGCGGCTCGATCCCCTTGCCGGCGTCGATCACCATGATCGCGCAATCGACCGCGGTCAGCGTGCGGTAGGTGTCCTCCGAAAAGTCCTGGTGCCCGGGGGTGTCGAGCAGGTTGAACAGGATGTTGCCGCGCTGGAAGGTCATGACCGAGCTGGTCACCGAAATGCCGCGCTGCTGCTCGATCTTCATCCAGTCGGAGCGCGCCCGCCGGCGATCGCCGCGCGCCTTCACCTCGCCCGCCTCGTGGACGGCGCCGGCGGCATGCAGCAGGCTTTCGGTCAGCGTCGTCTTGCCGGCATCCGGGTGCGAGATGATCGCAAAGGTGCGGCGCTCCAGCTCGCTGAAGGAGGCGGTGCCCGCGCGGACGGAATCGCCGAGCGCGGAAGTTTCGAGGTTCAAGGACTTCACTCCTGCCCGGCCATGTGGCGCCGGTTCTTCTTGATGGCGCCTCCCCTAGTGCATGTGCGTGCCGGCGCGAAGGCCCGGCCGCTGCCAATGCTCTTGGGAAAGCCGCTGACCTCGGCTAAGCGCGGCCGCTTATGACTGATCCGATCCCTCCCAAGCGCATCTTTCCCGATGCCAAGGTCGACGCCCAGGCTGCCAAGCAGATCCGCACCAGCGCGCAGACCGAAGACCCGGCTTACCGGCTCGCCTTCCAGGACAATGACTTCCTGCTACGCCAGGACCTGCGGCCGGTCCGCTTCCAGCTCGAACTGCTGAAGCCCGAACTGCTGCTCGACGAACAGCAGATCGGCTCGACCTTCGTCTTCTACGGCTCGGCCCGCGTACCCGAACCGGCCAAGGCCGAAGCCCAGCTCAATGCCGCCCGCACCGACGAGGAGCGCGTGATCGCCGAGCGGCTGGTCGCCAAGTCGCATTATTACGACGTCGCCCGCGAACTCGCCCGGCTGGTCAGCAAGACCGACCGCGACGACGAGGGCAAGCGCCACTTCGTCGTCTGCTCGGGCGGCGGACCCTCGTTCATGGAGGCCGCCAACCGCGGCGCGCAGGACGTCGGGGCGGAATCGATCGGCCTCAACATCGTTCTCCCGCATGAGCAGCTTCCCAACCCCTACGTCACCCCGTCGCTCAGCTTCCAGTTCCACTATTTCGCGCTCCGGAAGATGCACTTCCTGCTGCGTGCGCGGGCGGTGGCGGTGTTCCCGGGCGGCTTCGGCACCTTCGACGAGATGTTCGAACTGCTGACCCTGATCCAGACCGGCAAGGTCCGTCCGCTCCCGATCCTGCTCTACGGGCGGGAGTTCTGGAACCGCGTCGTCGACTTCGAGGCGCTGGTCGAGGAAGGCGTGATCTCGGAGCGCGACCTCGACCTCATCACGTGGTGCGAGACGGCCGAGGAAGGCTGGGCGCACGTGTGCGACCATTATGCGCGGCAGCAGGCAGGACGGGCCGCCTGACGGACGGCGCCTGCTCTCACCCAACAAGAAAGGGCGCCGCGGTCATTCGACCGGGCGCCCTTTCTTGTGGCTTGCTCGACGCTTACTGCTTGGGCGCCGGAGCCGCGGTGGTGCCGGGCGCGGTCACCTTCGGAGCGCCCTCGCCGCGGATGTTGGCGGTGCCGCCCTTCAGCGCTTCCTGCTCGGTCAGCACCGGCTCGTTCTCGGCCTTCTGGCCACCGGCATCGTCGGCTTCCGACGCGGCCTTGTCCTCGGCTGCACCCGGGGTCGAGGCGACCGGAGCCGCCGGAAGCGGCAGCGGCGCATCGCTCTTCGAATTGAGGAAGGCCATGACGTTGGCGCGATCGACCGGGTTGCTGAGACCGGCGAAGGTCATCTTGGTGCCCGGCGCGTAGGCCTTGGGATTGGCAAGCCAGTCGCTCATGCCCTTCCAGTCCCAGTTGCCCGGAACGCCCTTCAGCGCGTCCGAATAAGCAAATCCGGCGACATGGCCGTGCGGCTTGCCATAGGTCGCCCACAGGTTCGGGCCGAGTCCGTTGGCGCCGCCCTGGTCCACCGTGTGGCAGGCCTGGCACTTCTTGAACACTTCCGCGCCCTTGGCGACGTCAGCGCTGGCAAGGTAGAATTCGATCGGCTGCTCAGCCTCGGCGCCGCCGGCGCCTTCCTCGACCACGCCCTCGATCGGATAGCCCATCTTCTCCGGCCGCTCGGCCGCGAAATAGCTGCCTGCGACCAGGGTGCCGCCAAGCGCGACGATTCCGGCGAACAGCACCCAGCCGGCGATGGTGTTGTTATTGTCCTGCATGAGAAGTCTTGTGCGTCCGATGGATCGAGAAAACTGGCGCTCCTTTAGGGGGCAAACGGCGCTTCTTCAAGCGGCCAGCCAGCAGGCCAGGAGGCTGTGCGCGATGGCGAAGGGAGGCGGCGCGATGAAGCTCGCGTCCGCATCGCCCGCCATCGCCGCAGCGACCGCGTCGCGGGAGAACCAGCGGGCATCCTCCAGCTCGGCATGATCGATCGTCAGCGCCTCGTCTCCGACGCTCGCCAGGCAGGCGATCATCAGCGACGACGGGAAAGGCCAGGGCTGGCTTGCGACATAGCGGACGTTCGTCGCGCGCACGCCCGCTTCCTCGAACAGCTCGCGCGCGACCGCCGCCTCCAGGCTCTCGCCGACCTCGACGAACCCCGCCAGCGCCGAATAGCGGTGCGGCGGAAAGCGCGGCTGGCGGCCGAGCAGCACCCGCCCGTCATGCTCGGCAAGCATGATGACTACCGGATCGACCCGCGGATAATGTTCGGTCCCGCAGGCGCCGCACTGGCGCGACCAGCCCCCGCGGACGATCGCGCTCGGCTGGCCGCAGGCCGCGCAATAGCCGTGACGGCGGTGCCAGGAGGCAAGGCTGGTGGCGGCCGCGAAAGTCGGCGCTTCCGCCGCCGACAGGTGGGCGAGCGCGCCGAACTGGGCGCGAAGGTCGCCGCCGCCGGCCCCGATTGGCGAAAAGCAGGGCGTGTCGCCGTCGAGCCCGAGGAACAATGCGGGCTCGGTCACCGGCTCCCAGCAGAGGCGCCCGCCGGCGTCCAGCGCCGGCAGCCCGTCCGCCCAGGCGAGTTGCCGCGCCTGTGGCGACCGGGCGAAGGCTTCGAGGGTCGCCGGCTCGCCCCGCGCTGCGTCCGCCCGGTCGAGCCCGGGTCCGGAGAAGAAGACGTCAGGCGGCAAGGCGCGGCTCCCGTTCGGCGGCCAGCGCCGCTTCGGCGGCACGGCGATAGAGGGTCGGCAGCCCGGCCTCGGCCAGCCGGTCGAGCGGCTGCCACCAGCCTTCGCTGGCCGGCGGCTCGGCTTTCGGCACAACCATCAGGTCGAGGGTGAAATGGGTGAAGCCATGGCGGTGGATGGCGAGCGGATTGGCCGCGGGCCGTTGCTCGCTCCACTCCGGTCCGGGCAAGGCGGCCATGCCGCCGAGAAGCCCCGATTCCGGCCTTCGCACCAGCCAGACGTCGTCACCCCGGCGCACCCACCAGGCGAGGCCGAAACGATGCGGCCGCTCCTTCTTCACCTTGGGTGCCGGGAACAGCTCGGGAGTCCCGAGCGCCCGCGCCGCGCAGTGCGCCGCAACCGGGCAGGCATCGCAGCGCGGCGCCCTCGGGCGGCAGATGGCGGCGCCGAGGTCCATCAGCGCTTCGGCGAAAGCGCCATGCGCGCCGGCCGGAAACCAGCCGCTGGCAGCCTCGGGCAGCGCCCGCCGGTCGGCGATGCCGAACATCCGCGCCACCACGCGCTCGACGTTGGTGTCGAGCGGCACCGCATCCTCGCCGAAGGCAAGCGCGGCCACCGCCGCCGCCGTATAGGCGCCGAGCCCCGGCAGCTTGCGCAGCTCCGCCTCGGTCTCCGGAAAGCCGCCGCGTGCCGCCACCGCACGGGCGCAGGCGATGAGGTTGCGGGCCCGCGCATAATAGCCGAGCCCCGCCCATTCGCCGAGGATCTCCTCGTCGCTCGCGGCCGCCAGTGCCTCGACCGTCGGCCAGCGATGGAGGAAGCGGAGGAAGCGCGGGGTGACCGTCGCCACCGTCGTCTGCTGCAGCATCACCTCGCTCAGCCAGGTGCGATAGGGCACCCGCGGCTCCTCCCGCCACGGCAGGTCGCGCTTGTGCCGGCGATAATGGTCGAGCAGCAGCCCCGCCGCGGTAGCGTCCATGCCCTGGCTATGGCATGACCCGCCGCGATGTCGAAGAAAAAGCCCACCACGCCGACCGAGGCGCCGCGCCAGGGCCGCGCCCGCGCGGCCGGCGAGCTTGCGCTCGACATCGGGGGGGTCGCCTTCAAGCGCTTCGGCTTCGTCCAGGGGGCGGTGGTCGCCCGTTGGGGCGAGATCGTCGGCGAGCGCTACGCCAAGGTCTCCACCCCCGAATCGATCCGCTTCCCCGCCGGCAAGAAGAGCGGCGGGACGCTGACCCTCGCCGTCCAGGGCGCCCACGCCCCGCTGATCCAGCATCTCGCGCCGATGATCATGGAGCGGGTCAACCTCTTCTTCGGCTACGAGGCGGTGGCGAAGATCGTCTTCCGCCAGGGCACCGCCGGCATCAAGGCCGCGCCCAGGCCCGAGCGCCCGCGCCCCGTCCCCGTCCCGCGCGAGCTCGGCGACGGCCTGCGCGAGATCGCCGATCCCGAGCTTCGCACCATGCTCGAAAGCCTTGCGGGCAAGATCGCCGCGGCCGAAGGTCCGCCGACCATCGTCGCCGCTCCCTTCACCTTAGGAAAACCCGCCTCACGGAGTGATCAGGACTTATGAACAAGCGTTTTCTTGCCGCTGCGGCCAGCTTGCTCGCGCTCGGTGCAACGGCCTGCAACCAGCAGCCCGCGGCGCAGAACGACAGCCCGGCCGTCGCGCCGGTCCAGGCCCCGAACGGCGACTGGTCCAAGCTGGTCACCCAGACCACCGAGGGCGGCATGCTGATGGGCAACCCGCAGGCCAAGGTGAAGGTGGTCGAGTTCGGCTCGATGAGCTGCCACGTCTGCGCAGAATTCGCGACCACCGACGAACCGAAGCTGGTCGAGCAATATGTGAAGACCGGCAACGTCAGCTTCGAATTCCGCAACTTCGTGCGCGACTCGCTCGACATCACCATGTCGCTGGTCACCCGCTGCGCCGGCGCGACCCCGCAATTCTTCGCCCTCACCAATGGCATGTATGCGGAGCAGAAGAATTTCTTCGACCGCATCCAGGCGGTGCCCGAGGCCGAGCTTCAGGGCCTCCAGAACCAGCCCCCGGCGCAGCAGTTCCAGCGCATGGCGCAGCTTGCCGGAATCCAGGAATGGGCGGCCCAGCGCGGCCTGCCGTCGGGCCGGACCAGCCAGTGCCTCGCCAACCAGGCGGAGATCGACCGGCTGGTGCAGATGAACAGCGACGCCTCGTCCAGCTACGACATTCCGGGCACTCCGACCTTCCTCGTCAACGGCGAGGAGGTGAAGCCGGGCTCGGGCCAGACCAACTGGGCCGCGCTGGAGGAAGCCATCAGGGGCGCGCTCTGACCTGATCAGCGCGCGCGCCTTTCACCTCCGGGGGGAGTGACCAAGGTGCGGTTCCGCCGCCTCAAGCTGACCGGCTTCAAGAGCTTCGTCGAACCGGCCGACCTTCGGATCGAGCCGGGGCTGACGGGCGTCGTCGGTCCCAACGGCTGCGGCAAGTCGAACCTTCTGGAAGCCCTCCGCTGGGTGATGGGCGAAGGCAGCCCCAAGTCGCTTCGCGGCGGCGGCATGGAGGACGTCATCTTCGCCGGCACCGCGCAGCGGCCGGCCCGCGACTTCGCCGAAGTGTCGCTGCTGGTCGAGCGTGATTCCGACGAGAGCGAGGTCACCCGCCGGATCGAACGGGGCGCCGGTTCGGCCTACCGGATCGACGGCCGCGACGTCCGCCAGAAGGACGTCGCCCTGCTGTTCGCCGACGCCGCCACCGGCGCCCACTCCCCTGCCCTCGTCAGCCAGGGCCGGATCGGCGCGGTGATCGCCGCCAAGCCGGCCGAACGCCGCCAGATGCTCGAGGAAGCGGCGGGCATCGCGGGCCTCCACGTCCGCCGCAAGGATGCCGAACAGAAGCTCCGCGCGACCGAAGCCAATCTCCAGCGGCTCGACGAACTGCTCGGCGACCAGGAGCAGCGCGTCTCGGCCCTGAAGCGCCAGGCCCGCGCAGCCGAACGCTACCGGGCGCTGACCGAGCGGATCAGGCTCGCCGAGGGCCGCCTCCTCTACAGCCGCTGGGCCGAGGCCGATGCCGCTGCGGTCGCCGCCGGGCGCGAGGCCGATGCCGCCATGGCCGAGGTCGCGCTCCTCTCCCGCAAGCTCGACGAGGCCCAGGCCGCGCAGGCCGCCGGCGCCGCACTGGTCGCCGAGCGGCGGCAGGCCGCGACCCATGCCCGCGAGGAAGGGCAGGAACTCGCCCACCGGCTGGCCACCGCCCGCGCCTCGCTCGACACGGCGCGGCGTCGGCTGGTCGAGCTCGACCGCCTCGCCGCCCAGCTCGCCACCGAACGCAGCCGCGAAGCCGCGCTCCGGCAGGATGCCCAGCAGGCGATCGCCGCCCTCGCCGCGGAGATGGAGGCGATCGCCTGGCGGCTTGCGGCGGGCGACAGCCGTCAGGCCGAACTCGCCATCGCCCTCAACAGAGCGGAAGAGGAGAATCGCGCGGCCGAAGCGGCGCTCGCCGCCCTCCTCACCCGCGAAGCCGCACTGCGCGCCGAACGGCAGGTGGCGGTCGCCGCCCTCAACGCGGCCCGCAGCCACCAGGCCCGGCTGAACAACGAGCGCGACGGACTGGAGCGGGCGCTGGCGGCGCTTGGCAGCGGCGATGCGCTGGCGGATCAGGTGGCGGCCGCCAAGGCCGCGGTCGAGACTGCGACCGAAGCCGGCGCGGCGGCCGAACAGGCGATCGCAAGCGCCGAGAAGGAGCGGGTCGAGGCCGGAACCGCCCGCGACGCCGCCGACCTCCGCCTGTCCCAGGCTCGCGCGGCGCATGGCGCTGCGACGAGTGAGATCGCCGCCCTCGACCGGGCCCTGTCCTCCGCCCCGGGCCGCGGCGTGCTGGCGCAGCTCACGGTCGCGCCGGGTTTCGAGAAGGCCCTTGCCGCGGCGCTCGGTGACGATCTCGGCGCCCCCGTCGGTGCCGACGGCGATCGCGGCTGGGCGGGGGTGGCGGCCGACGCCGCCGATCCGCCGCTCGCCGACGGGCTCATATCGCTCGCCACCAGGGTCGAGGCGCCGGCCGAGCTTGCCCGCCGCCTCGCCCAGATCGGGGTGGCGGACGCGGACGAGGGGCAACCGCTCAAGGTCGGGCAGCGGCTGGTCACCCGCGAAGGGCGGATGCGGCGCTGGGACGGCTTCGTCAGCAGCGGCACGGGCTCGGCGGCGGCCGAGCGGCTGGAGCGCGCCAACCGCCTCGCCGCCCTGCGCGCCGACCTCCCCGCCCTCGCCCAGGCGCATGACGAGGCCAGGGCCGCGCACGAGCAGGCGGCCGCGCGGGTCGTCGCCGCCGCCCGCGCCATCGACAGTGCGCGCTCGGCGCTGGCCCAGGCCGAAGCACGGCTCCGCCAGGCCCGCCGCGACGAGGATAGCGCCGCCGCCGCCGCCGATCGCCAGGCGCAGCAGCGCGAGTCGCTCGAGAAGCGCCTCACCGAACTCGCCCCGGTCGTTGCGGCCGCCGTTTCCGCCGTCCGCGAAGCCGAAGCCGTCCTCGCCGCCCTTCCTGCCGAAGACCTCCTCGCCGGCGCGGTCGCCGAAGCCCGGGCCGCCGCCGCCGAGCGCGGGCGTCAGCTGGCCGACCGCCGCGCCGACCTCGCCACCGCGGCCCGCGCCGCCGCCGCCGATCGCGACCGCCAGCTCGCCGCCGCGGGCGAGCAGGCGGCGTGGAAGGAACGCGCCGCCGCGGCCGAGCGCCGGGTCGAGGACACCGCTGTCCGCGGAGAGCGCATCGCCGCTGAACGCGCCGCGCTGGAGCAGGAGCCCGAGCGCCTGACCGGCGAAGTCGCGCGAATCGAACAGGCCGCTGCCGGCTCGGGCGCCCTGCTCAGCGCCGCCCTCACCGCCGAGCGGGAGGCGGAGACCGCGCTGGCCGAGGTCGGCGCCGCCCTCGCCCGCGCCAACGAAGCCATGGCTTCCGCCCGCGAGACCCGCGCCGCCGCCGCCGCCCGCGCCGAGGGCCAGGTTGCGCGGCGGATCGAATATGGCCGGGTCTGCGGCGAGAAGTTCGAATGCCCGCCCCCGCTCCTGCCGCAGAAGCTTGGCTTCGATCCCCAGGACCTCACCGATGCCAGCGCCGAAAGCGCCAGCCTCGAGCGCCTTTCCGCCGACCGCGAGCGGATCGGGCCGGTCAACCTCGTCGCCGAACAGGAGCTGGCCGAGCTCGAGGCGGCGCGCCTTCAGGGCGCCGCCGAGCGAGACGAATTGCAGGAAGCCATCCACCGCCTGCGCGGCTCGATCGGCAGCCTCAACCGCGAGGGCCGCGTTCGGCTGCTCGCCGCCTTCGAAGCCGTCGACCGCCACTTCCGCAGCCTCTTCACCACCTTGTTCGACGGCGGGCAGGCCCACCTCGCCCTGATCGACAGCGACGATCCGCTCGAGGCGGGGCTCGAGATCATGGCCCAGCCGCCGGGCAAGCGCCTCACCGCGCTCACCCTCCTCTCGGGCGGCGAGCAGGCGCTGACCGCCGTCGCGCTCATCTTCGCGCTCTTCCTGACCAAGCCCTCGCCCATCTGCGTGCTCGACGAAGTCGACGCGCCGCTGGACGATGCCAATGTCGAGCGCTTCTGCGACCTCCTCGTCCGCATGACCGCCGAGACCGACACGCGCTACCTGATCGTCACCCACAATGCCGTGACCATGAGCCGGATGCACCGGCTCTACGGCGTGACCATGGTCGAGAAGGGCGTCAGCCGGATCGTTTCGGTCGACCTCGGCGGGGCCGAACAGTTGCTCGCCGCCGAATGAACGTGCCCGACCTTCCCGCTTATACCGATGCCGTGCGCAAGGCGGCGCTGCTCCGCGCCGGCGGCAGCGGCACCATCTATTCGCTGGTCATGCCGGAAAGCGAGGCCGCCCTCGAAGGCCTGTTCGACGGCGATCGCGAAGGCCTGCTCGACCTCTACCGCGAGGCGTGGACGCAGAAGCAGGACCAGATGCACGAGGCCTATCTCGAAGGCTGGCGCGATTGGTCGAAGCCGCTCGTCACGCACGATCCTGCCGCCTTCCCCTTCGCCTACCCCACCGCCGGGGCGAGCGAGGGCATCTTCAAGCTGATGAGCGAATATGCCGCGAACTGCCGGGCGGCCGGGCGGGTGCCGTCGGTCCACCTCTTCGACGGCGAATATGAGGGCTTCCCGGCCTTCGCCGCGTCGCTGTCACTGCCAATCGTCCGCCACGACCGCAGCCGCTGGCAGGAAGCGGTCGACGCCGTCCCGCCCCACGCGCAATTCTGGCTGAGCCAGCCGTCCGCGATCGACGGCGCCGTCTGGCCGCAGTTCGAAGCCTTCGTTGCCGCCCTTGCCGACGCGCGGCCGGAGGTCGAGCTCATCCCCGACCTCACCTATGTCGGCAGCGTCGCGCGCGACTTTCGCGTGTCGCTCGATGCCCCCAACATCCCCGCCTTCGTCTTCAGCCATTCGAAACCGTTCGGTGGCTACTACCACCGCGTTGGCGGAGTCTTCGCTAGGGACGAGCGGCCCAGCCTGTTCGGCAACCGCTGGTTCAAGAACCTCCTGTCGCTTGCCTGGGGAACGGCGATGATGCGTGCTCACGACTGCCAGGCGCTTCCGCGCCGCTACCGCTCGATCCAGGAGGAAGCCGCCCGCCGCTGCGGCGAGGCCCTCGGGGTGCGGCTGGAGGCGGCGGACGTGATGCTGCTCGGCACCGCGCCGGCCAGTGCGGATCAGCCGGCGCTGGCGCAGAGCCTGTGGCGCGGTTCGCCGGCCGAGCGCGTGGTCCGCCTCTGCCTCACGCCGACCATGGCCGGGCTGGTCGATGCAGCGCGATAGCCTGGTCCCGCTCGCCACCCGCGGCGAGATCCACGACTTCGTTCTGTCGCTGTGGAGCGATGGCCCGGTGCGGCGCAGCCACGAGGGCGGCGGCCTGGTCGCGCGCATCGTCGAGCGCTTCGCCCGCCTGCCCCGCTTCTTCTACCGGGCGTCCGAGCAGCGCATCGAATGGACCCACTTCTCGCCGTGGTGGGGCGGGGTGATGCTGGTCGACTATGACAATCCCGCGATCCGCGACCTTCGCTACCTGCACGAGATCTACCATTCGGCGACCATGCCCTATCTTGCCGACTGCAACCTCGCGACGCTGGAGGCGATCACCTTCCGCAACGAGCGGGAGGCGAGCACCTTTACCGAGATGGCCATCTATTGCGAGCTTCCGGAGCTTCGCGAGCTGGTGTTCGACCATCCCATCTTCGCCGACCGCTTCCTCTTTCCGGAGGGCCGCGACCGTCTGTCGGACGAATGGCGGCGGCGCTGGCGCGACGATCGCTGGCGCGCCTTCCAGCAGCTGCTCACCGAACGCACCCGCGTCGTCCTCGCCTCCCTCGACGAGATCGACCCCACCGACCCGCAAATCGTATGGCTTCGTCGATACGGCGAACAAGGCGCCCACTGGCTCCGCATCTGGGGCGAGCGGCACGGGATCGTGCAGCGCCTAATGCTTGACCTGGAACGGGCGGGGGACCGCCGCGAGGCCCTTAACCGCCACCTCGACGCGCTGCTCGCGCCCGCAGTGACGGAAGGTGGCGACATTCCCTTCCGGACCGAGGCGCAGGCGTTTCGCGACTGCTTCGACGGCCTCATCGCCACCTACGACGCCGCCATGAACGAACGGTCGCAGGTTGCGGTGCGCGGGCGCGGCGAGATCTAGCGAGCCGCTCGCTTAAAGCTACATGTTCGATGAACAATCCCGATGACCGCGTCACCGGTTATTGCGAATAACTCGCATTAGCTTTAGCAAGCTCGCACCGAAACGATTCCGACCTTTCGAAGGAAAACACCCGTGCGTAGCCTTGCTCGCGCCCTTGCTGGCGCCACCCTCCTCGTCGTGCCTGCGATGCCTAGCCTTGCCGCGGGCAAGGAAGTCGCGACCGGCGTGACCGGGACCGGGACCGGGACCGGCGAGCAGGATGCCGCGCAGGTCATCACCGTCACCGGCAGCCGCGATGAATATGGGGTCAAATCGACCATCACCGGGACCAAGACCAGCACGCCGCTCCGCAACATTCCGCAGGCGATCTCGATCGTGTCCGAAGCGCAGATCGAGGATCAGTCGCTTCGCTCGGTCGCCGACCTTCTGATGTTCGTGCCCGGCGCGACCCCCGGCACCGGCGAGGCCAACCGCGACCAGCTGACGCTTCGCGGCAACAACACCACCGCCGACTTCTTCGTCGACGGCCTGCGCGACGACGCCCAATATTTCCGCGACTTCTACAACCTCGACCGGGTCGAGGTGCTCAAGGGGCCGAACGCGATGATCTTCGGTCGCGGCGGCGGCGGCGGCGTGATCAACCGCGTGACCAAGCGTGCCGGTCTCAGTGATGATCGCCAGTTCATCATCAGCCACGACAGCGAAGGCGGCACCCGGGTCACCGGCGACGACAACGTCCGCCTCGGCGGCGCGCTCGGCCTGCGAGTCAACGGCGTGTGGGAATATGGCGACAGCTTCCGTCGCGACGTCGACCTCAAGCGCTATGGCATCAACCCGACGCTCGGCTGGCAGCCCGGCGCCGATACCCGGGTCGATCTCTCGTACGAATATTTCCACGATCGCCGGACCACCGACCGCGGCATCCCTTCGGTCAACCGCCGGCCGCTTGAAGGTTTCGACCGCGACTTCTTCGGGGACCCGGACAACAGCTATTCCGACGCCGACGTTCAGATCGCCACTTTGGCCGTCGAACAGAAGTTCGGCGCCAACCTGCTGCTCCGCCACCGGACGCAATTGGCCGATTATGACAAATTCTACGTCAACGTCTTCCCAAGCTCGAACGCCAACAGCGGCACGGTTTCGCTCGGCGCCTACAGCAGCCGCAACGACCGCCGGAACCTGATCAGCCAGACGGACCTCGTGTGGGACGGCAATCTCGCCGGGATCGACCAGACCTGGCTGGCCGGTTTCGAACTCGGGCGGCAGAAGAGCCGCAACCAGCGCCTGTCCGCTACCGGCGCCGGCAGCACCACTCTCGCCGACCCGACCGTCGAAAGGACGCTGGCCTTCTTCCGCTCTTCCAGCGACGCCGACAACCGCACTCGCGCCACCGTTGCCGCCGCCTATCTCCAGACGCAGATCAAGCCAGCACAGTGGCTGGAGCTGGTCGCTGGTGTTCGCTTCGACCGGTTCCGCCTCAAGGTGGAGGACGAGCGCACGGCCGTTCCGACCTTCGCCCGAACCGACGAGCTGGTGTCCCCGCGGCTCGGCCTGGTGCTGAAGCCGCGTCGCAACCTGTCCCTCTACACCAGCTACTCGCGCTCTTACCTGCCCCAGTCCGGCGACCAGTTCGGCGGGCTGACCCAGGCCAGCGCGGCGCTCAAGCCCGAGCGGTTCGACAATATCGAGGCGGGCGCCAAGTGGGAGCTGCTCGACGGCCTGCTCGCCACCGCCGCCCTTTACCAGCTCGATCGGAAGAACACGCAGGCGCCGAACCCGATCGTGGGCCAGCCGAACCTGCTGACGGGCGCCACCCGCACCCGCGGGCTGGAGCTGGGGCTCGAGCGGAGCGTCGCGTCGCGGCTGCAGGTGTCGGCCGGCTATGCCTGGCAGGACAGCGAGATCCGCCGCACCACCTCCGCGGCCCCGGCCGGCCGCACCGTGCCGCTGGTGCCGAGGCACAGCGTCTCGCTGTGGACCAAATATCAGGCGACACGCGACTTCGCCGCCGGTCTCGGCCTGCTTGCCCGCTCGAAGAGCTTTGCCTCGCTCGGCGGTTCGGGCCCGGTCAGCACCGCCACCGTCCTCCCCGGCTACGCCCGGCTCGACGGTGCCCTCTACTACAAGGTGACCAGGGGCATCGAAGCGCAGCTCAACGTCGAGAACATCACCAACCGCGACTATTTCCCGACCGCCCACAACGACAACAACATCGCCCCGGGCGCGCCCCGCACGGCGCGGTTGAGCCTGAAGGCGGAGTTCTAGGCCAGCGCCTCCATCCGTTCGCGGATCCGCACCAGATCTTCGACGAAGCGCGCCCGCTCCTCGCGGCGGCGCTCTTCCTCGGGGATGCGGAGCAGGAAGCTGGGGTGGATCGTCACCCAGCATTCGCTACCGTCGGCCAGCACCAATGGCGCCTCGCGCGCCTTGGTGATGGTCAGGGTCTTGCCGGTCAGCGAGCGCGCCGCCGTCGCTCCGAGCGCGACCGTCAGCGGCGGGCGGATCAGGGCGCGTTCCTGTTCCTGCCACCAGCGGCAGGCCTCGATCTCGGCGGTGTCGGGCTTGGAATGGATGCGCTTCTTGCCACGCAGGACGAACTTGAAGTGCTTGACCGCATTGGTGACGTAGGTGGTCGAGCGATCGATGCCCGCCTTCTCCAGCGCGGCATCGAACAATTGTCCCGCCGGCCCGACGAAGGGTCGTCCGGCCAGATCCTCCTGGTCGCCCGGCTGCTCGCCGACGAACAGGATTCGCGCGTCGAGCGGACCTTCGCCGAACACCGTCTGCGTACCGCATTTGTAGAGGTCACAGCGGGTACAGGAGCCGGCCTCCTCGCGCAGCGCGGCCCAGGCCGCGTCGATGTTGCCGCCCGGCTTGGGCTGGCTCCTGGCCCGTTCGATCATCTCCAGCTCCCGTGCCCGCGCCCCCGCGATCAGGGGGGCAACGAGCGCGGTCTCGGGCATGTTGCGCCAGTATTTCTTGGGCATCTCCTTCAGCATCGCTTTCACCTTGAGGCGCGCCGGGTTGAAGATGCTGGCGTAGTAGGTCCGCCACGTCTCCTCGAGCGGGTCGCCGTCGGGCGCGTCAGCACGGCTCGCCCCCGGTCCTTCGCTGAGGGTCTCCGTGGCCGGGTCCCAGTGGATGGAGAGCGCGGGAGTGAGGATCGACCAGCGCATGGTCGCGAAGCGTCGGACGAAGAAGCCCGCCTCGCGCCGGACGATATGATGGTCGGGCTCGAAGAAGGCGACGAAGCGGGTGGCGCCTTCCTCCTCCACCTCGCGGAAGCGGACGAACGCGTGCATCTTGTGCGCGTCGCGGCGCACTTCCTTGGCGAGGCGTTCCAGCCGGTCGACCAGCGGGTCGGCGCGATCCTCCAGCGCGCGGCGATTGCCCTTCAGCTTCCACAGCATGGTGTAGAGCAGGGCGAAGCGCTGCGGGTCGGAATGGCAGATCGCCGCCCTGGCGAGGTCGATGAACGGCTTGGGCACCGAGAACATCGGCTCGCCCCCGGCCGGCGGCGGCGCGCCCTCGCTGCCGAACAATTCGCCATCCTCTCCACGCACCTGCCAATAGACGCCCATCGGCGGCACGCCGGCCATCACCAGCTCGCGCGCGGCATCGCGCCAGCCGTCGAAATCGTCCGCCTCGTCGAGGATGATCTTGAGCGGGTCGATCTGCGGACCGTCCGGCAGCAGCACGCCCGCGCGGCCGCTCAGCCCGTGGGCCGGGGCAAACAGGTCGGCCGGGTTGCCGCTTCGGCCATTGGCATCGCTCATGAAGGAAGAAACGCCGAAAAAGGCATATCGTCCACTTCGTCCAGTTGTTCAGGAAACGTGGTCGAAGCAGCCCGAAGCAGCGCGGCGCGACAAGCGGGGAGCAGACATCGCGAGCATCGGGCCTTTATCGCCTATTTGGTGTAAAAATTACAAGCCGTCAGGCCGCGAACAGCTCGAGCTGGTTCTTCTCCGGCTTGATCCAGCGCTTGAGGTCGGCCTTGTCGGTCAGCAGGGTCGGCCGCCAGTCGCTGGTGACGATGAACGGCCGGATCTTGGCGACGCTGACCGTCAGCCGAGCGACGTCGTCGAGCGTGAAGGTGCGGAAGCGGCGCGACTTCAGGATGCGCTCGACTGCCTTGGTGCCGAGCCCCGGCACGCGCAGCAATTGCTCGCGGCTGGCGCGGTTCACGTCGACCGGAAAATGTTCGCGGAACTTGAGCGCCCAGGCGAGCTTCGGGTCGATGTCGAGCGGGAGCATGCCGTCGGGCTCGGCCGCGCTGACCACCTCCTCGGGCTTGAAGCCGTAGAAGCGCATCAGCCAGTCGGACTGGTAGAGCCGATGTTCGCGCATCAGCGGCGGACGCTGCAGCGGCAGCACCGCGCTGGCGTCGGGAATAGGCGAGAAGGCCGAATAATAGACCCGGCGAAGGCTGAACCGGTCGTAGAGCGTGCTCGCCTTGCGGACGATGTCGCCGTCGGTCGCGGCATCGGCCCCGACGATCATCTGGGTCGACTGGCCGGCCGGGGCGAAGCTCGGCGCCGAACGATACTTCTTCCTGGCGTCCTTCCCGTCCTCGATCGCCCCTTTCATGCCGAGCATCGCGCCTTCGATCTGGGGCTCGCTCTTCTCTGGCGCCAGGCGCTTCAGCCCGCTCGCGGTCGGAAGCTCGACGTTGATCGAGACGCGGTCGGCGTAGAGGCCGGCCAGCCGCACCAGTTCGGGATCGGCGTCGGGAATGGTCTTGAGGTGGATGTAGCCGCGGAAATCATGGTCCTCGCGCAGGCTCCGCGCCACCTCGACCAATTGCTCCATCGTATAGTTGGACGAAGCGATGATGCCCGAGGAGAGGAACAGCCCCTCGATATAGTTGCGCTTGTAGAAGGCGAGGGTGAGCTGGACGACTTCCTGCGCCGTGAAGCGCGCGCGCCGCACGTTCGAGCTCTTGCGGTTGATGCAATAATGGCAGTCGAAGATGCAGCTGTTGGTCAGCAGGATCTTGAGCAGGCTGATGCAGCGCCCGTCCGGGGCATAGGCGTGGCAAATGCCCATGCCTTCGGTCGAGCCGATGCCCTTGCCACCGACGCTGTTGCGCTTGGACGTGCCCGACGAGGCGCAGCTCGCGTCATATTTGGCCGCGTCCGCGAGGATCCCAAGCTTCTCGCGAGTGTCGAGCTGCGCCATGATGTTCGATATATGTTCACGGACAGGAGGAAGCAAGCTTCTCCGGTCTTTTCCGGCGCTTAGGTGCCGTTTGCCCAAGAGGCCGGATCAGACCGGCAGCTTGCTCCGCGCCTGCCGCGCCAGCCCCTCGACCGGAACGTCGTTAAGCACCCGGAACCGCGCCTCGATCAGGCTGTAGAGTCCGAACATGATGAAGCCGATCGCCACCACCGCATCCCACGGCGGGCTCAGCCAGGCGAGTGCCTCGGCCATTCCGCCGGCCTCGCTCGACTGCTCCTTGAAGCCGGCCGCGAACAGGAAGCCGCCGCTGATCAGGAACACCAGCCCGCGCGCGGCATAGCCACCCTGCCCGGTCCAGCGCGCCCAGGGCTGGCTGGCGATCCCCGGCTCCAGATGCTTAAGGAATTCCGCGTTCCAGGCCTTCTTGAACTGGATCAGCCCGACCGCGAGCAGGACCAGCCCCGCCACGGCGACCATCAGCTGACCGCCCGGAAGCTGGAGCGCGGTCTGTGCGCCTTCCTGCGTCCCGCCACTGCCACTGCCGCCGGTGCCGCGCAGCAGCCGCACCGCCTGCCAAGCGAGGAAGAGGTGGCTGATGCCGCTCGCCGCCGCGCCAATCCGCTCGCGCAGCCCCTTGGAGCCCTGCTCGTGCCGCTCGATGTTGAAGGCCGCATCCGACAGCCGCCACAGGCCATAACCGAGCAGACCGGCGACGATCAGATAGAGAAGGGTGCGTCCGCCGCCCTCGGCCACCACCGCCAGCGCGCCCGCCGGATCTTCCGTCCGGCCGGTGCGCAGGACCAGGAAGCCGATCACCAGGTAGAGCAGACCGCGCGCGGCAAAGCCGAGCCGCGTCAGGGTGGTGAGGGTGCCGCTGGGGTCGGTACGCATGAGCAAAGTTCCTCCTGTCGCCCGCAAACGGCTCGCACCCGCAAGCCGTTCCGTCCGCGCAACTTCCGGCCCCGCTTCGCGGCGGGGGACGTTGGCGGGCGGAAGGGGACCGAAGCCATGCGTATCCACCACCTCAATTGCGGAACCTGCTGCCCATGGGGTGGGCGCCTGTTCGATGGCACCAGCCGCGGGCTCGTCCATGGCCATGTCGTCTGCCACTGCCTGCTGATCGAAACCGACCAGCATGGGCTGGTGCTGGTCGACACCGGTTTCGGGCGCAAGGACGCGGCCCATCACGGCCGAATCGCCGGCTTCTTCCGCTTCCTCAACCAGCCCCAGTTCCGGGAGGAGGAGACCGCCGCGGCGCAGGTCAGGGCGCTCGGCCATGATCCCGCCGACGTCCGGCACATCCTCGTCACCCATCTGGACTTCGACCATGCCGGCGGGCTGGAGGACTTTCCGCAGGCGACCGTCCACCTGCTCGCACGCGAGAAGGAAGTGGCGGACGAGGGCCGCGGCGGCGCCTTCGTCGGCACCCGCCGCTATCGCCCTCAGCAATGGGACGAGGTGGAGAAGTGGGCGCTCTATCCGGCGGGGCGCGGCGAGCCGTGGATGGGCTTCGATGCCGTTCGCGACCTTGCCGGCCTGCCGCCCGAGATCTTGCTGGTGCCGCTCGCCGGGCACACCTGGGGCCATTCGGCGGTCGCGGTCGACACCGGCACCGGCTGGCTGCTCCACGCTGGGGACGCCTATTTCTTCCGCGGCGAAGTCGGCCGGCCGCGGCGCGAATGCCCGCCGGGCATGCGCTTCTACCAGTGGATGATGGAAGTGGACCGGGAAGCGCGCCTCGCCAATCAGGAGCGGCTGCGGCGCCTGTCGCTGGAGCAAAGCGGGATCCGCATCTTCTGCGCCCACGACGTGAGCGAGCTGCGGCAGTTCACGCGGGAACCGCCGCCGGCAAGCTTCAGCTAGTCGCGGTGATCACTCCGGCGCCGTGTCGGCCGTGTCCTGCTCGGTCCGTTCGGCGACGCCCTGCTGGATTTCCTTGAGCGCGCAGCCGTCCGTGCCCGCCGGGCCGACGCCGGAACAGCTGCCCGGACCCGTCTGGCCGACCGTCGCCAGCGCCTTGGAGCGGGCCGACCAGCTCTGGCTCAGCTGGGGCGGGCCGGTCGGGCGCAGCGCCTCTGGCAGGCGGAAGCGGTCCTTCTCGGGGCGCCGGGCGCAGACTACCACTTCATCGTCGGTGGCGCGCGGGCAGGGATCGTTGCCGAACACGATGATCTCGCGCGTGCGCAGCTGCGGCTGAGCCTGCTGGGCAGTCGCCGGAAGCGCGGCGGCGAAGCCGCTAGCTGCAAGGGCGCCGAGCGCAAGACTGAGTCGGGTCTTCATAATCTCGTCCTTTCAAGCGCTTCAGCGCACGGGAGCGGGGACACGTTCCTTGGGTCAGATCCGCTTGGAGGCGGCGATCGCCACCTTGCAGATGGAGCGAATGGCGAAGCTCAGCACCGGGTAACCGGCGGCCTCCAGCGCACCATGCTCGCGCGCCGTATCGCGATGCTCCAGTTCCTCGGCCTGGAACTGGCGGATGTCGGCGGCAAGCTCGGGGTCCCGGTCGCCGAGTTCCTCCAGCTGCTCGGCATAATGGCGGTCGATCTCGGTCTCGACCGCCTCGGTGCAGGCCATGGCGGCCTTCTCGCTGATCAGTGCGGTCATGGCGCCGAGCGCGAAGCCGCCGACATGCCACAAGGGCTGCAGCAGGGTCGGCCGCACCTGCCGTTCGGTCAGCAGCTGGTTGAAGCGGGCAAGGTGCCGTTCCTCCTGCGCCGCCATGTGGGTGACGAGATGCGCGGCGGGCGACGATCCGCGCAGCACCGCCAGTTGCCCGGCATAGATGCGGGTGGCGCCATATTCGCCGGCATGGTCGACGCGCAGCATCGAATGCATGTCGGGCGCGCGGTCGCCCGGCTTCCACGAAGGGGTCAGCGCTTGCGGCTCAGCCATAAGATCGCTCCGGCGGAAAAGAGGGAGATGACGGCGTTCCAGGCGGCCATGGACAGGCCAAGGAAGCTCCACTGGATCTGGTCGCAGCGGATCAGCGGAGTCGCCAGGATGTTCTTGAGCAGCTCGTCCGAGTTCGCGCCGCTGGCGACGGTCGAGCAGGTCGTCAGCCCTTCCCACCAGCCCTGTTCGACGCCGGCGTGGAAGACGCCGATGGCGCCGGATGCCGCGATGGCGAGAGCGGCGAGCAGCACCAAAGCGCGGGTCTGCCTCGGCAGGAGGAAGGACAGGCCGGCAAGCGCCACCGCCGCCATGTGCGGCCAGCGCTGCCAATAGCACATCTCGCACGGGTTGAGCCCGCCGATGTGCTGCGAGCCAAGGGCGCCGAGCAGAAGCCCGCCGGGCACCGCCAGCGCCAGCCATTGCGCCAGCCGCAGCGGCCCCGTCCGGTCCATCGTCAGCGCACCCGTCCGAGCGTCCATCAGCGCGCCTTGGGAAGCCCCGTCGGCCCCGCGGCGAGCCGCTTCAGCGACTTGACCGCATAGTCGAGCTGGAAGTCCTTGACCCCCTTCTTCTCGAGCTCGGCGGCGGTCAGGCTGAAGCGCGGATCGACCGTCTCGTCCTTCTCCAGCAGTTTGTCGTCGACCTTGTTCTGCGCGATCAGGTGGCGGCGGAGGTCCGCCTCGCGAACGGTCGGCCGGTCCTTGTAGTCGGGGTCCGACAGCTGCGGCACGATAATGTCGGGATCGATCCCGCCCGCCTGCACAGACTTGCCCGAGGGCGTGTAGTAGCGCGCCGTGGTCAGCCGCAGCGCGCTCTGCTGGTCGAGCTGGATGACGGTCTGGACCGAGCCCTTGCCGAAGCTGCGCTCGCCCATGACGATCGCCCGGCGATGGTCCTGCAGCGCGCCGGCGACGATCTCCGCCGCGCTTGCCGAACCGGCATCGACCAGCACCACGATCGGACGACCACCAGCCAGGTCGCCCGGCCGCGCATAGAAGCGCTCGATGTCGTCCTTGGCCCGGCCGCGCTCGCTGACGATCTCGCCGCGGTCGAGGAAGGCGTCGCTGACGGTCACCGCCTGATCGAGGAGGCCGCCCGGATTGCTGCGCAGGTCGACGACATAGCCGATCGGCTTGCCGCCGGCGGCCTTGTCCATTGCGGTCAGCGCGGCGGCGACCTGCTCGCCGACATTGGCCGAGAACTGATTGATGTTGAGGACCCCGACGCCCTCCTTGATCTCCCACTTGACCGGCCGAAGCTCGATCCGCTCGCGGCGCAGGGTCACGTCGAACGGCTTGTCGCGGCCCGGACGAACGATGGTCAGCTTGATGCTCGATCCCGGAGGGCCGCGCATCTTGTCGACCGACGCGTCGAGGTCGAGGCCATAGAGCAGCTCGCCGTCGAGGTGGGTGATGTAGTCGCCGGCCTTGATCCCGGCGCGGTCGGCCGGCGTGTCCTCGGTCGGGCTGATCACCTTGACCGTCCCGTCCTCCTGCGTGACCGACAGGCCGAGACCGCCGTAATTGCCGTCGGTGGTGGTCCGCAGCTGGTTGAAGTCCGAGGCTTCGAGGTAGGAGCTGTGCGGATCGAGGCTGGCGAGCATGCCGTCGATCGCGCCCTTGATCAGGGTGTGGTCGTCGACCTTGTCGACGTAATTGGCACGCACCCGCTCGAACACCCCCATGAAGGTTTCGAGCTCCTTGAAGGTGTCCGCGTCGGCGGCCGCCTGGGTTGCGGTGGCGACGGGGAGGAGGGCGAGTGCCCCGACGAGCGCGAGGGGAGGCAGGAGCTTGCGGATCATGAGTCTGACCTTAGCGATTTGAGCGCGGACTTAACAGCGCCGCTCATGAACGGGCGATGAGGATGGCTTGTCCATCCTCACGAACGAGAAAGCAGGGCCGCGGGCTCCGCCGTGCCGCCCTGGAACAATTCCGCGGTGATCGGCCCCAGTGCCCGGCCGATTGCCTGCCCGCGGGTCACCCGGTCCCCGACTCGGACGCTCGGCCGGACATCGGTCAGCAGGGTGCGCCAGCCGCCGCCGTGATCGACGATCACCACGCCTTCGCGGCGCCGGAAAGGACCGGCGAAGGCGATTTTTCCGTCTGCCGGCGCGACGACCTGGGTGCCGCGTGCCGAAGCGATGGTGAGGCCGCGGGTGCGGACCCCATTGCCCTGCAGTTCGCCGAGCCCCGCCGTCACCGGCCCGCTCACCGGAACGGTCCAGTCGATCGGGCGTCTCGCCGAATTGCCTTCGGGTGCCACCGGGCGCGGCTCGGCCGCCGGTAGTCTGGCCAGCGCCGCGGCAAGATTGCGCGCCGCGCGGCGCTGCTCCCCTTCGCTCGTCAGCCCCGCCAGCCGCTCGCCGCGGGCGAGCACCGCATCGCCTGCCGCAAGCGCCTCCGCACCGCGCTCGGCAGCCGCGGCGAGCGCTGCCTTCTCCCGCTCGGCGAAGCGCTGCCGTGCCGCGGCCGATGCCTGCCGGTCGCGGTCGAGCTGCTGGCGAAGCGCGCGTTGCCGACCGGCCACCGCTCCAGCCAGTTCGGCCTGCCGGCGCAGCGCCTCCGAGCGTCGCTCCACCTCGGGGCCGAGCGTCCGCACCAGCGCCGCCAGCCGCACCTGCTCTTCGGCCTGACCCGCGCCCGCCAGCACCAGCCACGCCGGGCGCCGTCCCGCTTCGGCGAGGCCCGCCAACAGCGCGGAGGCCGGCCGCCGCGCCTCGGCCAGCCGGGCGTCGAGCAGCTGCTTCTGCCGCTCCACCTGCACCAGTTCCGCCTCCGCGAGCGCGATTCGCGCGTCGATCGCCAGCACTTCCTGCGCCGCCGCCGCCGCATCCGCCGCCGCCCGTGCCGCCTCGCCCCGGGCCGCCGCCGCCGCGCGCTCGAGCCGCTGCTGCTCGGCCGCCGCAGCGTCCGCTTCCTGCCGTGCGAGTGCCACCGGATTGGCGGCCGAAAGGAGCATGGGGCTCAGTGCGAGGACGAGCAGGCGGCGCATGGCCTAGCCTTGCCGGTGATAGGGATGGCCGGCAAGCCAGCTCGTGGCGCGGTAGAGCTGCTCGGTCAGCATCGCCCGCGCCATCATGTGCGGCCAGGTCGCGGGGCCGAAGCTGAGCAGCAGGTCGGCCGAGGCGAGTTCCTCGTCCGAATGGCCGTCGGCGGCACCAATCAGGAAACGGCATTCGCGCATGCCGTCGTCGCGCCAGCGCTCCAGCCTTGCCGCAAGCTCGCTCGACGCCAGCGCCTTGCCGCGTTCGTCGAGGAGGACGGTGACGCATGGGCTCGCCGACGGCGGAAGCGCCCCGCCGCGGTCCGGAAGCTCGGTTAGCTTCGTCGGCCAAGTCAGCCTTTTCAGATAGCGATCAACCAGCTCAGCCTCGGGCGAACGCCCGATCTTGCCGCGTGCGATGATGTGGAGGAGCATCTAGGACGGGAAGCGCCCTTCGACTTCGCTCAGGGCGAACGAAGCAAGGATCGTTGGTCCTGAGCGGAGTGCAGAGCGCGACGTCGAAGCGCCTTTCGCGGCAAGTTTCACCCCGCCGCGACCGCCTTCTCGTCGCCGAACGCCCACATGCGCTCAAGATTGTAGAAGCTTCGCACTTCCGGGCGGAAGAGGTGGACGATGATGTCGTCGGCGTCGATCAACACCCAGTCGGCGGTGGGCAGGCCCTCGATCCGGCACAACTTGCCATATTCCTGTTTCAGCCGGTCGGCGAGCTTGGTCGCCATGCTCGCCACCTGCCGGGTCGAGCGGCCGCTGGCGATCACCATGTGGTCGGCGATGCTGGACTTGCCGGCGAGCGGGATGGAGACGATGTCGAGGGCCTGATCGTCGTCCAGGCTGCGCATCACCGCGGCGTGGAGGTCATCGACGCTGGCCGGCGTGCGAAGGCCGGCCTGTTCAGGGGTGTCGGACAAGGTCTCTCCTGTTGCTGTCATGGGTTAAAACGCGCGAACTCCGTTTCGGAGCCGAGCCGTAACGTTGATGCCAAAGAGGGTCGGCGGCGCGGAGCTGCGTGGCGGACGTTCGATCGGGCGGAAGCCGCAGATAGACGATCGCCGGGGCACTCCAACGCGTCCATTCCTTCTGCTGGCTGCCGGGCCGGACGAAGCGCCTGAGCCAGCTCGCGACGCGGGCCGTGCGAGCATCGTCATCATACCCCGGTCGCGACATGACGGCAATCGGCACGGTTGCGGCCAGTCGACGCCATGCCTTCCACTGATGGAATTGCGCCACAGTGTCCTCCCCCATCAGCCAGATGAAGCGGTGCCGGGGGTAGCGGCGGACGAGCGCGCGCATTGTGTCGGCGGTGTAGACGGTGCCGAGCCGCCGCTCGATGTCGCTGACCCTTATCCTCGTGCCCCGTGCCATCGCCCGGGCCGAGCCCAGCCGCGCCGCATAGGGTGCCATGCCGCCCTTCGGCTTCAGCGGATTGCCGGGGCTGACCAGCCACCACACCTCGTCCAGCCCGAGCGCGCGGATCGCCGCCAGGCTCATCGCACGGTGGGCGCGATGGGCCGGGTTGAAGCTTCCGCCGAGGAGGCCGATGCACCGGGTCATGCGCCGGGGGCTAGCAGCGCCGCGGCACCTCTGTCACTCTGCCGGCATCGACTGGGGGTTGATCATGAACGCGCTCGAGCCGGCACTTGCGGCCGACAAGCAGGGTCGATGCCTGAACTGCGCGACGCCGCTGACCGGCCCCTTCTGCGCGTCCTGCGGCCAGAAGGCGCGAATCCACCGCTCGCTCGCCGCCTTCTTCAGCGATCTCGTCGCCGGGCTGTTCAATTTCGAGAGCCGCTTCTGGCGCACCCAGCCGATGCTCTTCTGGTGCCCGGGCGATCTGACCCGGCGCTATGTCGAGGGCGAGCGCGCGCGCTTCATCTCGCCCATCGCGCTCTACCTGTTCAGCGTGTTCCTGATGTTCGCGGCGCTGGGTTTCACCGGCACCGGCATGGACGGCTTCAAGGTCAACGGGCTGGCCGAGATCGCCGAGGTGAGCCGCACCGAGCTTGCCGAACTCGACCGGCAGCGGGCCGAGGCGGTCCGCGCCAAGGCACCCACCGCCGAACTCGACCGGAAGATTGCCGCCAAGCGCGAGGAGATCCAGGGAATGGACAATGTCCTGAACGGGCGGTTCTCGACCCAGCTCGACAACGCGCCGAACGACGCGCCGCCATGGCTCGTCAACGGCCTCAAGAAGGTCGCACGCGATCCGCGCCAGTTCATGAACCATGTCCAGGAAGCGGCGTCCAAGTACAGCTGGGCGCTGATCCCGCTCTCGCTACCCTTCATGTTCCTGCTGTTCCCATTCCGCCGGCGCCATGTCTTCGATCATGCGGTGTTCGTGACCTATTCCCTGTCCTTCATGATGATCCTTATCCTGCTCGGCAGCCTGATGGTGGTGGTCGGGGCGAGCGCGTGGGTTCCGTGGCTGCTGCTGGTGCCTCCCGTCCACATGTATCGCCAGCTCAAGGGCGCCTACGGGCTGCGCCGGCGGAGCGCGGTGCCGCGGACGTTCCTCCTGCTGATCTTCTCGTTCGTCGCGCTGTCGCTGTTCGGCGCCGCGATCCTCGCCCTCGGCGTGCTCGAGTAGAGCGTCAGCGGCAGGGGAACTTCTTCACCAGCATGGCGCGCCAGCCGTCGGCGACGGTGGCATTCTTCGGCTGGGTCGCGGCGACGAGGCGGAGTTCCTTCAGCACCTCCTGCGCGCCCATCTTTACGCCCTTGCCCTCGGCCGGCGGGCAATAGGTCGGCTTGCGGCCCGCCTTCTCGGCCGCCATCCGCTCCTCGCGCACCTGCTTGCCGGCGCTCAACATCTCGGTCTGCAGGGCCTTGATCTCGCCGCGGTGGAACAGCGCCATCGGCCCCTTCTTTTCCAGCGCCGTGCCGCGGGCGACGAACTGGTGGAGGGTCATCGACGCAGCCATTGCTGGCGTCGCGACCACGGCGGTCAGGGCGAGTGCAAGCAAGCTCTTCTTCATGGACATGTTCCCCCCCGGGGTGAGCCGGTCAGCGCCGGCAAGGATATTTGCGCTGAAGCACCAGCAGCATGGCCGCGCGAAGGCTCATGCGCTGGCGGTCGGCCTGCGGGATCTTCCGAAGCGCCGCAATGAATTCCATGTTGCCGAGTTCGGCGCGCGGCTTGGGGCTGCAATAAAGGATCGGCCGGCCCTCGCGCTCGGCCGCCTCGCGTTCGAGCCTGATGCTGACGCCCGCCGCCTCGCCCTCACGGCTGAGACGCTTGTAGTCGCCGTCGAACAGGGCGAGCGGCCCCTTGCCGATCAGCCGGTCCGCGCGCTCGAGGAAGTTCTGCGCCGATCCTGCGGGCGCTGCAGCGGCCGGCATGGCGGCGGCGAGAAGGACAAGGGCGGCAAGCACGCATCGCATGCCGCATGTGTGGCGCATTCCGCCATGAAGGGGAAGTGAATGGAGCCAGCGTCGCCCCGGCCTGCGCCGGGGCGACGCCGATCTTCTACGCCCCAGCCGGCGCCGCGCCGCCAATGCCGGTGCCGCGCTTGGTCTTCGGAATGCCCACGCCCGCCGGGGGAACCACTGGCCGGGTGGTCGTGCCGCGGTCGATCGAGCCGCCGTCGAGCACCGTGCGGATTTCCTCGCCCGACAGCGTTTCGAATTCGAGCAGCGCCTTGGCCAGCGTGTGCAGCTGATCCTCGTTGGTCGTCAGCAGCTCTCGCGCCCGGGCATAGCCGCCGTCGACCAGCTCGCGAATCTCCTTGTCGATCGCCTTGGCGGTCTCGTCGCTCATCTGGCGCTGGCGGTTCATGGAATAGCCCAGGAACACTTCCTCGTCGGCTTCGGCATATTGCAGCGGCCCGAGCTTGTCCGACATGCCCCACTTGGTGACCATGTCGCGGGCCAGCGTGGTCACATACTGGATGTCGCTCGATGCGCCGGAGCTGACCTTGTCGTAGCCGAAGATGATCTCCTCGGCGACTCGGCCGCCCATCGCCACCGCGAGGTTGGCGTGCATCTTGTCGCGGTGATAGCTGTAATTGTCCCGCTCCGGCAGGCGCATGACCATGCCGAGGGCACGGCCGCGCGGGATGATGGTCGCCTTGTGGATCGGGTCCGACGCCGGCTCGTGAAGCGCGACGATGGCGTGCCCGGCCTCGTGATAGGCGGTCATGCGCTTCTCGTCCTCGGTCATCACCATGGAGCGCCGCTCGGTGCCCATCAGCACCTTGTCCTTGGCCTCCTCGAACTCCTGCATTGCGACCAGCCGCTTGCCCTTGCGGGCCGCCAGCAGCGCCGCCTCGTTGACGAGGTTGGCAAGGTCGGCACCCGAGAAGCCCGGAGTGCCGCGCGCGATGGTCCGCGCGTCGACGTCGGGGGCCAGCGGCACCTTCTTCATGTGCACGCCGAGGATCTGCTCGCGGCCCTCGATGTCGGGGCGCGGCACGACCACCTGGCGGTCGAACCGGCCAGGGCGCAGCAGCGCCGGGTCGAGCACGTCCGGACGGTTGGTCGCGGCGATGATGATGATGCCTTCGTTGGCCTCGAAGCCGTCCATCTCGACCAGCAGCTGGTTGAGCGTCTGCTCGCGCTCGTCATTGCCGTTGCCGAGGCCGGCACCGCGATGGCGGCCGACGGCGTCGATCTCGTCGATGAAGACGATGCACGGCGCCGACTTCTTGGCCTGCTCGAACATGTCGCGGACGCGGCTTGCGCCGACGCCGACGAACATCTCGACAAAGTCCGAACCGGAGATGGTGAAGAAGGGCACGCCCGCCTCACCCGCGATGGCGCGGGCGAGCAGGGTCTTGCCGGTGCCGGGCGAGCCGACCAGCAACGCGCCCTTGGGGATCTTGCCGCCGAGGCGGGCGAAGCGGCCCGGATCCTTCAGGAACTCGACGATTTCCTGAAGCTCCTCGCGCGCCTCGTCGATTCCGGCGACGTCGGCGAAGGTGACGCGGCCTTCCTTGGGCGTCAGGATCTTGGCCCGGCTCTTGCCGAAGCCCATGGCGCCCGACCCGGCATTCTTCTGCATCTGCCGCATGATGAAGAAGCTGATGCCGAGGATGAGGATGAACGGAAGCGACTGGACGAGGATGATCCACCAGATGCTCGACTGCTCGGCTTCCTTGACCTGCACCTGCACGCCGGCGTTGAGCAGCCGCTCGGTCACCTGCGCGTCGGCGGGGGCGGTGGTGCGGAAGCTGTCGCCGTTGGCGAGCTTGCCGCTGATCACCTGGTTGCCCGTCTGCGTGGCGGAACTGGTCACCTGCCGGACATTGCCTTCGTTCACCTGCCGGACGAAATCCGAATAAGCGATCGGGTTGCCTGCCTGCGCCCTGCTTCCGCCGTCGAGCATCTGCGCGAACAGCACGAGGGCGAACAGGACGCCTGCCCAGATCAGCAGGCTCTTGGTCCAGGGACCACTCGGCTTCTTGTTCTTCTCGTCCATCGGTTTCCGTCTTCGTCGAAAGGGCCGGTGGCAATGTAGGCAGTGCTGTCCCCAAGAACAATGTAGGCCTTCCGGAACGTTTCCAAGCTGAAGCATGACCATCACCGAACTGGCACCGTCCTGCCGCCGGCCCATCACTCGGCCGCCGTCATGTTGCAATGCAGCAAAGGCAGAGGGCCCTCGTCGGCGACAAACGCCGGCGCTTCAGGGGAATGAAACGATGATCAAGACCGCCACGGCCCTGCTTGGGGCCGCCCTTCTGCTTGCCGCTCAGCCGGCGGGTGCGCAGGAAGCCGGGTCCGACCTCGTGGTTTCCACGCGCATCGTCACCAGCAGAGACCTCGACCTTCGCTCGGCCAGCGGCCGCATGGCGCTCGACCGCCGCATCGCCACCGCGGCGCGGGCCGTTTGCCGGGAGGAAGGGCTGTTCAACATCCGCATCGCCAATGGAGAATGCCTGAGGACCGCGCTGTCCTCGGCCAATCGCCAGCGTGACCGCATATTTGCTGCCCGCGGCATCCTTGGCGAATATCGTTCGGCCGAAGTCGCCCGGTGACCGGCCTTTGGAGGCGGGCCGCGGCCCGCCTCCACCATCGTCGCTGGATTCCACTCGCCGCAATGAGCCCACGGCTCGCCGCAGCTTGCAGCCAAGTGCTTGTCCCGGAACGAAACTGCGCTCTACCGTTAAGGAACTGTTGGGTTTGATGCCGCGATAGCAGGTCATCGGCACTTCCGTTTAAGCGATGGAGTCTGGATGCGCGTTCTCGCCTTTGTCGCCTGGTTTCTGGCCCTGGGATCGGCCCAGCCGGCGCTGGCGGCCGGAAGTCCGCACCTCCAGTCGCTCGAACAGCAGCTTGCCTCCCTGCTCGCCGGCCGGTCCGGCGATGTCGGCGTCGCCGCCCTCGACCTCGCCACCGGGGAGACGGTCGCGATCAACGGCGACAAGGCCTATCCGATGGCCTCCACCATGAAGGTGGCGGTCGCCGCCGCCTATCTCGACCAGGTCGAAGCCGGACGTCGCACGCTCAACGACCGCATCGGCGGGCAGACGGCGCGGGCGCTGATCGAGGCGATGATGATCCGCTCGAGCAATCCGGCGACCGACCTGCTCATCGCCAATCTCGGCGGCGCCCGCGCCATCCAGCAGTGGCTCGAGCACAATCAGATTCGCGGCGTCCGCGTCGACCGCAACATCGCCCGCCTGCTCGCCGACAAGCGCGACCTGTGGGACCTGCGCGATAGCGCGACCCCGGTGGCAATGGTGCAGATGCTTCGCTCGCTGGAGCGCGGCAACATCCTGACGCCCGCCAACCGCAATTACCTGCTGGACGTGATGGCCCGCTGCGCCACCGGCAAGAACCGCATGCGCGGCATGCTGACCGGCGTGCCGATCGCCCACAAGACGGGCACGCTCAACAATTACAGCAGCGACGTCGGCTTCATCACCCTGCCCGACGGCCGCCGTATCGCGGTCGCCTTCTTCGCCCGCGGCGGTTCCGACCGGCCGGCGACCATCGCCCAGGCCGCTCGGACCATCTACGACGGCTTCAGCGGATGGGTGCGGAGCATCGCCTTTTCCGACAGCATGGCCCGGGCGCTGAACGCGAACTAGACCTTGCGGCGCGGCGGGGCCGGTTCGATCCGCCAGTTTCCCAGCTTTCGCGACACGAGCGCCGAGCCGATGGTGATCGTCCGCCCGGCGTCGAGCGCGGCCAGCACCCGGTCGAGTTCCGGCCCGCTCGGCCTCGTCTCGCACAGCTCCAGCGCCTTGAGCAGGAGCCTCCGTCGCAGCTCGCGGGGCAGGACATAGACATCGCTGATGGAGACACCCGTTGGGTCGGGCCGCAGATGCTCGGCAGCCAAAGCGTGAAGCTGGGTGTCGAGCGCCTCGTCGGCGTCGGCGAGCGCCCGCGCCGAGCGCGCCAGCCGTTCCGGGTCGAGCCAGGGGTTGGCGGTCAGCAAGACCCGGATCCGGGTGCGGTCGTGGCGATCATCGCGATTGGCGGGGTCGTCGACCGCCGACCACCCCCTCGCCTCGACCAGCGCGCCGAGATCCGCCTTGCGCAAGGCCAGCAGGGGCCGCACCAGGCGGACGGCGCCGCTTAAGGGCCGCTCCTCGCGGATGCCGCCTAGACCGCCGACCCCGCTTCCCCGCACCAGCCGCATCAGCAAGGTTTCCGCCTGGTCATCGGCATGGTGCGCGGTGGCGACCGCCGCCAAGCCGTGCCTCTCCGCCCATCCCCCAAGCGCCGCATAGCGCGCTTCCCGCGCCTGCGCCTGGAGGCTCGCGCCCGCTCCGACCGTGACCGTCAGCACGTCATGCGGCACGCCGAGCTCGTCGCAGCAGCTCGCGACCATCGCCGCTTCGGCGGCGCTTTCCGCCCGCAAGCCATGGTCGACCGTCGCTGCCCTGACCGCTCCCGGACGCGCGGCGGCGGCCAGGAGCAACAGCGCCAGGCTGTCGGGGCCCCCCGACACGGCAAGCCCGATCCAACCGTGCGGAACGAGGCGGTCGAGGGTGGCCGCTACCGTCGTCCCGGCGCCGGCCGGGACCTCAGGAGGCGTGCGCGAAATCGCCCGGAGCCCCCGCCTGCGCAGGGGCAATGATGGTCGTCAGCACTTCGCCGCCGCCTTGGCGGGCGGAAGCAGGCGCTGGAGCTCGGCACGGAGCGAGGAGCCATAGACGTCCTCCAGCTCCGCATAGGCCTTGCACGCCTGCTGCGGCTGCTTGAGGGCGACCAGCGACTGGCCGAGATAGAAGAGGCTGTCGGCAGCCCGCTCGCCGCGCGGATTGCCGCGATAGTTGGCGAGGAGGGCCTCGGCCGCGGCGCGCGGCTGGCCGCTGTCGAGCAGGGCACGGCCGGCGAGATTGTTGGCCCAGCTCACCCGGCGATGCCCCGGGAAGCTCGACGCCATGGCGCGCAGCGCGGCAACCGCCTGCGGATAGCGCTTCTGGACCCACAGCTGGTAGCCGACATCATAGGCCGCCTCGCCATCGGCGGTGACGTCGCCGGTTCGGGCGATACGAGGCGGGGTGGCTTCGGTGACACGCGTCGGCGGTGTGGTAACGGGCGGCGCACCGGTGTCGGCCGGAGCCGCCTCGGCCGTCGTCGGCGCACCTTCTGGCGGAGCCGCCGTCTCGATCCGCCGCAGACGCGCATCGACGTCGGTCCGCATCCGCGCCAGCTCAGTCTCGAGCGTGGCGACCCGGTTGCCATTCTCCTCGGCCAGGCGGGTCATTTCCGCAAGCTGCCGCTCGAGCGCGTCGATGCGGTTGGAAAGGGCGACCACCACCACCTGGCTGGCGGCCGGGCTGTCGTCGACCCCGGCGGTGTCGGCCGGCTGACCCTTGGGGAAGACCTGCCGCTGGATCTGGCGGGTCTGCCGCTCCAGCCGGTCGATCCTCTGTTCGGGCGTCGGCTGGCGCTGGGCCGCGGCGGTGGATGGAAGGGCGAGAGCAAGGGCGGCGAGGCCCGTCATCAGGAAGCGCTTCATGACGTCATCCCGTGATGGGGTGGAGCTTGCCCGTCAATGAACTAGCGCGCCGGAGCGGCCGTCGGTGCGGCCGGCGTTGCCGACGGGCCACGCAGCAGGTCCTCCGCCTTCAGCGAAACGTTGCTGACGGTCGTGTCCGGCTGTCCGACGGGCGGCGCGTCGGCGGTGCCGACCGCGATGCGGATCGACTGCGGCCTCCCGGTCCGAAGAACGGGTGCCGTCGCCGCCGCCGGCACCTCATAGCTCTGCCCGGCGGCAAGCTCGGCCTGGAACAGGGTCCGCCCGCCACGCTCGCTGACCTGGATCCAGGCCGGCTCGTTGGCGGTGATCACCACCGGTCCGGTCGGGGAGGCAGCGGGCTGCACCGCCGGCGAGGCGGCAGGCCCCGGCGTCGCCGCCACGGACGCTTCCTCGGTCGCAACCGCGCTGTCCGGCGCGTCCAGCGCCCGATTGCGGTTCCAGAGGAAGGCGGCGGCGACCGCCACCAGCGCAAGCAGCGCGATCAGTACCAGCCACTTGGGCATGACCCGCGCCGGATCGGCCGGCTCGAACACCTGCGCCTCGGGCCGGGCCGCTAGCGCGCCGTGACCCAGCTCGGCCCGCAGCGCCTCGCCGATCTCGTTGCGGTCGAGCCCGACCACCGAGGCATAGCTCTTGGCGAAACCGATGGTGTAGGTCGGAGCGGGAAGCCGGCTCCATTCGGATTTCTCCAGGCTTTCCAGATGCCGCGTCGGGATACGGGTCCGCGCCGCCACGTCCTCGAGCGTGATGCCCTGCGCCTCGCGCGCAGCCTTCAGCTGTTCACCGGCCGTCGTCGAACCGCTTGTACCTTCGTCCATGCGTACTTGCCGCCTCTTCCCCGGACCATTTGCGCCACCTTGTTAAGGGGCTTGGTCGCCGCGTCAACTTGGGCCCTCAGTCGATCGCGACCGAGTGCCGCCTCGCCCAGTCGGTCAGTGTCTTGCGCATGTTCGCCGGGGGCCGCGCCAGCAGGGTGTCCAGCTTGGCCTGGAGCGCGCCTGCATCGAGCGAGCGGATCATTGCCTTGACCGGTCCGACCGCCGCCGGGGTGATCGAGAAATTGGTGATTCCGAGGCCGATCAGCGCCATCGCCTCCAGCGGCCGGCCGCCCATCTCGCCGCACAGCCGAACCGTCACACCCGCCGCATTCGCTTGCTTCGACACCCGCCGAAGGAAGCGCAGGATCGCCGGACTGAGCCAGTCGTAGCGCAGCGCCAGCCTGGGATCGGCGCGGTCGGCGGCGAACAGGAACTGGGTCAGGTCGTTGGTGCCGATCGAGAGGAAATCGATGCGCGGCAGCAGGAGGTCGAGCATCTCGGCGAGGCTCGGCACCTCCAGCATGGCGCCATATTCGATCTTCGCCGGACCGTTCTTGCGCGCCTTGACCCAGTCGACCTGCGCCTCGAACAGGGCGCGGGCCTCCTCATATTCCCACGGCTCGGAGATCATCGGGAACATCACCCGGAGCGTCCGTCCCTCGGCCGCCTCGATCAGTGCCCGCGCCTGCGCCTTCATCAGCGTCGACCGGTCGAGGCTGAGGCGGAGCGCGCGCCAGCCCATCGCCGGGTTCTCAGCCTCGTCGCTGACGTCGGTCAGGTAGGGCAGCGCCTTGTCGCCGCCGATGTCTACGGTGCGGAAGACGACCGGCTTGTCGCCTGCCGCGTCCAGCACCTGCCGATAGAGCCGGTACTGGGCGTCGCGGCCGGGCAGTGCGGCGGAGACGAGGAACTGGAATTCGGTCCGGAACAGGCCGATTCCATCCGCCCCGACCGCTTCCAGCGCGGAAGAATCCTCGGCGAGCCCGGCGTTGACCATCAGGGTCGCGCGCAGCCCGTCCTTCGTGATCGGCGGCAACGAGCGGATGGCGGTGAATTCGGCGCGCCGCTTCTGGCCCATCGCCATGCGCGCTTCGAACGAAGTCGTCACCGAGCGCGTCGGCCGCACCACCAGGCTGCCCTGGTTGCCGTCGACCAGCAGGGTGTCACCCTCGGCCGCGATATGGCCGATGTCCTTGACGCGCCCGATCACCGGCACGCCCATCGCGCGCGCCACGATGGTCACGTGCGCGGTCAGCGAGCCTTCCTCCAGCACCACCGCCTTCAGCCGCCGCCGGTCATATTCGAGCAGTTCCGCCGGGCCGAGGTTGCGCGCGATCAGCACGGCGTCGCCGCTCAGCCCCGTCTGCGCCGCGGTCCCCATCCGCCCGCTGACGATGCGGAGCAGCCGGTTGGACAGGTCCTCAAGGTCGTGCATCCGCTCCTTCAGCAGCGGATCGTCGATCTCCAGCATGCGCGCCCGGGTGCGCTGCTGCACCCGTTCGATCGCCGCTTCGGCGGTCAGTCCGCTGTCGATGGCGAGGTTGATGCGCCGCACCCAGCCCTCGTCATAGGCGAACATCTTGTAGGTCTCGAGAATCTCCTGATGCTCGCCGGCCGTGCCGAATTCCGCCTCGCGGGTCATCTGCTCGATCTGGCTGCGCATCTTGGAGAAGGCCGAGATGACGCGGCTTCGTTCGAGTTCGGGGTCGTCGGACACCGTATGCTCGACCACCACTCGCGGCTGGTGGAAGACCGCCGTCCCGCGCGCCATGCCCGCCACCAGCTTGAGCCCGGCGAGACGGACCATGCCGTCGCGCGTGCCGCCCCGCCGATCCGACCCGTCGACCAGGCGGGCGCCGGCGATCAGCTCGGACAGCACCATCGCAACCGTCTGCAGCGCCTCGATCTCGACGTCGGCATAGGCACGCGGATCGGCATGCTGCACCGCGAGCACGCCGATTCCGCGCTCGCGGAAGATGATCGGCACGCCGGCGAAGCTGTGGAAGCGGTCCTCGCCCGTTTCCGGCCGATAGGCGAAGGCGGGATGATTGCTCGCCTCGGCAAGGTTGAGGATGCGCTCTTCCGCGGCGATCGTCCCGACCAGGCCCTGGCCGGGCGCAAGCCGGGTCACGTGCACGGCTTCCTTGTTGAGGCCGTGGGTCGCGAACAGCTCCAGCACGCCGTCGCGCAGCAGGTAGATCGAACAGACTTCGCTCTGCATCGCCTCGGCGATGAGATCGACCGTCATGTCGAGCTTGGCCTGGGCCGATCCGCGCCGGGCCATAAGGCCGTGCAGACCGGTCAGTATCTCGCGGGCAGCGGTGGCGGCGGTCAGCGGCATGGACGCAGCGCTATCAGGAAGGGCCGCCAAGTCCAAGGGAGCGCTCGGGACTCGGCCGAGCGTCGACAGCGCCATGCACAGCGCGCTTAGAAACGCCGCAACGGCGGTCGTCATCGCCCGCGCGAGTAAAGGATCTGGATGCGGCTGAACGCCGTGACCAGCCGGTTGGGGCGTTGGTGAGCGAAATGCGCAGACGCGCTCACCCGCCGCATCCGCCCCGCTCCACCGGAGCTACGAGGTTTCCGAGGCGGTAAGCAGCGACGATGATCGACGAGTCCAGAAAGGACACAGGGTGGCTCATGCGGACGGGCAAGCCCGCGTCGCGGCAGTGCCGCGATGTTCGCCGTTCAGCGGCGCATGATCTCCGCCACTTCCTGATTCCGTCTCAGATAGGCGTCACGGCGGCAGAGGTCGTCGCTGCAGGCAGCGAGCCGGCCGGCAAATTGTTCGCGGGTGGTGGAGAGCCGCGTCCGTCGTGCTTCGTCGGCATGGCGGAGGCTTTGGTCAGTTAGCAGATCGAGGTGCCGCTCCAGACCGACGAGATCGATCCGCGGCTGATCCCTGGCAACGGCCCTGGACAGGGGAGCATTCGATTGCGCGGCCACAGGAGCGCGCGTCGAAAGCGGCGGCGGCGACCGCACGGGCCGCTTCTCGACGAGCACCGGCGGAGCGGGCCTGACCGGCATCTCGGCGTCGCGCACCACCGGCAACGGGGAAAGGGCCACCTCCGCCTTCCGCGGCTCGGCAGCCGGCTTGATCGCGACTGGCGGCAGGGCTGCACCAGCGACCGGCTGCTCTTCCACCGCCGATGGAGGAGGACGCGAGGCCGGCTCGCGCGCTCCCCCCAATGCCGGCTCGGCCTGCGTCGACCGTGCTGCCACCTGCCTGCCGTCACCGCCGATCGGACGCTGCAGCGCCCAGTAGGCAAGGCCCGCGGTCGATGCGGCCAGCAGCAGGAAGAAGTTGCGCGCCACATGGCCGCCGCGCACCCGCCGTCGTGCCGCCGACGATGCCATCGCGCCCGCCGTCATTCCCCCGCCGCCGAGCGCCGGCTGGCGCACCGCACGCCGACCCGCATCATAAGCGGCCCGCCGGGTGGGATCGCGCAATATTTCGTAGGCGGCGATGATCTCCTGCGCCCTCGCCTGCCCCGAGCCGCCCCCGCCGGTGTCGGGATGGTAGCGGCGCATCATCGCGAGATAGGCCGTGCGAATTGTCGCCTCGTCGGCCTCGGGATCGACTCCCAGCGTGCGATAATGGTTGGGCATGCGCGCGTGCCGGTGTCCGTCTGATCCCGCCGTGCGAGGCTTTCCACAGCCCCGCCCGCCGATCAAGCCGTGCTAGGCGGCCCGCCGCCCCGCCAGCGCGGCTTCCGCCTCGTCGACCAGCTCGGCGATGATCTCGGCGGTCGGCTGCTCCTTCGTGACCATGCCAACCGACTGGCCGGCCATGACGCTGCCCGTCTCGACGTCCCCGTCGATCACCGCCCGCTTGAGCGCGCCCGCCCAGTAATGCTCGATCTGCAGCTGCGCCTCGGCCATCTCCAATTTCTTGCCGTCAAGATGCTCGGCGATCTCGCGCTGCTTGGCGGCGAAGCGTTCGGTTTCCTTGTTCTTGAGCGCCCGCACCGGGATCACCGGAAGCCGCGGATCGATCTGGATGCTCGGCACCGCATCGCGCGCACTGGCGCGGATAAAGGCCTTCTTGAAGTTCGGATGCGCGATGCTTTCGGTCGCGCAGACGAAGCGGGTGCCGAGCTGCACGCCGGCAGCCCCCATGTCGAGATAGGCGGCGATTGCCTCGCCCCGGCCGATGCCGCCGGCGACGAACACCGGGATGTCGTTACAGATGTGGGGCAGGATCTCCTGCGCCAGCACGCTGGTCGAGACCGGGCCGATATGGCCGCCGGCTTCCATGCCCTCGATGACGATCGCGTCGGCACCCGACCGCATCAGCTTCTTCGCCAGCGAAAGCGCCGGGGCGAACGCGATCAGCTTGGCGCCGGTCCCCTTGATTCTGTCGATCGCGCCGCTCGGCGGCAGTCCGCCCGCCAGCACGATGTGCCCGACCCGGTGCCGTCCGCACACCTCGATCAACTCATTCAATTGCGGGTGCATGGTGATGAGGTTGACCCCGAACGGCTTGTCCGTCCGCGCCCGGGTCTCGGCGATCTCCTTATCGAGCAGTTCCGGGTTCATCGCCCCGCAGGCGATCACGCCGAAGCCGCCGGCATTGCTGATCGCGGCGACGAGGTTGCGCTCGCTGACCCAGCTCATCGCCCCGCCAAGGATCGCATAGCGCGTGCCGAGGAACTCGGCGCCGCGCGCCATCAGCCTGTCGAGCCTGCTCACGCCGCCGGCCCCTTGTCGTCGAGCCCGAAGGCGGTGTGAAGCACGCGCACGGCAAGCTCCGTATAATCTTCGGGGATGAGCACGCTCACCTTGATCTCCGAGGTGGTGATGGCGAGGATGTTGATGTTCCGCTCCGCCAGCGTGTCGAACATCTTGGCGGCGATGCCCGCGTTGGAGCGCATGCCGACGCCGACCGCGCTGACCTTCACCACGTCCGTGTCGGTAAGGATCTCGGTGAAGCCGACCTCGCCCTGCACCTTCTCCAGCTCCGCCACCGTGTGGCTGAGGCTCGCGGTCGGAACGGTGAACGTCAGGTCGCTTGGGCTCCCCTTTCGCGGCACCGACTGGACGATCATGTCGACGTTGATGTTGGCGGCGGCCAATGGCGCGAAGACGGCAGCGACGGCGCCCGGCCGGTCGGGCAGCCCGGACAGCGTCACCCGGGCCTCGTTGAGGTCGTGGGCGATGCCCGTCACGACGTTGCGTTCCATATCACTCCCCTCGAGCGTCTCGTCGCTCACGATCATCGTTCCGGGCCGGTCGTCGAACGACGACAGGACCTGCAGCGGCATGTCGAACCGCATCGCCAGCCCGACCGACCGCGTCTGCAGCACCTTGGCGCCGACCGAGGCGAGCTCGAGCATCTCCTCGTAGGTCACCATGTCGAGCTTCTTCGCCTTGGGTACGATGCGCGGGTCGGTCGTGTAGACGCCGTCGACATCGGTGTAGATGTCGCAGCGGTCGGCCTTCATCGCCACCGCCAGCGCCACCGCCGACGTGTCGCTCCCGCCCCGCCCGAGCGTCGCCAGCGCATTGTCGCCGGTCACGCCCTGGAAGCCCGGAATGACGGCGATGCCCCCTTCCGCGAACACACGGTCGAGCACGTCGACGTCGATCCCTTCGATCAGCGCGCTGACATGGCCGGAAGCGCGGATCGGCAGCTGCCAGCCCATGTAGGAGCGCGCCTTTACCCCCATGCCCTGGAGCGTGATCGCCAGCAGCCCGCTGGTGACCTGCTCCCCGCTCGCCACCACCACGTCATATTCGCGCGGGTCGTAGAGGGCGGCGGCCTCGCGGCAGAGCTGGACCAGCCGGTCGGTCTCGCCGGCCATGGCCGAGACGACCACCGCCACCTCATTGCCGGCCTCGGCCTCCCGCTTCACCCGCTCGGCGACGCTGCGGATGCGCTCGATCCCGGCCATGGAGGTGCCGCCGAACTTCATCACGATGCGGGCCATGAGCTTGAGCGGTTGTCCTTGGGTTGCCGGGCGCGCCCTGTTAGGAGCCGGACATGGCGGAAACAAGCATTAGCGGAGGCTTTGCCGAAGCGGCCTCGAGCATTGTCCCCTCGGAAGCCCGGCACTTCGGCGCGATGGCCGACGACTGGTGGGACCCGAAGGGCAAGTCGGCGATGCTTCACCGGCTGAACCCCGTCCGCCTCGCCTTCATCCGCGAGAGCATCGATCGCCACTTCGACACCGACGAGCGCACCCTTCGCCCGCTCGCCGGCCGCACCGCGCTCGATGTCGGCTGCGGCGCCGGCCTGCTTGCGGAACCGCTCGCCCGAATGGGTGCGCAAGTGACCGGTATCGATGCGGCGCCCGAGCTGATCGAAGCCGCCCGCACCCATGCCGGCCAGACCGGCCTCGCCATCCGTTACGTCGCCGGCGAAGTCGCGTCGCTTCCCGGCAAGTTCGACCTCGTCACCGCGCTCGAAGTGGTCGAGCATGTTGCCGACCCCGCCGCCTTCGTCCGCCAGCTGGCCGACCGCCTCGCACCTGGCGGCCTCCTCGTCATGAGCACGCCCAACCGCACCGGCCTGTCCCGCCTGCTCACCATCACGCTCGCCGAGGGCACCGGCCAGATCCCGCGCGGCACCCACGATTACGACCAGTTCCTGCCGCCCGAACAGCTCGGCGCCCTGCTCACCGACGCCGGCCTCGCCGTCGCCACCACCCGCGGGATCGCCTTCTCGCCGGGCCGCGGCCTCCACCTGAGCGAAGACCTCCGCCTCAATTATCTCGTCGCGGCAAAGCGGCCTTGAACAACAAAGGTCGGGTAACCGACCTAATGCCAACAAAGAAGTAACTTTCTCCGATTACCGTCCCTTGAGTTGATGTGCGTTAGTAACTCGGTCAGGGATACCCATGAACGCATTGTCGCCGTGCCTGCGGCCGCACCGCCACGACGTGAGCACCGAGGCCGAGGTCATCCGCGCCTGCGGTAACAGCGGAACAGTACCGGTCGCCGACCTGTCGATCGACGGCTGCTCGGTGTGTGGCTGGTTCTCAGCTGGCGACCGGCTCACCATCGCCTTGCCCCGCATCGGCAAGTTCGAGGCAGGTGTCCGCTGGGCACCCCGCGGCCGCTCCGGCCTGCGCTTCGAGCGGAGCGGGTAATGAGCGCCCAGCCCTTCCTCGATCCGCCTTCCGCCACGCCCATCTATCCGCCGCGCGAAGAACGGCGCCCCACCGCATTGTCGGGCTGGCTTGCCCGCCCGACGGCGGAAAGGAGCTGGGACTTCATCCTCACCAACCTCAGTTATGGCGGCTGCCGGCTGCGCACCGACGCGCCGCTCGTCCGTGGTGACGAGGTCAACCTGACCGTTCATCGCCGCGGCGCCATCCCGGCCGTCGTGCGCTGGCGCAATGGGCACGGCGTCGGCCTGTCCTTCGTGGTCGAGGCGCCGCCCCGCACCGAGGTTCCGCGCCAGGCCAAGCGCCGGCCGTTGGCGATGGCGGTGATCGTCCGCCGCGCCGGCCGCCGCAGCCAGTCGCTCGACGCCTCCGACATCTCTCCCCGCGGCTGCTGCCTCGCCTTTGTCGACCCGCCCCGCCCCGATGACTGGATCTGGGTCGCCCTCCCCGGCCTCGAGCCGATGGAGGGTCGCATCCGCTGGGTCGAGGATTATCGCGCCGGAGTCGAATTCGTGAAGCCCATCCACGACGCCGTCTTCGACCTGCTGCTGCTGCGCTGGAACATCGAAAACTAGGCTAACTTCCCGCTGGCCAATTCCTCGCGACGGGAGATCGCCCCGCAATGCCATTCATGATGGCGTTGCCGCCGATACGCTGACCTCGTTCCGCCACCCGGAAGCGGGGCTTCGGCTCAGAAATCCACCTTGTCGTAATGCTGCGGCGGGACGATCACTTCCATCCGCTCGCCCAGCAGCGGCCGGAAAGCCGGCCTCGACTTCATCACCGAATACCAGTCCTTGGTCTGCCGGTGCCCGCGCCAGTCGACCGCGCCGAGATAGTCGATCACGCTGAGGTGCGCGGCGGCGGTGAAGTCCGCCAGGCTCAGCGCCGCGCCCGCCAGCCAGCGCCGGTGGTCGAGCAAATAGTCGAGATAGTCGAGGTGGTTGTTGCCGATCCGCATCGCTTCGCGGAGCACCCGCGTGTCGGGGCTCTCCTTGCTGACCAGCCGCTTGCGCATCCGTTCGACCATCAGGGGCTCGACCACTTCGCGAAACAGCTTCTCGTCGAACCACTCGGTCAGCCGGCGGATCTCGGCGCGCTGGGCGGCGTCGCCGTGGATCATCGGCACCTTCTCGACCGTCTCCTCGAAATATTCGGCAATCGGCTGGCTGCCGATGAGGGTGATCCCGCGCTCCGTCTCGACCAGCACCGGGGTCTCGCCCGCGGGATTGAGGTCGACGAACTCGTCGCGCCGCTCCCACGGATTCTCCCGCACCAGCTCCGCCGGGATTCCCTTCTCGGCCATCACCAGTCGGACCTTGCGGGAGAAGGGGCAGAGGGGGAATTGCAGGAGTTGCCACATGGGACTGGCTTTAACGCGGGTTCACCGAGGGGCAAGGCGAAGCTACAGCAATCCCCATGACCCGCCGCAAGAAGTCGCACCAATCCTCCCACGGCAGCGCCAATCGCCCCCGCTTCTGGGGCAGGCATGCCGTCGCCGCCGCCCTCGACAACCCCGACCGCCGGGTGCTCAAGGCCTGGGCGACGCAGGAAGCGGCCAGCTTCATGAACTTCCCACCCGCGGTCATCCTCACCCGCGCCGAGGTCACCGACCTCGCCCGCCTCGTGCCGGGCGACGCGCCGCACCAGGGCGTGGTGATCGAGGTCGAGCCGCTCGAGGACATCTGGCTCGGCGACCTCCTCGCCGACGCGGACGAGAAGTCGGTCCTGCTCGTCCTCGACCAGGTCACCGACCCGCACAATGTCGGCGCCATTCTCCGTTCCGCCGCCGCCTTTGGCGCGATCGGCATCGTCACCCAGGACCGCCATTCCCCGCCCGAAGGCGGCGCCCTCGCCAAGGCCGCCTCCGGCGCGCTCGAGCGGGTGCCCTGGGTCCGCGTCGTCAACCTCGCCCGCGCGCTCGACGAAATGGAAGAAGCCGGCTTCTGGCGCATCGGCCTTGCCGGCGAAGCTCGCTCCACCCTGTCCGAGGCGCTCGGGCCCAAGAAGGTCGCCCTCGTCCTCGGCGCCGAAGGCCCAGGCATGCGCCAGAACATCCGCGAGCATTGCGATGCGCTCGCCCGCCTCCCGATCAGCAACGCGGTCGAGAGCCTCAACGTCTCCAACGCCGCCGCCATCGCCCTTTATGCGGCGGCCGAGGCGGGGAAGTGAACACGGGTCCGTCGGTGCCGAGCGAAGCCGAGGCACGCCCTCCGACTTCGCTCGGGGCTGGCAGGAGAAGCTGACGATGGTCCATACCCCCGCCTCCATGGCCGAGGCCCTCGCCCATCTCACCGCCGCCGAGCCCGCCTTCGTCACCGTCATCGACCGTCTCGGCCCGCCCGAGCCGCGGCAATCGGAGCGCGGCACCGCAGCCCTCCTGCGAACCATCGTCGGCCAGCAGGTCAGCGTCGCGGCCGCCCGCTCCATGTGGGGCAAGCTCACCGCCGCCTATGGCGACCCGCCCGACCTCGCCGCCCTTGCCGCCGCCAGCGACGAGGATCTCCGCGCCCTCGGCCAGTCGCGCCAGAAGGCGGGCTACCTCCGCAGCCTCGCCAGCCTGACCCTTTCCGGCGAACTCGATCTCGACGCTCTGCCCCAGGACGACGAGGAGGCCATCGCCCACCTGACCAGGGTGAAGGGCATCGGCCGATGGTCGGCGGAAATCTACCTCCTCTTCGCCGAAGGACGGCCGGACGTCTTCCCGGCCGGTGACCTTGCCGTGCAGATCGAGCTTGGGCGGCTCCTCGACCATGACGGCAAGCCCGCCGAGAAATGGCTGCGCGAACGATCCGCCACATGGGCTCCCTACCGGGGTGCGGCGGCGGTGCTGGCGTGGCACAGCTACAATACGAAGGTCATCTGAAAGCCATCATGAGCCGCAGCATCGTCGCCATCGGCGGAACCACCCGCCCCATGAGCAGCACCGAACGGGTGCTCGGCCTCGCTGCCGAAGCGGCGCGCGGCCATGGCGCGGAGGTCAGGATCTTCGGCGGCGACTATATCGCCGGCCTCCCCCATTATCGCGGCCCCGACTGGAGCGAGGACAAGGGGAGCGAGATGATCGAGGCGGTGCGCACCGCCGACGGCATCATCCTCGCCACGCCCGGCTATCACGGCACCGTCTCGGGCATGGTCAAGAATGCCATCGACTATCTGGAGGAGCTGGCGACCGACGCCCGCCCCTATCTCGAAGGCCGCCCCATCGGCCTCATCGTCACCGCCTTCGGCCACCAGGCGGCGAACAGCTCGATGACCACGCTGCGCACCATCGCCCATGCCCTGCGCGGCTGGCCGACCCCGTTCGGCGCGGCGCTCAGGATCAGCCCCGCCAGCTTCGATGCCGACGGCCGCCTCCTCGACGAGGACAGCGCCGGCCAGCTCCGCCTGGTCGGAAGCCAGGTCGCCCATGCCGCGGGACGCCTCTGACGTTGCGCGACGAGCTGCTCCTGGTCCTCGACTCCGGCACCAGCTCGACCCGCGCCCTGCTCTACGACGCCGCCGGCCGGATCCACGGCTCGGCCAGCCGGGCGATCACCCAGCATTATCCCGCCCCCGGCCTCGTCGAGCATGACGCCACCGAAATCTGGTCGCTGAGCCGCGCCTGCCTGGCCGAAATGATCGCCCAAGCAGGCGGGCCCTCGCGGATCGCTGCCATCGGCATCACCAACCAGCGCGAGACCGTCGTTGCCTGGGACCAAAGAAGCGGCCAGCCCCTCGCCCGCGCCATCGTCTGGCAGGACCGCCGCACCGCCGATGCCTGCGCCGCGCTCCAGGCTTTCGGCCACGGTCCCGAGGTCGAGCGCCGCACCGGCCTCCGCCTCGACCCTTATTTCTCGGCCACCAAAATGGCCTGGCTGCTGGAGCATGACGACGCCGTCCGTGCCGCCGGCGATGCCCTCGCCTTCGGGACCATCGAAAGCTGGCTGCTCTTCAATCTCACCGGCGATCACCTGACCGACGTCAGCAATGCCAGCCGGACGCTGCTGCTCGACCTCGACGGCACGACCTTCGCGGAGGATCTGTGCGACCTCTTCGCCCTTCCCCGCGCCAGCCTGCCGGCCGTGGTGCCCACCGCCGGCGCGCTCGGCCGAACCCGCGCCGAGCTGTTCGGCCGCGCCATCCCGGTCACCGCCATGATCGGCGACCAGCAGTCCGCGACCGTCGGCCAGGCCTGCCTCCAGCCAGGCGAGACCAAGCTCACCCTCGGCACCGGCGCCTTCGTCCTCACCAATGTCGGCACTTGCCGCCCGCAGCCCACCAACGGCCTGCTCGGCACGATCCTGCACGAGGTCGGCGGCGGCGAGCGCCACTATGCGCTCGAAGGTGCCGTGTTCGTCGCCGGCAGCCTGATCAAGTGGCTGCGCGACAATCTCGGGATCCTCGCCAGCGCCGCCGAGACCGAAGCCCTCGCCCGCTCCGTGCCGGACAGTGGCGGCGTCACCCTGCTCCCCGCGCTCGCCGGCCTCGGCGCGCCCTACTGGAAACCCGAGGCCACCGCCGCCGTCGCCGGCCTCACCTTCGCCACCACCCGCGCCCATCTTGCCCGCGCCGCACTGGAGACGGTCAGCCACCAGCTGGTCGACCTCGCCGCCGCCTTCGCTGCCGCCGGCGCCCCCTGGGCCCAGCTCCGGCTCGACGGCGGCATGGCCGCCAACGACTGGCTCGCCCAGGACCTCTCCGACATGCTCGGCCTCACCGTCGAGCGCCCCGCCGACGTCGAGACCACCGCCCGCGGCGCCGCGATCATGGCCGCCGTCGGCGCCGGCCTCCACCCGGATCTTGAAGCGGCCGCCACGGCGATGACCCCCGCAACCCAGCGCTTCGCTTCGCGCGATCTGGGTGAAAAGCGCGAGCGGCGGCTCAAGGCTTGGCGGGAGCTGGTGGAGCGGGCGTGAACTTAAGTCGCCGCGCTACATGTCCGCAGTCGACCCATTGCGGACATTAGCATCAAGGCTAAGCTGACCGGATGGACGCAGGACCAAGCTTCTTCGCGCTTGATTCTCGTCTTGGCGGAGCTTAAACATGCCGAGACTTAAAGCAGGATGTCTCTCTTCATCTTACATCTCGACGCTCTCGAGTTTAGCATCAGTAAAGCGCTGGCTACGTCTCAATGGTCACAAAGCGATGGCCGTCAAGGCAGGATTTGTTCTGCTTGCAGCATCAGCCTGCGCTGAAGAGCCGGCTCGCCGCACTTGGGCTGTAGAGCGGACTTCATCATTGAGTCCGAACATAGTCGATCTGTATCCCTTTGGAGCCCACAAGCGTGGTTCCAAGCCTATACTTTCGCTGAACCTACCTTCAGCCTACTTCTACTATCGTGATAATCTTAAGCAGCGTGCACAAACGAAGATAGGCCTTGCTCTTACCATACATGACCTGAAGCCTGTTCCAGTAAGAAAGAGCCTAGTCTCAAATGATACCTTTACCGTCACGATCACGGAAGCTCTAGGCTCGCCGCCAGCTAGCCAACCTGCACGTTCAGGAGAAGTTCGCAGGATTGGGGATGTGGCTTTCTATAAGGAGCATCCCGATCGTCCGGCCTGTGTAGAGGGCTCGGATTGCGAGTTCGACGACTTGGTGGGTTTTGTTGGCGCAACTCCAAGTGCGCGCATTCGATGCTTCAGATCACGTAGCTGCGCGATGGATTTTGATAGATCGCAATTATCCTTCAGCATTGTTGTTGATCGCTCTCGTTTGAACGAACTCCCTCAACTAGCTTCGAAGGTACTCTCGTTCTTGGAAGACTATGAGAAATAAATGCGGCTTGTATACGAATCTATGGCGATGATGCAGGCCGCACTGGATGCAATGCGGCAGGCCTAGTGTCCGCTTTCCACCCATTGCGGACATCCATGCCAGCTCCCGCTTAGCCCCATGGCAAATCACGGGACGGAAATGCGCGGCCGCCGTTTGCCCTTGGTCCGGCTGGTCAGGTGAATGCGCCGGCACCGGTCGCAGCGGTAGGTCCTGAGATCGAGCCCGGCCGCGCGGGCCGCGGCCAGCGCTTCCTCCTCCGACGAGTACGACGCCTTGCGGCGGCAGACGCTCAGCCTCGTGCGCAGCGGACCGGCCTATCAGCGTGAAAGAATGGAGCGGGTGAAGGGAATCGAACCCTCGTCGTAAGCTTGGAAGGCTTCTGCTCTACCATTGAGCTACACCCGCAGAACGGCAGAAGACCGCCATCCGGCATCGCGCCCGCCAGGCCGGTGACAATTCCGACGCGACACTGATGCGATACGCCGGGCGATTGCCACGACTGTGGCACGCTGGTCAACATCGACCTTGCGCGGGCGGGCGACCTCAAGGGGCGACCGACCGCCATGCCCTCATCGTCGGCAGCGCTCGGGTGAAGCAGCCGCGCGGCCGGAACGTCAGGGTGTCAGCCGTTCCTTGCGCAGCCGCAGGCCGGCTTGTTCTCGGTCCCAGGTGTCGGGGGTGATGCCCTCGGCGCGAAGCTCCGCCTTCATCACCTTGGCCGAGGGCGTCTTGGGCAGTTCCGCAAGCACCCGGAAGTAGCGCGGCACCATGAAGTAGGGCATCCGCCCGGCAAGGAATTCGGCGAGCGCGGCGACGTCGATGGTCCTGCCCGGAATAGGCGCGACCACCACCATCACCTCATCCTCCGAATATTCGCTGGGAACGCCGATCGCAGCGGCTTCGCGGACGTCCGGATGGGCGCACACCTCGACCTCCACCTCGAACGAGGAGATGTTCTCGCCCCGCCGCCGGATCGCATCCTTCACCCGGTCGACGAAGTAGTAATAGCCGTCCTCGTCCCTGCGGAACGCATCGCCGGTGTGGAACCAGCCATTGCGCCAGGCCTCGGCCGTCGCTTGCGGATTGTTGTTGTAGCCGCTGTTCAGGCCCCACGGCCGGTCAGCCCGCACCAGCATCTCGCCGATGGCGCCCACCGGCACCTCGCAGTCATGCGCGTCGACCAGCCGGACGTCGACGCCGTCCCGAACCTTCCCGCACGTGCCCCGCTGCACCGGATTGGCCTCCGACACACAGGACGAGGCGATCTCGGTCATGTTGAAGATGGTGTAGATGTCGATCCCGAACCGCTCCCGGAACGCCGGCGCATCGTCGGTGAAAGGCACCATGAAGGCGAGCCGGACGCCATGATCCCGGTCGTGCGGACCGGGCGGCTGCTTGATCAGGAAGGTCGCCATCACGCCGAGCAGGAACACGACCGTCGAGCCCGTCTGCCTGACCGTCTCCCAGAAGCGCTCGGTCGAGAAATTCTCGACGATGGCGACGGACGCGCCGCGCGCGAGCATCACGAAGGGCGGCCCCATCCCGCCGATATGGAAGATGGGCGCCACCGTCATGTAGCGGTCGTCCTCGCCGACCATCGGCCAGCTCTCCGGCCCGGCGTTGGAGAACATGTGGAGGTAGGAGGAGAGCACGCCCTTGGACGGCCCAGTCGTGCCGGACGTGTAGATGATCGACTGCAGGTCCCACGGCTGGATGGGCTCGGCCAGCGGAACGAGGTCGTCCTCGCTGCCGTCAAGCGCGGAGAAGCCCGTGACCGAAAGGTTGGCGACCTCGGCCTGCTCCGACCCGGTCAGCACCATCTGCTCGAGCGCGGCAAGGTCGATCTCGGCAAGCCTGGGCACGAGGTCCGGATGGGCGACGATCAGCCTGGCGTCCGAGTTGCGCACGACATGGGCGAGGAGGTTGCCGCGATAGGCGGTGTTGAAGGGGACGAAGACGGCGCCGAGATAGTTGATCGCATAGAAGACGAGCAGGGCCTCGCGGCCGTTCGGGAGCCACACCGCCACCCGGTCGCCGCGCTGGACCCCCAGCTTCTGCAGGCCAGCGGCCTTGGCGATCACCCGCGCGCGGACCTCGGCGAAGCTCCACTCCTCTCCGTCCTCGAACACGATGTGGGTCTTGTCCGGCCGCTCGCGGGCCCAGCGGTCGAGCAGGTAGCGAAGCACGCATTGGTCGCGGTTCGGGACGCGCGGATCGTGAAAGTCGCGGCCGCCCGCCGGCACCGCGCTCACTTCAGCCCGACCAGTCGCAGGCAGGCCTGCACCACCTGGTCGACGATCTCCTCGGCGGAGCGGCGGCTTCCGGGCCGATAACAATTGGGGATCCACACCAGCAATCCTCCCATCCAGACCGACATGGCCTGCGCATCCGGCAGGGTCACCTGCCCCGCCCGCTGGCAATCCTCGATCAGCCGCGCCACCCTGATGTCGAACTCGTGCCGCAGGCGGAGGATGTGCTGAGCGTCGCCACGCTCGAGATTCATGATCTCGCGCTGGTAGACCATGATGTAGTCGCTGCGCTTGATGATGATCCGCGCCACCTGCTCGAGCGCGGCGCGGAGATGCTCGGCGGGCGAGCCCGGCGCATGTTCGACCACTTCCAGGGCATCGAGCGACTCCGTGACCCCGACCGCGCAGACGGCGGCGAGGATGTCGCTCTTGTTGCGGAAGTAGGTGTAGAGGAACGGCTTGGTGACGTGCAGCCGGTCCGCCAGCATGTCGAGCGTGGCGATGTCATAGCCGCGGTCGAAGAAGAGCGCGCTGGCCTCCTCGAGGATGCGCGCCCTCTTGTAGGCCACGACGTCCGGCTTGATCTGCCGGCCGCCCCCTTCCTTCACGTTCGGCTTCGCTAGCGCCCTTGCCATTGCACTCGCCCTCAGGCTGCCGACCGCAGGATGTCGAGGATGTCGGCGGCGGATGTCACCGGCCGGGGCCCCGTCCGTCCCCAGATGTCGAGCAACGTATAGTCGGCGACCTGCTGGAACCGGTCCTCGCCGACCCCGACCTCGGCAAGCGTGCGCGGCATGCCGAGCCCGCGGATGAAGCGGTCGAGCGCCACTGACGCCTTTTCGCCCGGCGCGCCGAGGCACGCGCTGATCCGGTCATGGCGGCTGTCGTCATGCTCGGCGTTCCATGCCTGCACGTAGGGGGCCATGACGCAGGAGCAATAGCCATGGGGCACGTCGCAGGTGCCGCCGAGGATATGGCCGATGGCGTGGCTCGGCCCCATCGGGACGCCGCCGATGATGCTGATCATCGATTGCCAGGCGCCGATCTGGCACTTCAGCCGTCCTTCCAGGTCGTGCGGGTCCGCCTTCACCCGCGGCAGCCCTTCCGCCAGCAGCCGAAGAGCGCTGTCGGCCAGCCCATCAGCGAAGTCGTTCGATTTGTCCGAGGCGAGCGTCTCGACCGCATGGTCGACCGAGCGGACGCCGGTCGACAGCCACAGCCATTCGGGCGTGTGGCGGGTCAGCGCGGGATCGAGCACCACCATGACCGGCGCCATTCCGCGATGCTCATAGCCCTGCTTGTGCGCCGTCACCTCATCGGTCGCGCCGGAAAGGGCATTGAATTCGCCGCCGGAAAGGGTCGTCGGCACGCAGATGGTGCGGATGTCGGGGCCGACCGTCACCGGATTGATGACCTGCCCGTCCTCCGTGACATAGGTCCGCAGGGGTTCGAAGCCGTCGGTGCTGGTGACGTTGTTCTTGATCAGCAACGTGACGATCTTGCCGGCGTCCGTCACCGAGCCTCCACCGACCGTGACGACCAGGTCCGCATCGGCGGCGCGGGCCGCATCGGCCGCTGCAAGCACGTCGGCGCGCGGTGCGTGCGGCCGGATGCCGTCGTAGGTCGCGGCGTGGAGCGAGCCGAGGGCGGATTCGATCCGGCCCACCTCGTCGGTCTTGTGACGCAGGGTGGACCCCGCGAGGATGAACACGCGCCGCGCGCCCTGCCGCTCGGCCTGCTCACGGATCGCCTCCGCCGCGGGCCTGCCGATGCTGACCCGCTCGGTCGAAGTGAAGGTCATTTCCGTTCCGGTGGGATTATGCATCACTCGTCTCCGTCCGTCGCTTCATGCGTATGAAGGGCAAATTCTACTGTCCAGTAGGATTGGCCGGTTTCGTCGTCCTCAGCGCGCATCGAGCACGCCCCTGTCCGCGAGCTCGCCGGCCATGGCCTCGGGCACACCCCACCGTTGTATCGCCGCCTGCCCGCCCTCGCCGGGCGGAAGGGGCGGCGTGCCGGGGGCGGCCGGGGTACGGGACAGTCGCGGTGCCGCGGCCGGCGACCAGCCGGCGCCGAGACCAGCCATCAGTTGCCGTTCGCGATTGGCGGGGTGGAGCGGGGCTTCCGCGATGGTCAGGACCGGCGACAGGCAGGCGTCCTTGCCGTCGAAATGCGCTACCCATTCGTCGCGTGACCGGGTCCGGAAGATGCGTTCTAGCCGCTCGCTCCGTTCGACCCATCGGCCGGGCGAGAGGTGGTCAGTAAACTCGGCCGGATCGAGGCCGAGCCCTTCGATCAGGATATCGTGGAACGGCTTTTCGAGGGCGCCGACGGCGACATGGCCGCCATCCGCGGTTTCGTAGCAGCGATAGAAGTAGGCCGAGCCGTCGAGCACGTTGGTGCCCCGCTCGTCGCGCCAGAAGCCCATCGCCTGCCACGAGGCGATCTGGGCCATGAGCAGGGCAACCCCGTCGACCATGGCGGCGTCCACCACTTGCCCGCGTCCGCTGCGCGACCGTTCCACCAGCGCGGCCAGGATGCCGTTGACGACCAGCATGCCGCCGCCGCCGAAGTCGGCGACCAGATTGAGCGGCGGCACCGGCGGCGCTCCGGCCGGGCCCATGGCATGAAGCGCGCCGGTCAGGGCCATATAGTTGATGTCGTGGCCAGCCTGGCCGGCAATCGGCCCCTGCTGCCCCCAGCCGGTCATGCGCGCGTAGATGAGCCGCTCGTTCGCGGCGCAAAGCCTGTCGGGTCCAAGGCCGAGCCGCTCCATCACGCCGGGCCGATAGCCTTCGAGCAATATGTCGCACCGCTCGGACAGCATCGCCGCGAAGTCGCGCCCCTCCTCTGTCTTGAGGTCGAGGCAGATCGATCCCCGGCCGCGGTTCAGCGTGTCGAGGCGCGGGTCGCCGGCGAGATGGCCGGTCGCGTCGCGCCGCTCGATCCGGAGCACGTCGGCACCCTGGTCGGCCAGCATCATGCCCGCGAACGGGGTCGGCCCGAGGCCCGCGAACTCGAGCACCCGAAGTCCGGCGAGCGGACCCGTCACGGCCGGCCCCTCATGGGGCGGGCCATCGGGCCGGAAGCCGTTCGAGGCCACGGAAGAGGAGTCCGCGCCACGCGGGCTCTGACGCGTCCACTTCGATTCCGGGCAAGCGCCGGGCGAGGGTCGCCAGCGCGATCTCTCCCTCCAGCCGCGCCAGTTCCGCGCCGACGCAGAAATGGATTCCGCCGCCGAAGGAAAGATGCTTCGCCTCGCTCCGCCCGATGTCGAACCGGTCGGGGTCGCTGAACTTCAACGGGTCGCGATTGCCGGCCGCCGTGAGTGCGAGCACCCGGTCACCGGCCCGGATGGTGGTACCGCCGACCGCGACGTCGTGGAAGGCGGTCCGGTAGGTGGCGGTCAGCGAGCTTTCGAACCTCAGGATCTCCTCGGTGGCGCTGGCGGCAAGCGCCGGATCGGCGACCAGCCGGCGCCACTGGTCGGGGTGGCGGTGGAGGGTCAGCATGCCGTTGCCGATCATGTGGGCGGTGGTCTCGAATCCCGCGCCGAACAGGCCGATGGCGACCGTCACCATTTCGCGCTCGGACAGGCCCTCGCCATTGTCCCGCGCCTGCAGCAGCGCGGTCGCGAGGTCATCGCGCGGCTCGGTGCGCCGGCGTGCGAAGATGCCGGCGAAGAAATCCTCGAGGAAGCTGATCTGCCGATTGGCGAGCGCCAGCTCGTCGGCCGGCAGGGCGCGCAGCTCGATCACCAGGAAGCCGTCGGCGATGGCCTGGTTCAGCGCCGTCAGCAGCGCATCGTCGGCCTCGTCCTCGCCGATGCCCAGCATGTCGCACATCACCAGGGTCGGAAGCCGGTAGGCGAAGTCGTGGATCAGCTCCATGCTGCCGGCCGACTCGATGCGGTCGAGCAGCCGGTCGGTGATCTGCTGGATGCGCGGGCGCATCGCCTGCACGCGGCGGGCGGTCAGCGCCTGGGTCACCAGCCCCCGCAGCCGCGTGTGCTTGGGCGGGTCCTGGAAGACGAACACCTCGCTCAGCCAGCGATAGGCCGAGTGCGACATGACGTCGAAGTCGGGCCCGTAGAGCAGCTGGATGTTGCGGACGAAGTCGCCCTGGCCGAAGTTGACCCGGTCCATCACCACCGAGCGGATGTCGTCGTAGCGACTGACCACCCAATAGCCGAGATCGGACCAGTGCACCGGATCGCTGTCGCGCAGCCGGTTGAACACCGGATAGGGGTCAGCCAGCAGGGTGCGGTCATGGGGGTCGAGCGCGAAGCTGGTGATCGGCATGCTGCTCATCGGCCCGGCACCTCCCTGACGTAGAGCGGGCGAAAGCCGCCCCCCTCCCGCGCGACGCGGATCAGATGCTCGCCGCCGAAATGGGCAGGCACGAGCAGCGCCTCGCCGTCCGCCGCCTGCTCGAGCACCGCCCGGCGGGACTCCACTGCCCGGACCGGGTCCTCGCAGAAGCGGCTGTTCCAGTCGGGGCGGTGGACCTGCATCGGGTGATGGAGGATGTCGCCGACGAACAGGGCGCGCTCGCCGCCCGACTGCAGATCGAGCATCATCTGGCCCGGCGTGTGACCCGGACGGGAGGCGAGGCTGATCCCGGGCGCGACCTCGTGGCCGTCACCGACCCACTCGGCACGGCCGGCGGCCATGATCGGTTGCACGCTGTCCTCGAACACGCCGGCATTGACGAAGGCACCCTGGTCGGTGGGCCGGTCGCCGCCGCCTTCGGGGTTCCAGTAGTCGCGGTCGGCCAGCGGCATCAGGTAGCGGGCATTGGCGAAGGTTGGCTGCCACGCGCCGTCGACGAGCCGAGTGTTCCAGCCGACGTGGTCGATGTGAAGGTGGGAGCAGACGACGGTGTCGATGTCCTCGGGCTGGTAGCCGGCGGCCGCGAGCCGGTCGAGGAAGTCGGTCTGCAAGCCGCCGAAGAGGGGGATTCCGGGGCGGTCCTTGTCGTTGCCCGCGCCGGTGTCGAACAGGATGCGCTCGCTTCCCGTGTCGAGTACCCAGCTCTGCAGCACGCCGAAGATGAGGCGCTCCTCGGCAAGGTAGAAGTCGGGCACGAATTCCGGCTCGCGGCGACGCCATTCGGCTTCCTCATAGCCGGCGAAGAGAAAGTCGGCGCCGCTGAAGCCGCCGCTCCACTCCTCCACCCTCGAGACGGTGACGCTGCCGATCCTGAACCGGTCCATGCCGCACGCGCGGCGGGCTGCCCTGCCAGGATCAGCCCGCCCCTTTCACAGGTTAGAATTTGGTGCCGAGCGTCAGCCCGTAGGTGCGCGGCGGCATCATCGATCCGACCCGCACGAAGGCGAAGGTCGCCGCCGTGATGATCGCGTTCGAAATCACTTCCTTGTCGCCGATGTTCTTGACCCAGGCGCCGACGCTGAAGCGCTCGCCGGGACTGTGCCAGGTCAGGCCGGCGTTGAAGAGCGCATAGCCGTCCTGCTCGGCGTCACGGTTGTTGAACTCGGTGAAATAGACCTTGCTCTGGTAGGACATGTCGGCGTCCGCGACGAGCTTCGAGGAGCCGAGCGGGATGGTGTAGTTGACGCCGCCGCCAAACGAGAAGCTGGGTGCGCTGGGAAGCCGCTTCCCGCTGAGGTCGGCCAGCGCCGGATCGTCGGAACAGGCGCTGTAGCTGATGCCGGGGCGAGGCACGCCCGCGCCATAATAGCCGTTGCAGAAGTCGGTGAAGCGAGCGTTGAGATAGGCGCCATAGGCGTTGAACGACAATTGGTCGTTGATCCTGCCGCTGACTTCCAGTTCGGCGCCGTAGTTGCGTGCCGATGCGGCATTGATCGTCTCGACGATGCTCTGCGCGTTGACGAAGCCGACCTGCAGATCCTTGTAGTCGTAGTAGAAGATTGCGCCGCTGAGCAGGATACGCCGGTCGAACAGCCGCCGCTTGAAGCCTGCCTCGTAATTCCAGACATATTCCGGATCGATCACCGAGTTGAGGCTGCCGACGTTGATGACGCCCGACTTGAAGCCGCGAGTGATGGTTCCGTAGAGCAGGGTCTGCGCGTCTGGTTCATATTCCACCAGGAACTTGGGCGTGACGGCATTCCAGGTCTTGGCCCGGTCGGTCGGGACATTCACCCCGATCGCGTCGAAGCGGAAGTAGCCACTGCCCCGCCGCCGCTCGCGATTGTAGCGGGCACCGGCCGTGATCTTGAGATTGGGGGTGACCTCCACCGTTCCCTGGAGGAAAGCGCCGAAGGCCCTGGTCCGGACGACGCCCTGCTGAAGGTAGAAGCCGTCGTCGAAGGTATCCGCCGGAAGGCCGAACAGGACGCCGAGGTTGACGGTCGGGACCCGCACCTCTCCGAACAGGCGCTCCTTGAAGTACATCGCGCCACCGAGCAGGCTGAAACCCTTGCCGGTGTAGGAGGCGGTGACTTCCTGGGAGAAGGACTTGCTGTTCTCCGTATAGTCGTTGCGGCCGTACATCCACACGTCGGACACATCGAGGTCGTCGCGGTTGAAGCGGCGGAACTTGCGCCACGCGGTGATCGACTTGAGGCTGACGTCGCCGACGCTGAAGTCGAGGATCCCGGTGACCCCCGTACCCTTGCGCTCGTTAAGCGGCTCCTCGTCCGAATAGATGTTGCGGAAGTCGACCTCTTCCCCGCGCGCGGCATAATAATCGAAGATCGATTCGCCGCCGATCAGCTTGTGCGGAAGCGCAGAGTCGGGGACGATCGAGGGCCCGAAATAGTGGAAGGCGTAGTTGGCGTCCTCCTCCTTGCTGTGGTCGACGATGACGGTCGCCTTGAGATCGTCGGTCAGGCGGCTGACCAGGACGCCGCGGATGGCATAAGCGTCGCGGTCGTCGATGTCTTTGCCGGTGAACAGGTTCTTGCCGTAGCCGTCGCGCTTCTCATACTTGCCGGCGACGCGAAGCATCAATTGCCGCCCGGCCAGCGGTCCGCCAACCGCACCTTCGAGGATGCGCGACTTGTAGTTGCCAAGCGTCAGCCGGGCATAGCCTTCCGGGGTCATGCCGGGCTTCGCCACCACCAGGTTGATCGCCCCGCCGGTTGCCCCGCGCCCATAGATGGTGCCCTGCGGACCGCGCAGGACTTCGATCTGCTCAAGGTCGTAGAAGCCGCTCAGCTGCGCCGACGGACGCGCGATCATGGCGCCGTCCTGAAGGAAGGCGACGGCGCCATCGGCACCAAGGTCGATGCTGGTCAGGCCGATGCCGCGGACGAACGTGCGATTGACGCCGAACTGGTCGCCGATCGAGACGTTCGGGACAACCGACTGCAGATCGCCGATGTTCTGGATCCCTCCCGGCGCAATCTCCTCGGCCGAAACGGCGGTGATGGCTGCCGGGGTTCGCGCCAGTGACGAGCTCTGCTTGGTTGCGGTCACCACGATCTCGCCCGCATCGTTTCCGCGGTTCGGCTCCGCCCCGGTGCTTGCCGTTCCGCTGACATCCTGTGCCGTGTCAGTTGATGCAGAGGAGTCCGCTGCATCGCCTGGCGCGGCCGATCGGGCGATCGCCGATGGGGCGAAGGCAAGCGCCAGCCCGATGAACGCGCATCCACGATAGAGTCGTGATTTCATGATCCCCCTCCTCAGGTGCGAGAGCGATCAACACCCCTCGCGCTAAATCATACTGGCGAGTATCACTTCTTTATCGGCAGGATGCAAAAAGCGAAATTCGGGGCGTCGAAAAGAGGCATGCTGGACCTTTGGCGACAGCCAAGCTACTGAACGGTAGCTATGTTTTGTGAGGTGATGCACGATGGATGAGACCTGGTCCGCAAAGGACGAGCCGGCGGACCCGATGCGGATCGCCGCCGGTATCGACCAAGCGAATATTCCGTCGCTGCTGATGCTGCTGGTGCAGCTCACCGGTGACCGGAAATGGCTCGCCGAGCCTTACGCGCCGCGCCGGGCGAAAGGGCTCGACGACAATGACGACGGCGGCCTTGCCCCGCCGGTCCAGCGCGAAATCCGCGACGCTGCCAAGGTTGCGGTCCGGAGCTGGCTGGACGACGGGGTGGTCGCGCTGCCCGCGCCCGCCGACGAGGAACTCGCCACCATGCTATCGGTGTCGATGGGCGAGCCCGTGCCGGCCGAATATGGCGAGATCGTCGCCTTCAACATGGGTCTTCGCCGACCGCCGGCGCAGCCGCCCCTCGGCCGTCGCCTGAAGGCGATCATCATCGGCGCCGGCGTGTCTGGCATCTGCGCCGCGATCAACCTCGAGCGGATCGGGGTCGACTGGACCATCGTCGAGAAGAACCTGGATGTCGGCGGCACCTGGTGGGAGAATCGCTACCCGGGCTGCGGGGTGGACACGCCCAACTTCACCTACACCTTCTCCTTCGCACCGTGGGACTGGCCCCATTATTTCCCGCTTCAGGGCGAGATCCTCCGCTACATCAGGACCGTCTCCGACCGGTTCGGGGTGCGGGAGGGGGTGCAGTTCGGCACGCGTGTCGAGGAAGCTCGTTGGGATGAGGAGGAGCAGCGCTGGGCGGTGACGGTCACCGGCCCGGACGGGCGCCGCACCGACCATGCCGACATCGTGCTGAGCGCCGTCGGCGTCCTGAACGTGCCGCTCAAGCCCGCCATCGCCGGCGTCGAGACCTTCCCCGGGCCGGTCGTCCACACCGCCGAATGGCACGACGGGCTGGACGTCAGGGGCAAGCGCGTGGCGGTGGTCGGCAACGGCGCGTCGGCGATGCAGCTGGTGCCGGAGATCGCGCCGCAGGTCGCCGAACTGACCGTCTTCGCCCGCTCCAAGCAGTGGGCGGCGCCGTTTCCGCAATTCCGCCGGGAAGTGCCGCCGGACGTCCGCTACCTGATGCAGCATGTGCCGCTCTACCGCCAATGGTACGAGCAACGGCTGACCTGGACCTTCAACGATCGAATCCATTCGTCCCTGTTCAAGGATCCGGACTGGGCCGAGCCGGACCGGGCGCTGAACGCCGTCAACGACGGCCATCGCCGCTTCTTCACCAACTATGTGAAGGAGGAGCTCGGCGACCGGCAGGACCTGCTCGAGCATGTCCTTCCCGACTTCCCGCCCTTCGCCAAGCGGATGCTGCTCGACAATGGCTGGTACCGCACCCTGCGCCGCTCCAACGTCCGGCTCGTCCCCGACCGGCTGGCCAGCGTCGAGGGCAACCGCCTGACCGCGGCGGGCGGCGAGAGCGTCGAGGCCGACATGATCGTCCTCGCCACCGGCTTCCGCGCCGCCGAGGTGCTCGGCTCCTACGAGGTGATCGGCCGCGACGGCCGCCGGCTGAAGGACGTGTGGGAGACCGACAATGCCGCCGCCTATCTCGGCGCGACGGTGCCGGGCTTCCCCAATTTCTTCGTCCTGCTCGGGCCCAATGTCGGCTCGGGGCATGGCGGCAGCATGATCCGCTCGATCGAGAACCAGACCCATTATGTCCTCGATGCCATCCGCCAGCTTGTCGACCGCGGGGCGGCCGCGATCGAGGTGCGGCCGGAGGTCTACGAGGGCTACAAGAGCAAGATCGACGAAGCCCATGCGCGGATGGTCTGGACCCATCCCGGTGCCGAGAACTGGTACCGCAACAGCCGGGGCCGGATCGTCGCCATCACGCCGTGGCGCAACGAAGATTTCTGGCGAATGACCCGCCGCGCCGACCCGGACGACTATCAATTCGAACCCATGTCCGCGAAGGTCGCTCCAGCCTAGGCGGAGGAGCCCACATGCACTTCGGAGATTATCAGACCAGCATCTACATGGCCGGCCTGCAGGGCATCGTGCCGGCGATCCCGGTCGACTTCGCCACGCTCAGGCGACGCGCCGAAGAGGTGATGCCGCCGCCGGTCCTGAACTACGTCCAGGGCGGCTGCGGCGACGAATGGACGCAGGACCAGAATGCCGCCGCCTTCCGCCAATGGGGAATGATCCCGCGGATGATGGTCGATTGCAGCGCGCGCGACCTGTCGATCGACCTGTTCGGGCTCCATCTTCCCACCCCGGTGTTCATGGCGCCGATCGGGGTCAACGGCATCTGCACCGAAGACGGCCACGGCGATCTCGCGGCGGCGGAGGCCTCGGCGCGGACCGGCGTTCCCTTCTGCGCCTCGACCCTCGCCAACGATCCGATCGAGCGCGTGGCGGAACGCCAGGGCGCGACCCCCGGCTTCTTCCAGCTCTACACGCCCAAGGACCCGGAGCTTGCCGCCAGCCTCGTCGGCCGTGCCGAAGCGGCCGGCTACAAGGCGCTGGTGGTCACGCTGGACACGTGGGTGACCGGCTGGCGGCCACGCGACCTCAACAGCGCCAACTTCCCGCAGCTGCGCGGCGCGGTGCTGCAGAACTATTTTACCGATCCGGTCTTCCGCGCCAGGCTCGCGGTCCCGCCCGAAGAGAATCCGCAGGCCGCCGTGCTGCTGTGGGCGAGCCTGTTCGGCAAGGTGCTGACCTGGGACGACATCCCCTGGCTTCGCAGCCTGTCCAGCCTGCCGCTGGTCCTGAAGGGCATCTGCCACCCCGATGACGCGCGCCGGGCGGTCGATCTCGGCGTCGACGCCATCTACTGCTCGAACCATGGCGGGCGTCAGGCGAACGGCGGCATCGCCGCGATCGACCTCCTTCCCGGCGTGGTCGCGGCGGCGGGCACGACCCCGGTGCTGTTCGATTCCGGCGTCCGCTCGGGCAGCGACGTGGTGAAGGCGATCGCGCTCGGCGCGGCCGCGGTCGGCATCGGGCGCCCCTATGCCTACGGCCTCGCGCTCGGTGGTGCCGCCGGCGCGGAGCACGTCCTTCGCTCCATTCTCGCCGAGGCCGACCTGCTGATGGCGGTGAACGGCTATCCGACGATCGCCGCGGTGCGCGAGGCCGGAGCCCGGCGCACCCAGCAGCTTTCCGGCCTCTAGCCAGAGCCTCCTGGTTGGCGGGACCTCCCGTGCGCCCGCCTGCCGCCGGAACAAACGAAGGGCCGCCCGCTTGCGCAGGCGGCCCTCCCTTGAAGCGCGATCCGTCGCCGGTCAGGCGTCGATGTCGCGGGTCCTCGTCTCGGGCAGGAACAAGAGCCCGGCGATGACCGTCACCACGCACACCACGATCGGGTACCACAGGCCGTAGTAGATATCGCCGGTGGCCGCGACCATCGCGAAGGCGGTGGTGGGCAGGAAGCCGCCGAACCAGCCGTTGCCGATATGATAGGGAAGGGACATGCTGGTGTAGCGGATCCTGGCCGGGAACAGCTCGACCAGCAGGGCGGCGATCGGCCCGTAGACCATCGTCACATAGAAGACGAGGATGAACAGGATGCCGACCACCAGAGGCTTGTTGATCGCGTTCGGATCGGCCTTGTCGGGATAGCCGACCGCCTTCAGCGCATCCTTGGCCTGGCCCTGGAAAGCCTTGATCGCGTCCGCCCGCGCGGTTCCGGTGACCCTGGTCGGATCGACCGCCGGGATGACCGTGGTGCCGATCTTCAGCTGCGCCACCGTCCCGGCCGGGGCCTCGACGTTGGTGTAGCTGATGCCCGCCTTCGCCAGATAGGATTTGGCGATGTCGCAGCTGCGCGCGTCGAACTTGTTCTTGCCGATCGGATCGAACTGGACCGAGCAGTCATTGGGGTCGGCGATGACGCTGACCGGAGCGCTGGCCTGCGCCGCATAGAGCGCCGGATTGGCCGCCTGCGACAATTGGTGGAACAGCGGGAAGTAGGTCGCTGCCGCAAGCACGCAGCCGGCGAGGATGATCGGCTTGCGCCCGATCTTGTCCGACAGCCAGCCGAAGAAGATGAAGAAGGGCGTCGCCAGTGCCAGCGCGATGGCGATCAGGATGTTGGTGGTCGCCCCGTCGACCTTCATCATCTTCTCGAGGAAGAAGAGGGCGTAGAACTGGCCAGTGTACCAGACCACCGCCTGGCCCGCGACCGCACCGACGAGCGCGATGATGACAAGCTTGAGGTTCGGCCACTTGCCGAACGCCTCGGTCAGCGGCGCCTTGGAGGTGGTGCCCTCCTCCTTCATCTTCTTGAAGACCGGGCTCTCGTTGAGCTGCATGCGGATCCACATGGAGACGCCGAGCAGGACGATCGAGACGATGAACGGAACGCGCCAGCCCCACGATGCGAAGGCTTCCTCGCCGACCGCGTAGCGGACCCCGATCACCACCAGCAAAGCGGCGAACAGGCCGAGCGTGGCGGTGGTCTGGATGAAGCTGGTGTAGAGCCCGCGCTTGTGGTTGGGCGCATGCTCCGCGACATAGGTCGCCGCCCCGCCATATTCGCCGCCGAGCGCCAGGCCCTGCAGCAGGCGCAGAAGCACGAGGATGATCGGCGCCGCGACGCCGATCGAGGCATAGCTGGGCAGAAGGCCGACGAGGAAGGTCGACAGGCCCATGATGCCCATGGTGACGAGGAAGGTGTTCTTGCGCCCGACGAGGTCGCCGATGCGGCCGAAGACGATGGCGCCGAACGGCCGCACCGCAAAGCCGGCCGCGAACGCCGCCAGCGCGAAGATGAAGCCGGTCGTCTCGTTCACGCCGGAGAAGAACTGGGCCGAGATGATCGTCGCCAGCAGGCCGTAGAGATAGAAGTCATACCATTCGAACACCGTCCCGAGGGACGATGCGGCGATCACCAGCTTTTCGCTCTGGGTCGCCTCGTGATGCTTGGGCAGGTCGCCCGAATTCGCCACAGTGGCCATGATTGCCTCCCTTAGAAGCTGTACTTCGCCGCGGCTTCGACGCGGTCGAGGGTGCCGGACAGGCCACTGACCAGCTCGCGCTTGCCGTGGCGGTACTCGATCCCGAAATCGAGATTCTTGACGGGCGAGTAGAAGAGGTTGGCGGCGATGCTCCGCGCGCCCTCGTTGGCGGTGAGCGGGACCAGCACGGACGGATAGTCGACGTCCTGGAAGCTCGCCATCAGGGTCGAGCGCAGCTTGGCCGTCCAGCCGAGCTTCAGTGCCGCGAAGCCGCTGGTCACCTTGACCGTCTCGAGGTCGGCGGCGGCCACCGCATCGGGCGCGAAATTGAGCCCGAGATAATGGCCGATGCCGTCGCCATGGTTGACCATGAACCTGAGGTCGTGTCGCTTCGCTGGCCCGAACGGAAGCTTGCCCGCCAGCGACACGCCCCAGCCGGTCGCCCGATCGTGGTCCGTGCCATTGTCGACGCTCAATTGCCGGACCACGCCGGCGATCGAGATCTCGCCGTACCTGGGCGTGAACAGCAGCCGCGCGGTGACGTCGGGCAGATGATCGTCGTCATTCTCGACCATCGTGGCATTGGTCGTGCTGATCGTCGCCGTCTCCGGATTCTCCGCCGAGACGGACAGTGCGACGCTCTTGCCGAGCTTGTGCGTGTAGCGGGCCTGGACCTGGCGGACGAACACCGTGCCCTCCGTCGGCCCGACATAGTCGGTCGATTCCGGCAGGGCGCCGACATATTGGAAGTTGGTCCACTCCTGCCCGACCAGCAGCTTGCCGTCATAGTCGATGTAGGCGCGGCGGAGCGACGGATTGTAGGCGTTGGTGGTCCGCTCTGACCCCTGCGTGCCCGGCGCCGCCTGGAAGTCGATCTCGACATAGCCCTTGACCGTGTGACCGCCGACCGGAGTCGTGGTGCTGAGGCTGAGGCGGGTCTGCTTGGCGCCGCTGTCGAAGTCGCGGCCCTCGCCGCTGCCGCCGACCGGGATCTGCTGCGGCAGGTAGAAGTCGCGGCCGAGCGACCCGTTGGCGAGGTCGCCGTCGCTGTAGTCGCTGACCGACGCGGTGGTCTTGATGAAGCCCCCCAGCTTCACCGTCGTCCCCGCCACCGTGAAGCCATCCTGCGGCGCGGCCGGTGCCGGCGGCGTGACCTGGATCGCCGGCGCGGCCTTCTGCGCGCGAAGCTCGGCGACCGCCTGCTCGAGCAGCCTGATGCGCGCCTCCAGCTCCGCCTCGCGGGGGCTCTGCGCCTGTGCCAGCGCGGGCGCCGCCATCACGAGGGCAGCGCCGGCCAGCAGCGCCCTCCTCATGCCTGTCCCTCTCCTCATCGTCCCTCCTCCCGCCCGGTCGCCAGCGGGCGGATCGGACCGGCGGCAAGGATCGATCCGAAGCTTGTCCGGACATACCCCGACCTTCGTCGTGCCCGCTCCCCTACCTTGGTCGGGGAGGCCCGCCGGGCCCCCGCGCGATAGCCTTCAGGGGCACAGACGGGAGGCGAGACGATGGGCAACCTCTATCCGGTACCGGCCGAGTGGGCCGCGCGGGCGATGATCGACAAGGCCGCCTACGAGCGGATGAGCGCCGAGGCGCTGCAGGACCCCGACGCCTTCTGGACGCGCGAGGCGCAGGCGATCGACTGGATCCGCCCCTTCACCAAAGTCAACGAGTCGAGCTTCGACGAGGCCGACTTCGGCATCCGCTGGTTCGGCGACGGCCAGCTCAACGTTTCCGCCAACTGCCTCGACCGTCACCTCGCCGAGCGGGGCGATGCCACCGCCATCATCTGGGAAGGCGACGAGCCGGGCGACAGCCGCCGGATCAGCTATGCCGCGCTGCACGAAGAGGTGTGCCGGCTAGCCAATGCGCTGAAGGAGCTCGGCATCCGCAAGGGCGACCGGGTCACCATCTACCTGCCGATGATCCCCGAGGCGGCGGTGTCGATGCTCGCCTGCGCGCGGATCGGCGCCATCCACTCGGTGGTGTTCGGCGGCTTCTCCCCGGACAGCCTCGCCGGCCGGATCCAGGATTGCGACAGCAAGCTGGTCATCACCGCCGACGAGGGGCTGCGCGGCGGCAAGAAGGTGCCGCTCAAGGCCAATGTCGATGAAGCGGTCTCGCACTGCCCCAGCGTCGAGACCGTGCTGGTCGTCCGCCGCACCGGCGGCGGGACCAAGCTCGTGGCCGGGCGCGACCTCTACTATGCCGACGTCGTCGCGGCCGCCTCGCCCGACTGCCCGGCCGAGCCGATGGAGGCCGAGGACCCGCTGTTCATCCTCTATACCTCGGGCTCGACCGGCAAGCCCAAGGGCGTGCTCCACACCTCGGGCGGATACCTCGTCTGGGTCGCCATGACCCACCGCTGCATCTTCGACTATCGCCCCGGCGAGGTCTTCTGGTGCGCCGCCGACGTCGGCTGGGTCACCGGCCACAGCTATGTCGTTTATGGCGCGCTGGCCAATGGCGCGACGACCCTGATGTACGAGGGCGTCCCCAACTATCCGGACTTCAGCCGCTTCTGGAACATCGTCGACAAGCACCAGGTCAACATCTTCTACGCCGCCCCGACCGCCTTGCGCGCCCTGATGCGCGAGGGCGACGAGCATGTCACCCGCACCAGCCGCCGGTCGGTGCGCCTGCTCGGCACGGTCGGCGAGCCGATCAATCCGGAAGCGTGGGAATGGTACCACCGCGTCGTCGGCGAAGGGCGCTGCCCGATCGTCGACACCTGGTGGCAGACCGAGACCGGCGGCGCGCTCATCTCGCCGCTTCCGGGCGCGACCGACCTCAAGCCCGGATCGGCCACCAGGCCGCTGTTCGGCGTCTCCCCCGAGATCGTAGATGCGGAAGGGCTAGTGCTGGACGGCGCCTGCGAGGGCAATCTTGTCATCACCCGCAGCTGGCCCGGCCAGATGCGCACCGTCTGGAACGACCATGAGCGCTTCTTCCAGACCTATTTCACCACCTACGCCGGCAAATATTTCACCGGCGACGGCTGCCGCCGCGACGAGGATGGCTATTACTGGATCACCGGCCGGGTCGACGACGTCATCAACGTCTCCGGCCACCGCATGGGCACCGCCGAGATCGAGAGCGCGCTCGTCGCCCACGCCAAGGTCGCCGAGGCCGCCGTCGTCGGCATGCCGCACGACCTGAAGGGCCAGGGCATCTACGCCTATGTCACGCTGAACGCCAACGACGAGCCGAGCGAGGAGCTTCGCCAGGACCTGGTGCGCTGGGTCCGGCGCGAGATCGGCCCGATCGCCACGCCCGACGTCATCCAGTTCGCGCCCGCCCTGCCCAAGACCCGCTCGGGCAAGATCATGCGCCGCATCCTGCGCAAGATCGCCGAGAACGAACTGGGCTCGCTGGGTGACACCTCGACGCTTGCCGACCCGTCGGTGGTCGACGCGCTTGTCGCCGGCGCCCGGGTGGGAGATGCTGTGGCCGCATGAGCGGTCCCACCATCCTCGTCGCCGATGACCATCCGATGTTCCGGGAGGCGCTCAAGCTCGCCATCCTGCGCGCCGCGCCCGACGCCCGGATCCTCGAGGCGGGCCAGCTCGGCGACGCGGCGGAAGCGGCCCGCCGGGCGGAGCGGCTGGACCTCATCCTGCTCGACCTGCGCATGCCCGGCGCCGACGGCTTTTCGGGCGTCGCGCTGATGCATGCCGAGCGGCCCGAGACACCGATCATCGTCGTCTCCTCCGCCGACCGGGCCGAAGCGGCCGGACGTGCCAGGGCCTATGGCGCACGCGGTTTCATCTCCAAGACCGCCGACCTCGCCGCCATCCAGCAGACCATCGCCCGCGCGCTCGCCGGTGACATGGACGCGATCGGCGGCGACGCGCAGGACCGGGAAGTGCAGGCGATGGCGACCCAGATCGCCGCCCTCACCCCGACCGAACTCAAGGTCCTGCTCGGCGTCATCGCCGGCCGCCTCAACAAGCAGATCGCGTTCGAGCTCGGAATCTCCGAAGCGACGGTGAAGGGCCACATGACCTCGATCATGCGCAAGCTCGGGGTCCACAACCGCACCCAGGTCGTGATCGCCGCCCGCGCCCTCGACGTGGAGATCGCCGACTAGGCTGGCGCCGTCCTGCACGCCCCGATGAAGGACCACAGCAGGCCGGGCTCGATCGGCTTCATCAGTACGTTGAGGCCGGCGGAGCGTGGATCGCTGATGACCGACTTGTCGGCGGTGATGATGGCGATCGGCAGGCCGGGATGCTGGTCCCGCAGGGCCGCGGCGAGGTCGAGGCCATCGCGCCCGTCGCCGAGGTGGAAGTCGAGCAATGCGACGGCCGGCGATTGTCCCGCCGCCGCTGCTAGCGCCTCCACGGCATTGCCGGCGAGGACCGGCCGTGCGCCGCGCGAACGAAGCGCCGCATCGAGCCCGGCGAGAATGGCGGGATCGTTGTCGACGCAAAGCACGGTCAGGCCGGCGATCGGACTGGTCGGGGACGGCTGCGGCGAGGCCGGCGCCGGGGTGCTGGCCCGGCCTGCCGCGGGCAGCGCCACCGAGAAGGTCGAGCCACGGCCCGGCGCCGACCGCACTTCCACCTTGAGGTCGAGCAGGCGTGCGATCCGCTCGACGATGGCAAGGCCGAGTCCGACACCCGCGCCGGCGCTCCCCGGCGTCTCCAGCCGCTCGAACTCCCGGAAGATCCGCTGCAGGTCAGCATCGGCAATTCCGGCGCCGCTGTCCCTCACCTCGACGACCAGCTGTTCGCCGCGCCGGCGGGCACCGACGAAGATCGAACCGGCGGCCGTGTAGCGAATGGCGTTGGACAGGAAGTTCTGCAGCACCGACCGGAACAGCGACCGGTCCGTTTCGACCAGCCCGTCCCCACCGCGCGCGCGGAGCCTCAGGCCCCGTTCCGCTGCCAGCGGCGCGAACTCCTGCACCAGTTCGTCGATCAGCCCGCCGAGCGCAAAGGTCTCGGGCCTGGGCTGCACACCGCCCGCGTCCAGCCGCGACACGTCGAGCAGCGCGCGCAGCAACAGGTCCGCCGACCCGATCGCCCGGTCGATGTTGCGCACCAGCGGCTGGGTCCGTTCGTCCGCCTCCTGCTCCAGCGCGGTGCAGAACAGGCGCGCGGCGTGCAGCGGTTGGAGCAGGTCGTGGCTGGCCGCGGCGAGGAAGCGGGTCTTGTCACGAGTCGCCTTCTCCGCCGCCGCCTTGGCCGCGCCCAGCGCTTCGTTCGACTGGGCGAGGTCGCGGGTCCGCGCCTCGACCCGCGCTTCCAGTTCGGCCTGGGTCTGCTTCTCGGCGGTGATGTCGGTGAAGCTGGTGACATAGCCGCCGCCCGGCATCGGCCCGCCGACCATCTTGATCCACCGTCCCGACGGGCGCAGCCGCTCCGACACGTGCGGCTGCCCGCGGCGCAGATGCTCCAGCCGCCGCTCGACATGCCGTTCCACCTCGCCCGGCCCGCACTCGCCCCGCTCGGCGTTGAAGCGGATGAGGTCGGCCACCGCCGTGCCGACGCCGACCAGCCCCTCGGGATAGTCGAACAGGTCGAGATAGCGCGGATTCCACGCGATCAGCCGCAGGTTGCGGTCGACCACGCTGACCCCCGGATCGAGCGCCTGGAGGGTGGCCGACAGCAATTTGCGGGAGAAGCGCAGCGACTGCGATCCCTCGTCCAGCAGCCGCACCACGTCGCCGACGTCGAGCGACGCGCCGGCCATGGTCGAAGTCACGATCAGGCGCGCCGACGGGGCTCCGATGACGCCCGCGATCAGCCGCTCGGCCCGCCGCGCGCTGGCGGCGTCGATCGCCGCGCCGGCCGGGCGCCGGCGTAGGAATTCCTCCGCATCGCCGTCTCCGACGAAGCGGGCGACCAGGGCTTTCAGCTCGCCCATCGTCGCCACATGGCCGAGGTCGATCGCCGAATCCTCCGCCGCCCGCCGCCGCAGCTCGGGGCGTAGCAGGGCGGTCATCGACAGCAGGGCGATGTTGACGCCCAGGCTCCACAGGCTGCCGTGCACCAGCGGCGATCCCACCTGCCAGCCGAACAGCGCGTGGGGATCAAGCATGCTTCCGGGCGCGATCGGCTGGGCGACCACCGACGGCAGGAACAGGCACCATGTCCACAGCGCCAGCCCGCCCGACAGGCCGGCCAGCGCCGCATTGCGGTTGGACAGGTCGAACAGCACCGTCGCCACCAGCGCGGGGGCGAACTGCGCCACGCCGGCGAAGGCGATCAGCCCCATGGCGGCAAGGCTCCGGTCGCCCGCCATCGCCTGCGCATAGACCAGCGCCGCCGCGACGATCGCCGTGATGATCAGCCGCCGCGCGGCCAGCATCAGCCGGCCGAGGTCCGCCTCGCTCCGCGCCCGCCGGCTCTTCAGCAGCATCGGCGCGAACAGGTCGTTCGCGGCCATGGTCGACAGCGCCAGCGTCTCGACCACGATCATGCCGGTCGCCGCCGACAGGCCACCGATGAAGGCGAGCAGCGCAAGGCTCTCGACCCCCGCCGACAGCGGCAGGTCGAGCACGAACAGGTCGGGCGAGGCGCCCGGCGCCAGGCTCAGCCCGGCCAGCGTCAGCGGCAGCACGACCAGGCTGACCGCACCGAAATAGAGCAGGAAGGGCCAGCGCGCGCGGCGCAGCGCATCGTCGCTCGGCGCGGCCACCACCGCCACTGCGAACATCCGCGGAAGGCACAGGATGGCACAGGCGCTGAGCAGGGTCTGGACGAGGAATTCCGCGCCGATCCCCTCGACCGGAAAGCGCGCGTCGAAGGCAGCCTGCCCGACCTCTCGAAGTGCGTCCGGCGCGCTGGCGAAGCTGGCCCAGGCGAACAGGCCGAGCGCCAGCAGCGCCACCAGCTTGACCACCGATTCCACCGCCACCGCGGCGATCACGCCGTCGTTGCGACTAGAAACCTCGACCCGGCGCGCGCCGAAGATGATGGCGAAGGCGGCGACCGCGGCGGCGATCCCGACCACCAGGCCGGTGCCGCGCTCGACCCCGGTCAGCGCCGCGAAGCTCGACGACAGGGCGCGGATCTGGAGCGCGATGTAGGGGATGCTGGCGATCAGCGCGAACAGGGTGATCAGCGCCGCCACCGCCCGGCTCCGTCCATGCCGGGCCGAGATGAAGTCGGCGATCGAGCTCGCCCCTTCCGCCTTGGCCAGCATGGTCAGCCGGCCCAGCAGCGCCGGGGCAAACAGCAGCACCAGCGCCGGTCCCAGGTAGATGGCGAGATAGTCCCACCCCGACCGCGCTGCCGTCCCCACCGCGCCGAAGAAGGTCCAGCTGGTGAAATAGACCGCCAGGCTCAGCGTATAGGCGGGCCGGGCGAACCGCCCCAGGCCCTTGCGGTCGACCAGGAAGGCGACCGCGAACAGCGCGGCCGCATAGCCGAGTGCGACCAGGATCGTCAGCGCGCTGCCCATGGTCCGATTGTGAAGATTATTCGCGCCGCAGCAAGGCCCGCGCGCTGGTGGGCCGCGCTTCCGCTCATCTCCACCGCGCCGGCGCGAAGCCGTTGATCGTCGACAGGCCAGGCCCCGCGCCCTCGGCGATCGGCTTGATAGCAAAGACGGGATCGGGCGCCCTGTCGATCACATCGCGGCGCCCTCTTGCCCCGCTCCGCAATCCCCCCGATCATCGCCGCGCATGAGTTGGACCAATCAGGCCCTCGCCCTGGGCGCCGCGCTTGCCGCCGGCCTGTTGATCGGGATCGAGCGCGGGTGGAAGCTGCGCGACGCTCCGGAGGGCATGCGGGTCGCTGGGGTCCGCACCTTCTCGCTCCTCGGCCTCGCGGGTGGCAGCGCCGGCCTCGTCGCCGCGGCTGGCCAGCCCCTTGCGGGCGGCGCCATCCTGCTGGCCGCCGGGCTCGTCCTCGCCTTCGGCTATCGCGCCCGCACTGCCGAGGATCATCGCCCCGACGCCACCAGCGCCGTCGCCGCGATTGCCGCGCTCTCCCTCGCCTTCCTCGCCGGCCTCGGCCAGCCTGCCCTCGCCCTCGCCGGCGCCGCGGTCGCCACCCTCATCCTTGCGCTCCGCCAGGAGACCCACGGCTTCATCAACCGCCTGGCGGCCGAGGACGTCAAGGCGCTGGCCCGCTTCGCCGTCATCGCCGCCGCCGTCCTTCCCTTCCTGCCCGAAGGCAGCTTCGGGCCCTATGGCGCGTGGGACGTGCGCAAGCTGTGGCTGGTGGTGGTGCTCGTCACCGGCTTCTCCTTTCTCGGCTATGTCGCCAACCGCCTGTTCGGCGCGCGGCACGGCACCATCGCCACCGCCGTCATCGGCGGCGCCTACAGCTCGACCGCAGTCACCCAGTCGCTCGCCCAGCGGCTCGGCTCCGGCGAAGCCCAAGGCGCCGAGCCGGCCGGAATCGCGCTCGCCTCCGCCATCATGTACCTGCGGGTGCTGCTGCTGGTCGGCCTGCTCGCCACCTCGCTCCTCCCGGCCTTGCTGAAGCTGGTCCTGCCCGCCCTTCTTATTGCCTTCGCCGCGGGCTGGTGGCTGCTCCGCACCGCCCCGCGAACTGAAGGACCGGCGCCGCCCGGTAACCCCATCGCCCTTCTCCCCGCGCTCGGCTTCGTCGCCTTCCTCGCGATCGCCGCCGTCGCCGCGCGCTGGGCCGAGGGCCGCTTCGGCGAGCAGGGCATCGCGCTCCTCCTGCTCATCATGGGCAGCCTCGACGTCGACGCCGCCATCGTCACCGCCGGCAATCTGCGCCCCGGCGCCATCACGCCCGAACTCGCCGCGCTTGCGCTCGCCGGCACCATCCTCCTCAACATGAGCGTCAAGCTCGGCCTCACCCTTGCCCTTGCCCGCCGCGCCGCCCGCGTCCCGGCCCTCGCGCTGGCCCTCAGCATGGCAGCACTCGCCGCCGCCATCGCCTGGGGCTGGGCGACACTTCCGGGCTGACCGGCCCCGGCGACCGGCGGGCCCTGCCTCGCAGAAACGCGAGTGCCTTCCCATCCTTCCGCTCCGGCGCTAGCCCACGCCCCATGCCCGCCACCCCCGCCTGGCCCCCGCGCGCGCTCCCGCGCCTGTTCGTCGAGCAGCCGCTCGGGCCGGACCAGGCCATCCTCCTCGAAGGCAAGCCCGCCCATTATCTCGCCAATGTCCTTCGGCTCGGCGAGGGCGCCGAGCTGCTCCTGTTCGACGGCCAGTCGGGCGAATGGCAGGCGGCGATCGAGGCCGCGCACAAGAAGAAGCTGGTCCTGCGCGTCGGCGCCCGCACGCGCGAGCCCGAGACCCTTCCCGACCTCACGCTTGCCTTCGCGCCGGTGAAGCGGGCACCGCTCGAATGGCTGGTCGAGAAGGCGACGGAGCTCGGCGTTGCCCGGCTCCAGCCGGTCGTCACCCGCCGCACCGTGGTCGAGCGCCTCAATCCCGAACGCCTGCGCGCCATCGCCATCGAGGCCGCCGAGCAATGCGGCAGGACCCGCCTGCCGTCCTGGGCCGAGCCGCAGCCGCTCCCCGCCTTCCTCGCCGCGCACCGTGGCGGCCTGCTCTTCGCCGACGAGACCGGCGGCGCGCCCTTCGCGGCCGAGGCCGCTGCCCTCCCGGCTGGCCCCGCTGCCATCCTGGTCGGTCCCGAAGGCGGCTTCATGCCCGAGGAGCGCGAGGCCATCCTCGCCGCCGGCGCCCGCGGCGTGAGCCTCGGCCCGCGCATCCTGCGCGCCGAAACCGCCGCGCTCGCCGCCCTCAGCCTGTATATGGCGGGCGCCGGAGATTGGCGCTAACGCCGCTCCCATGACGACGCGCACCGACCTTAGCGACAGCCCCTTGATCGAAGGTCGCGCCGACCTCCTGTCCGTGTTCGTGAAGGGCGAAAAGCCCGCCGCCGACTGGCGCATCGGCACCGAGCATGAGAAGTTCGTCTACCGCCTCGACGACCATCGCGCGCCGTCGTGGGAAGAGCCCGGCGGCATCCGCGACCTCTTGATGGGGTTGACCGAGTTCGGCTGGCGGCCGGTCGAGGAAGGCGGCAAGGTCATCGCGCTGACCGGGGCCGACGGCACCATCAGCCTCGAACCCGCCGGCCAGCTTGAACTGTCGGGCGCACCGGTCGTCTCGCTCCACGACACCTGCGCCGAAGCCGGCCGCCACCTTGAGCAGGTGAAGGCCGTCGGCGACCGCCTCGGACTGGGCTTCCTCGGCCTCGGCATGTGGCCCGACAAGAGCCGTTCCGAACTGCCGATCATGCCCAAGGGCCGCTACGCCATCATGCTCCGGCACATGCCGCGCGTCGGCTCGCTCGGCCTCGACATGATGCTTCGAACCTGTACCATCCAGGTCAATCTGGATTACAGTTCAGAAGCCGACATGGTGAAGAAGTTTCGCGTCGGCCTCGCCCTCCAGCCGCTCGCCACCGCCCTCTTCGCCAATTCGCCGCTGACCGAGGGCAGACCGAACGGCTTCAAGAGCTTCCGCAGCCACATCTGGACCGACACCGATCCGCATCGCACCGGAATGCTTCCGTTCGTGTTCGACGAAAGCTTCGGCTACGAACGTTACTGCGACTATGCTCTCGACGTGCCGATGTATTTCGTCATGCGCGACGGCAAGTACATCGACTGCGCTGGCGAGAGCTTCCGCGCCTTTCTCGACGGCAAGCTCCCCCAGCTGCCCGGCGAGAAGCCGACCGTCGCTGACTGGACCGATCACCTCTCCACCGCCTTCCCCGAAGTCCGCCTCAAGAGTTTCCTCGAGATGCGCGGCGCGGACGGCGGACCCTGGGGCCGGATCTGCGCCCTTCCCGCACTGTGGGTCGGCCTCCTCTACGACCAGGGCGCGCTCGACGCCGGCTGGGACCTCGTCAAGGACTGGACGATCGAGGAGCGCGAGGCACTTCGCTCTGCCGTTCCAGCTCAGGCGCTCGAGGCATCGGTCCCCGGCGGCCGCACCATGCGGGAACTCGGGCGGCAGGTCCTCGAAATCGCTTCGGCCGGTCTCTCCAGCCGCGCCATGCTCGACGCTGGCGGAACCAACGAGGTTGGGTTCCTCGATCCTCTGCGCGAAGTGATCGCCTCCGGCCAGACCCCCGCCGACCGCCTCCTCGCCCGCTTCAATGGCGACTGGGCCGGCGACGTCGCCCGGGTCTATGACGAGTTCAGCTTCTGACGGCTGCGCGGGCGAAAGGACGGGCGAAGCGAAATCTGCCCGCCCCAACGCGCATGCGTGGCAAGCTTCGCAAGGCTGCGACCCTGCTGCGCGCGGCGGCCGCCTTGTCCGCATGCCGCGGCACTCCGCCCGAGGTACGGACGATCGACGCCGTCATCGCCGGCAGGCAAGTGCTCAAGGGGAAGACTGTCAGCGTCAGGGGCTATGTGGCGGAATGCGAAGGCTTCACCTGTCGCCTTAACCGAACCTAATCGAGGGCCGATGCCTGGGCCACGATCCTGTCCCAGTCGAGCGCAGGCAAGAACGTCGCCTCGCAACCGCCGCCAAGCATCGGCATTGGCATGGGCGGGGATCAGGACTTCGACGCCAGGGCGGCGCCCTACCGGCACAGCGCTGCCGTCATCACGGGCGCCATGACCTATGGCTGCTACCCCGGCGGGGGCACCAATCTCCGACCGGTCGCGATACGCGCCGCCGATGGCCAGCCTTGAGCCGCAGAGGCCGGCCTAGTCGAGCCCCCGCACCCCCGGCGGCGCACTCTTCTCCGCCAGCGTATGCAGCGCCCACACCATCGCGTCCGCGCGGTCGGGCGAGCCCGGACCCTCGAAGCCGTTCGCCGTCATCCGGCAGAGTTCGCGCTCCAGTTCCGGGAAGTGCCCGGCAAGCCCCACCCGGCCATTCTCGAACAGCAGGGCCATGGGCTCGGCCCGGGCGACCTTGCCCGCGACCGCATGAACCTTGCGCACCGGCAGGTCGACGTCCGCCTGGGACAAGACCTGGAGGACCATGTCGCCACCATTGTTCGCCTCCACCACCACCCGGTCGGCGTTCCAGTCGGCGGCCGCGCCGGCTACCCTGGCCGCCCAGCCGGCCGGGCTCAGCCCCCTGCAGCTGAGATCCGCCAGCACCGCCAGGCGACCGTCTTCGACCTTGCCGCACACCACGATCCCACAGGCATCGCCGGTGCTGGTGGCGGGCGGGTCGACCCCGATCACCACCCGCACCGGCGCCCCCCACGCCCCTGCCGCGAAACGGGAACGGTCGAGCAGTTCGCGGCTCCACAGCGCCCCCGCGACGCCACTGCCCATCTCGCCGTCGAGCTCGCGCAGTGCCAGATGGGTTCCGCGGTACAATGCTTCCATCTGCCGGTGCCATTCCTCGGGCAGGTCGAGGTTCTCGGCGCTCCGCCCCTTGGTCACCCGGGTTCCGGGCTGGGCGATGATCCGCTCCATCAATTCCTCGTTGCCGGGCGTGGTCGTCACCACCACCTGGCACTCCTTGCCTAGACGCAGGCCCAGCATCAGATTGTCCCAGGTCGCCGTGGCATCCTTCCATTTGCCAAGCTCGTCCGCCCAGGCGAAATGATGCTGCGGCCCGCGCAGGCTGTCGCCGTTGGCGCCGCTGTAGACGGTCGCCACCGCACCTGAAGGAAAGCGCAATTCGCCAAGGCTCATGTGCCAGGTCGGTTCCTCGTCCGGTGGCGAGCAGGCGATGATTCCGCTTTCGCCATGGACCATGATCCGCCGCGCATCCTCCAGCGTCGCACCGACCAGCGCGATCCGGCAGCCAGGGTTTTCCCGCGCCCGCGCAAGCACCCATTCGGCGCCGAGCCGCGTCTTGCCGAAGCCGCGCCCGGCCGAGACCAGCCAGACATTCCACTTGCCGGTCGGCGGCGCCTGGTTGTCGCGTTCGAACGCCGCCCACGCCCAGGCCAGCCCGCGCTTGTCGGCGGTCGACAGGCGCGCCACCGCCGCGGCCATCAGCCACAGCGGCGCATTGGCGAGGCTGCGCAGCACCGTGCGCGGGCTCCTGGACTTGGCCATCAGCCCTGCTTCCTCTTCCGCTTGGCTGCAAGGTCACGCTTCCGCTCCTCGCGCATCCGCTTCATCAGCGCATGGAGGCGCTCCGCCGCCTCGCTGGCATCGGATCGCCGCGGCCGGATGTCGCCAGGATCTCGCCCCAGCGATCGTTCGTGATGGACGATCAGTGCCAGAAGAAGCTTGGCATCCATGCCGGCCAGCACCGCCGGCGCCGCCTCGACGGCCGTCGCCGCATTCAACAACTCAAGACCCCTGCGAACCAGTTCGGCACGAAGATTGGCCACCGCCGAATCCTGCGCCTCGTTGAATGCCTTGCGGAAGACGAGGTCGGTCTGGCGCCGAAGCCAGATTGTCGACGGCGCCACATTCGCTTCCCTCGCCGACATGCCGATGTTGCCCGTCGTGGCGAATGACGTGAGAAAGGTCTTCTGTCGCTGGAGCCCGAACCCGTTCTTCCGCTCCCGCCGCTCCATGAGCGGTTGCTTCCCGCCCCCAGTGATGCCCATCCCCGCTCCCGTGACAAACGACAGTGTTCTAGTAGCCTATTTGGTTACTTTTGTCAAGATCGGGCCGTTGGTCGCGGGGTCTGCAGCCCCGTAGAAATCCCGCGGCAAGGCCATTGCCTCGGCCCTGCCGCCGCTACAGACTTCCCCTCATGGCTTCTGTCGCGTCACTGCCTGCCCGCCCGCCATTGCAGCTCAACCTTCTCCAGCGCATGCGGTTTGCTGCAAGCTGGCGCGACTACCAGCAGCGGGTCCTCGACGACTTCGACACCCATGTCGCCGACCAGCGTGTCCATCTCATCGCCGCTCCGGGATCGGGCAAGACCGTTCTGGGGCTCGAGATCATCCGCCGGCTGGGCCGCCGCGCGCTCGTCCTCGCCCCCACCAACACGATCCGCGCCCAATGGGAGTCGCGGCTGGTGGCGCTCTTCCTCGACGCACCACCCGCAGCGGCTGACGTCTCCCGCGACCTGGCGGCGCCGGGCATGATGACCGTCGCCACCTACCAGGGCCTGCACGCACTCGCGGCGGAGGGCGGACAGCGCCTCGACACTCTCCTCGCCGAGCTGAAGGCGCGTGGGCCGGTGACCCTGGTCCTCGATGAGGCGCACCATCTCAGGCGGGAGTGGTGGGCGGTCCTGCAGCAACTGGTCTCGGCCCTGCCGGACGCGAAGATCGTGTCGCTCACCGCGACTCCGCCTTATGACGCGCCGCTGGCCGAATGGTCGCGCTATGCGGAGCTGTGCGGTCCGGTCGATTTCGAGATCGGCGTGCCCGAACTCGTCCGCAACGGCGATCTCTGCCCGCATCAGGACCATGTCATCCTGTCCGCCCCCGCAAGCGAGCCGCTCGACCTGCTCGAGCGGCGCCGCGACGGCATCGCCGCCATCGTGTCCGGGCTGCGATCCGACACGGAACTGCTCGACCTTCTCGAGCAGCATCCCTGGCTGCAGCAGAGCGCCGACCATGCTGAGGCCATCCTCGAGGCGCCCGAGCTTCTCTCCGCCATTCTCGTCCACCTCGCCGCGAGCGGCCGCCGCTTGCCCTCGGCCCCGCTGCGCCTCCTCGGCGTTCGCGCCGGCGAGGTCCCCGCCCCTTCGCCCTTCTGGACGGAGCTCCTGCTCAACGCCCTCCTTCACCACGCGGAGCGGTTCGACATGGGCGAGGACCGGCGGCGCAGGCTCCGCGCCATGTTGGGCGAACATGGCATGATCGAAGGCGCCGCCGTCCGCCTCGGGGCCAGCCGCAATATTTTCAAGCTGATGGCCGAGAGCCTGACCAAGCTCGACAGCATCGTCGCCATCGCCCGCGAGGAGGCCGCGAACCTCGGCCCCGACCTGCGCATGGTCATCCTCACCGATCACGTGCGGGCAGGCGAAGTCGGCAAGCTCGGTGCCCCCGACTATCTGCCGCCGAAGCTCGGCGTCGTCCCCATCTTCGAGATCGTGCGCCGGGCGATGCCGGCGGGAACGAAGCTCGGGGTCCTCACCGGCAACCTGGTCATCGTTCCGGAAGGCACCGCAACCCTGCTCGCCGACCTCTGCCGCGGTCAGGGCATCGACCCGGAGGACTTCGAACTTCGCGACCTGCCCGGTTGCGAAGATCATCGCCGCCTCCTCCTGACCGGGCGAGCTGCGGCGAATGCGGTCGAGCTGGTGACCGCCCTCTTCGCATCGGGCGGCATCACCATCCTGGTCGGCACCCAGGCCCTGCTCGGCGAAGGCTGGGATGCGCCCTGCGTCAACAGCCTCGTCCTCGCCAGCAACTCCGCGGCGTTCATGCTTTCCAACCAGATGCGCGGCCGGGCGATCCGCATCGATCCGGAACGTCCCGACAAGGTGGCGAACATCTGGCACCTCGCCACGATCGAGGACCCGCGAGCCGGCCTCGCCGGCATCGCCATCGAGCAGCTTCAATGGGGCATGCTTGCCGCCGACCGGCCGCTCACCTCCGACGCCGAACTGCTGGAGCGGCGCTTCCGGGCCTTCGACGGCATTGCGAACGACGGCGGCCATCGCATCGAAAGCAGCCTCGACCGGCTCGGCCTCGATCCTTCACTGAGCATGGATCGCTGCAACGAGCGGACCTTCGCCTGGGCTCGCGACCGGTCCGCCATCGCCGCGCGCTGGCACCGGTCGCTCGGCGCAGCGAGTCCCCGCGCGCAGGTGCGCGAAGTGGCCGCCAGCAACTATGCGCCGCGCGTGCTCGCCTGGCGCGACACGCTGCGCTGGCTCGCCGCCACCGCCGCCTCCAGCGGGGTCTTCGCGACCGCCAGCGAGGCCCGACACGTCAGCGGCGGCGACGGCATCGGACTGGTGGTCATGGCGCTCGCCGGCGCAGCGGCGCTGGTTACCATACCCCGGCTGGCCATGGCCGCATGGCTGTGGCTTCAGAACGGCACGCTGGAAGGGTGCGTCGATCAGGTCGCCAGAGCCGTCCTTGCAGGGTTGCAGTCCGCGGGCATCGTCGCCGACCATGAGGCGGAGCGAGCATGCGTGGAGGTCCGCACGGCCCTGTCGGGGAGGATGGACATCTTCGTCACCGGCCTGTCCCGCGCCGGCGAGCGGGCCGTGATCGAAGCCCTGATGGAAGTCCTTGGCCCCGTTCGGAACCCCCGTTACCTGCTCGCCCGCCGAAGCCTCTTGGGGTCGATCGCCCGCAGCGACTTTCACGCCGTGCCCCCGGCGATCGGTGCCAGGAAGGAAGCGGCCGAGGCGTTCCACGCGGCCTGGCGCCGGCACGTCGGCGCATCCGACCTCGTCTTCACCAGGACGCCCGAGGGCCGCATGACCCTGCTGCGCGCCCGCGCCCGCTCCTTCGCCGCCAGCTTCCAGCGGCGGGTCGACCGGCGCTCCGCCTGGCTGTGAGCCGTCAGGCGTCCGGCAGTCGCTGCTTCGCCTGTCCCCAGCCCTTCAGTGCCTTGCCCGCCGCCCGCTCGAGCAGCCGGCCGGCGTCACGGATGGTGAAGGCGTTCGCGCCCTCGATCCCGTCCAGCTCCGCCCACGACACGGGCGCTGCGACCGGCGCGCCTTCGCGGGCGCGGGCGGAGTAGGGCAGCACGGCCGTCGCGCCGCGCTGGTTGCGCAGCCAGTCGAGGAAGATCCGCCCCTTGCGCTGGTTCTTGCGGATGTTGGCGGTGAAAGTCTCGGGCTCGGCCTCGGCGATGGCGCGGCTGAAGCGCTCGGCGAAGCTCTTGACCGTCGGCCAGTCCCGTTCAGGCAAGAGCGGTGCGACGACGTGAATGCCCTTGCCGCCCGACAGAAGGGGAAAGGTCTCCAGCTTGAGATCGGCAAGCAGGTCGCGCAGCCGCACCGCCGCCGCCTTCACCTTGTCGAAGCCGAGACCCTCGTCGGGATCGAGGTCGAACACCAGCCGGTCGGGCATCTCCAGCGGATCGATCCGGCTTCCCCAGCCGTGAAACTCGATCGTGTTCATCTGAACACATTCGAGCATGCCCAGCGGCTGATCGACGTAGAGATAATCTTCGACGTCGCCGTCCCCTTCCGTCACCGGAACGTGCAGCACATGCTCGCCCATCGAACCGCTGTCGTGCTTCTGGAAGAAGCAGTTCTTGGCGCGACCCGACGGGCAGCGGATCAGCGTCATCGGGCGCGCCCGCAGGTCGATCATCAGCAGGTCGGCGACAGCGGCATAATAGTTGGCAAGGTCGCCCTTGGTCAGCCCGTCCTCGGGGAAGATGACGCGGTCGGGTGAGGTCAGGCGAAGGTCGAAGTCGGCGACCGTGCGCAGGGCCTTGCTCCTCGCCTTGCGCGCAGGCTTGTCCGGCGCCGGCGTCTCCAGCACCACGTCCTTCGCCGCCTTGTCCTCGCGCAGCCCGAGGAAGCTCGGGTGGCGGAGCACGCCGTCGCTGGTGAACTCGGTAAAGGCGATCTCCGCCACCAGCCTGGGCTCGACCCAGGTCGAACCGCGGAGCGCGGTGCGCGGCACGTCGAGCGCGGGCTTGCCGAGCTTCATCCCCGCCATCCGCTCGCTGAGCGACTCGATCGCCTTCGTGTCGAACCCCGTCCCGACCTTGCCGACATAGCGCAGCTCGCCGCCCTCGTTCACCGCCAGGTGCAGCGAGCGGAAGCCGCGGCGCTTGTCGCTCGCCTGCCAGCCGACGATGACGAACTCCTGCCGCGCGATGCACTTCACCTTCAGCCAGCATCTGGTCCGCGTGCCGCGATAGGGCGCATCCGCCTTCTTCGAGATGATCCCCTCGCCCTTGTCGGCACAGATCCGGTCGAACAATTGCTCGCCCTTGCCGACGATATGGTCACCATAGATGAGCGGTGCGGGAACGCTCTTCAGCAGCGCGGCGAGCCGCTGCTTGCGCTCGAGGTTCGACAGCCCGCGAATGTCCTCGCCGCGGTCCACCAGCAGGTCGAAGGCGTAGAAGGCAAGGTCCGGCCGGGGCTGGCCCTTGCCGCCCTTCACCGTCGATTGCAGCAGCTGGAAGCTGGGCTTGCCCTCGTCGTCCAGCGCCACCGCCTCGCCATCGAGCAGGCAGCCCGCCGGCAGCGTCGCCGCGGCAGCATCCGTCAGCTCGTGGAAGAAGTCGCTCCAGTCCTTGCCGCCGCGGGTCCAGGCCAGCGCCGAACCGTCGCCGACGCTCAGCAGGAGCCGGTAGCCGTCATATTTATACTCGTGGATCCAGCCCGAACCGGTTGGCACATGATCGGCCAGGGTCGCCAGCTGCGGCTCCATGAAGGCGGGCGGCGGCGTCACCTTCCGCTTCGTCCGCCCGCCCTTCTTGCCGCCGCGGTTCGATTCCCACACGTCCTCGCCGGCCGCGATCTCGGCCATCGACCGGCCGCTCTCGACGCTGGTCAGGCACTGCTCGACCAGCGCGTCGCCCTCGTCCGGCCGCGCATCCCCGTCGGTGACCTTCTTCAGCATCCAGGCCTCGCCCTTCTCGCCGGGCTTGCCCTTCATCCGGAACATCACCCACTCGCCCCTCATCCGCTCGCCCTCGAGCGTGAAGTGGAGGTGCCCCTCCTCGATCGTCGCCCGCGGGTCCTTGTCGGGATGCGGGATCCAGCGGCCGCGGTCCCACAGCATCACCGTCCCGCCGCCATATTCGCCGGCAGGGATGATGCCCTCGAAGCTGCCATAGTCGAGCGGATGATCCTCGGTGCGCATCGCCAGCCGGTTGGTCCCCGGATCGAGGCTCGGCCCCTTGGGCACCGCCCAGCTCTTCAGCACCCCGTCCAGTTCCAGCCGAAAGTCCCAGTGGAGCCGGCTGGCATCATGCTTCTGGACGACGAAACGGTCGCCCTTGCCCTTGAGCTTGCGGCCCTTGGGCTCCTTCGTCTTCGCGAAGTCGCGCTTGGCATTGTAGGTCCCGATGTCGAGACCCTTGGGACGGGCCGCACGCGCCACCGCGCTCTACCTCTTGCCGCCAGCCGCCTTCCGGGGCGTGGCGGGCTTGCGCGGGGCCGCGGCCTTGGCCGGCGCCTTCTTTGCGGCCGCCTTCTTGGGAGCCGGCGGCGCATCGGCATTGTCGTTGCTCTCGCCCAGGCTCTTCTTCAGCGCGGCCATGAGGTCGACGACATTGCTCTTCTTCGGCGGCTCCTTGTCCGGATCCTGGATGACCAGCCCGCCGCCCTTCTTCCTGCGCTTCTCCTCGATCAGCCCGCGCAGCGCGTCGACGTAGCGGTTGTGGAACTCGCTTGGCGAGAACTTGCCGGTCTTCTTGTCGATCAGGCTCGTCGCCAGCTCGAGCAGGTCGGCATCGGGCACCGAATCCTCGATGTCGCGAAAGTAGCTCGACGCCTTGTTGAGCTCGTCGGCGTAGCGCAGCGTCTCCATCAGGATGCCGCGCCCACACGGCTTGATCGCCACCACATATTCCTGGCCCCGCATGGCAAGCTGGCCGATGCCGACCTTGCGCGCCCGCCGAAGCGCCTCGCGCAGCACGATGAAGGCCTCCTCGGCGAGATCGTCGGCGGGCACGACGAAATAGGGCTTCTCGTAATAAAGGGCGTCGATCTCGTCCGCGTCGACGAACTGCGCCAGCTCCAGCGTCTTGCGGCTCTCCAGCTTGACGCTCTCGATCTCCTCGGGCTCGAGCAGGACATATTCGCCCTTGGTCACCTCGAATCCCTTGACGATGTCGTCGGCGCTGACCGGGCCGACGCCCGGCGCGACCTTCTCGTACTTGATCCTCTTGCCCGTCGGCTCGTGGATCTGGTGGAAGGAGATACTCGCGCCCGACTTGGACGCCGGGTAGATCTCGACCGGGATGGAGACGAGGGCGAGACGGATCTGTCCGCGCCAGCTGGGACGAGCGGCCATGCGACTTGAGGCTCCTCAACAGATCGTTACGAGCCGGAATCGCTTGGGAGCGACGCACGGTTCCGTTATCCTGCCCTCATGGCCAATCCCGCGATCAACGCCGCCCTCATCGCCGCCGCGCAGCAGCAGGCCGCATCGGCCAGGCTGATAACCGATCCGCTGAAGAAGGCACGGGCGACCAACAGCCGGGCCGCGATCCCGCTCGACCTGTCGGCCAAGGGCACGAAGGAGATGCTCGACTATCTGGTCAAGCGCGGCGATGTCCGCGATTCGGGTGGCGGACGCTACTGGATCGACGAGGAGGCGATCGCGCGGTCGAAGGCCTCCGCCACCCGCTTCAGCCTGATCCTCATCGTCTTCCTGCTCAGCGTGGGCGCGAGCCTGTGGGCGCTGGTGCTGAGCTAGGCGAGGCCGTCCGCGTCAAGCGCATAGCCGGCGCTGCGCACCGTCCGGATCAGGTCCGGCTCCCCGAGCGCAAGGCGCAGCCGGCGGATATGGACGTCGACCGTGCGAAGCTCGATCTCCTCGCTGTGCGGCCAGACCGTCTCGAGCAGCTGCTGGCGCGAGAAGACCCGGCCCGGATGCTCGAGGAAGTGGCGCAGCAGCCGATATTCGGTCGGCCCGAGTGAAAGCGTCTTGCCGTCGCGCTTCACCCGGTGCGCGGTGATGTCCATCTCCAGCCCGGCATAGTCGAGCGTCTGCGCGGCCAGCGCGGGACGAACCCGGCGAAGCACGGCGGCGGCACGCGCCACCAGTTCCTTCGGGCTGAACGGCTTGGTGATATAGTCGTCGGCGCCGGTCTCCAGCCCGCGCACGCGATCATTCTCCTCGCCGCGTGCCGTCAGCATCAGGATCGGCAGGTTGGCGGTGGTCTGCCGCCGCCGCAGCCGCCGGCACACCTCGATGCCGCTGATCCCCTCGATCATCCAGTCGAGGATCATCAGGTCGGGCTTGATCTCCTCGGCCAGCAACAGGGCTTCCTCGCCGTCGCCCGTGCGGGTGACCTTGTAGCCCTCCCGGTCGAAGTGGAAGGTGATGAGCTCGGCCAGGGATCGATCGTCCTCGACCAGCAGCAATTGCCCCCGCGCCGCCATCAGACCGTCAGCCCTTCCGCGCCCTTGATCCGGTCGGCCATATGTTCGCCGGTGGCGGCATAATAGACCATCTCGGCGATGTTGGTGGCATGGTCGCCGACCCGCTCGAGGTTCTTGGCGACGAACAGCAGGTGCGCCGCCTGGCCGATGTTGTGCGGATTCTCCATCATGTGGGTGAGGAGGGTCCGGAACACGCTGTCGTAGAAGTCGTCGACCGCCTTGTCGCGCTTGCACACCCGGACGGCGGCCTCGGCGTCGCGCTGGACGAAGGCGTTCAGCACGTCGTGCACCATGCCGACGGCGATGCGCGCCATTTCTGGCAGCAGCGACAAAGGCTCGATCTTGCCCGCGCCTTCCAGCACGGCGACGCGCTTGGCGATGTTCTTGGCATAGTCGCCGATGCGCTCCACCACGCCCGAGATCTTGAGCGCGGCGACCACGTCGCGAAGGTCGCCGGCCATCGGCGCGCGAAGGGCGATCAGCTGGATCACCCGCCGCTCGGTCTCGACCTCGAGCGCGTCGATCTTCTTGTCGTCCTCGATCACCTTGAGCGCGCCGTCGCCGTCACGCTCAGACAGGCAGCGCATCGCCTCGATGATCGCATGCTCGGCCCGGCCGCCCATCTCGGTGATGAGCGCGCGCAGCCGGTCGAGATCCTCGTCGAACGCCTTGAGCGTATGTCCCTGGGTAGCCACTTGCACGCCCTCCCTCAGCCGTACCGGCCGGTGATATAGTCCTGGGTGCGCTGCTCGCGCGGGTTGGTGAAGATCTCCTTGGTCTTGCCGTATTCGATCAGTTCACCGAGGTGGAAGAAAGCGGTCCGCTGGCTGACTCGGGCGGCCTGCTGCATGTTGTGGGTGACGATGGCGATCGCATAGCGGCCGCGCAGCTCGTGGATCAGCTCCTCGATCTTGGCCGTCGCGATCGGGTCGAGCGCCGAACAGGGCTCGTCCATCAGGATGACTTCCGGATCGACCGCGATGGCGCGGGCGATACACAGACGCTGCTGCTGGCCGCCCGACAGGGCCGTGCCGCTTTCGTTCAGGCGGTCCTTCACCTCGTCCCACAGGCCGGCACGGCGGAGGCTCTTCTCGACGATCCCGTCCAGCTCGCTCTTGCCTTCGGCCAGGCCGTGGATGCGCGGCCCGTAAGCGACATTCTCGTAGATCGACTTGGGAAAGGGGTTCGGCTTCTGGAACACCATGCCGACCCGCGCGCGGAGCTGGACCACGTCCATGTCGGGCGAACTGATGTCCTGCCCGTCGAGCGTGATCGTCCCCGTCACCCGCGCCCCGGCGATGGTGTCGTTCATCCGGTTGAGGCAGCGCAGGAAGGTCGACTTGCCGCAGCCCGACGGGCCGATGAAGGCGGTGACCTTGTCGTCGTGGACCTCGATCGAGACGCCCTTCAGCGCTTCCTTCTCGCCGTAGAAGACGCGGACGTCCTTGGCCCGCATCTTGGGCGAGGTCGCGATGTCGCCCTCGGCCGGGGCCACCATCCGCGGCTGCTCGCCGGTGGTCGCCGGCATCGGCTCGCCGCCGTCGCCGCCGGGTGCCAGCGGATCTTGCGCCGCCGCCTGCGCCGCGATGGCGTTGGACGGGAAGGGCACCGCCGAGTTGGTGATGATGGGCTCTTTTTCGTTGTTCATGGGTAGCGGCCTTACCAGCGGCGCTCGAAGCGGTTGCGAAGATAGATGGCGAGGCCGTTCATCAGAAGCATGAACAGCAGCAGGACGATGATCGCCGCGCTGGTCTTCTCGACGAACGCGCGGTCGACCTCGTCCGACCAGAGGAAGATCTGGACCGGAAGCACGGTGGCGGGATCGGTCAGGCCGTTGGGCGGAGTCGCGATGAAGGCGCGCATGCCGATCATCAGCAGCGGCGCCGTCTCGCCCAGCGCGCGTGCCATGCCGATGATGGTGCCGGTCATGATCCCCGGCAGCGCCAGCGGCAGGACGTGGTGGAACACGACCTGCATCTTGGACGCGCCGACGCCCAGCGCCGCGTCGCGGATCGACGGCGGCACCGCCTTGATCGCGTTGCGCCCGGCGATGACGATCACCGGCATGGTCATCAGCGCCAGCGTCAGCCCGCCGACCAGCGCCGCCGAACGGGGCAGCTGCATGACGTTGAGGAAGACGGCGAGGCCAAGCAGGCCGAAGATGATCGACGGCACCGCGGCAAGATTGTTGATGCTGACCTCGATGAAGTCGTTCCAGCGGCTGCGCTGGGCGAACTCCTCCAGGTAGACGGCCGCCAGCACCCCGACCGGGAAGGCCAGCGACATGGTCACCAGGATGGTCAGGAACGAGCCCTTGAGCGCCCCCCACACGCCGACCGCCATCGGGTCGGTCGCGTCGCTGGCGGTCAGGAACGTCTCGCTGAACCCGCCCATGCCGCGCACCGTCATGGTGATCAGCAGGAAGGCGAGAAAGGCGAGGCTGACGAGCACGGCAGTCAGCCCGAGCGCCTTGAACCGGCGCTCCGACGCATAGCGCCGCTTGACGCGCCGGGTCATGGCCTCGCTCGACCAGCGGTTGTCGGGGCTATTCATAGGCTTCCCGGTACTTGCGCACGACGCGCAGCGCGATGAGGTTGAGGAACAGCGTCACCAGGAACAGCACCAGCCCGAGCGCGAAGGCGGCCAGGGTCTTGGGGCTGTCGAACTCCTGGTCGCCGGTCAGCAGCTGGACGATCTGGGTGGTGACGGTGGTCACGCTGTCGAACGGATTGGCGGTGAGGTTGGCGGCTAGGCCCGCGGCCATTACCACGATCATCGTCTCGCCGATCGCCCGCGACACGGCCAGCAGCACGCCGCCGACCACGCCCGGCAGCGCGGCGGGAAGGATCACCTTGCGGATCGTCTCCGACCGGGTCGCGCCGAGCGCCAGGCTGCCGTCGCGCATCGCCTGCGGCACGGCGGCGATGCTGTCGTCGGCCATGGAGGAGACGAACGGGATGATCATCACCCCCATCACCAGGCCTGCGGCCAGCGCGCTTTCGCTCGACGCGCTGGTGATGCCGATGGCAAGGCCAAGGTCGCGCATCAGCGGCGCCACGGTCAGCGCCGCAAAATAGCCGTAGACCACCGTCGGCACGCCGGCGAGGATCTCGAGCAGCGGCTTCAGCACCGAGCGCAGCTTGCCCGGTGCATATTGCGTCAGGAAGATGGCGCTCATCAGCCCGAGCGGGATCGCTACGATCATGGCGATGATCGCACCGATGAAGACCGTGCCCCAGAACAGCGGGACCGACCCGAAGGCGCCCGACGAACCCGCCTGGTCGGCGCGGATCGCTACCTGCGGCGACCAGCTGGTACCGAACAGGAAGTCGCTTGCCGGGACCATGGAAAAGAAGCGCATGGTCTCGAACAGCAGCGAGAGGACGATCCCGAAGGTGGTCAGGATGGCAATCAGCGAGGCCGCGACCAGCACCCCCATCAGCCACTTCTCGACGCCCGCCCGCGCCCTGAGGTTCAGTCCCACCCGCGACAGCGCCCAGCCCGCTCCGGCCAGCGCCAGCAGCAAGGCAAAGCCGCTGCCGATCAGCGAATAGCGGCCGCTCGCCGCCTGATATTCCGGCACCAGCGCCTGTGCGGCCGGATTGAAGGCGAGCTCGGCCGCGCCACTTGCGACATTGCGCGCTTCCTCGAGGATGGAGTCGCGGGCGAGGTCGAAGTCGGGAAGCTGCTGCCCGGCCGTGCTTGCCAGCACCGACTGCTCGATCAGCGCCTGCTGGATCGGCGTCCAGGCGGCGAGGAACAGCAGGGCCGGCACTGCCGCCCACAGGAAGGCGAAGGCGCCGTGGTAGAAAGGCAGGCTGTTGAGCCGCTGCCGGCCCGGTCCGGCCGAGCGCAGGGCCGCCGCCCGCCCCCGTGCAAGCACGAAGGCGGTCGCGGCGACCAGCAGGACCAGGATCAGGCCGACAGCAAGGGTCATGACAGTCCCGGAGCGCCTTACTTGAGCGTCGAGGGGTCGAGCGGGGTCATGCCGGTGACCACGCTATTGGCAGCCGCCGCATCCTGGCCCTTGAAGGGGACGAGACCGCGCTTCTCGAGCAGGCCGCCCGCACCCCATTCCTTGGCGAACTGGGCAAGGAAGCCCTTGATCGCCGGCTTCACCGCCGCATGCTCGCCCTTGGCGTAGAGATAGAGCCGGCGGGCGCCCGGATAGCTTAGGTCCTGGATGGTCGCCTCGGTCGGAAGCACGCCGTCGATCTCCACCGGGCGGATCTTGTCCGCATTGGCCGACAGGAAGCTGTAGCCGAGCACGCCGATGGTGCCCGGATCGGCCTCGACCTTCTGCACCAGCAGATTGTCGTTCTCGCCGGCTTCGACGAACAGCCCGTCCTCGCGCACCTTGGTGCAGATGTCCTTGTGCCTGGCCTCGTCGGAACTCTTCAGCGCCTTCATCGCCGGATCGCTCTCGCAACCCTTGGTGAGCATCAGTTCGGCGAAGCTGTCGCGGGTGCCGCTGGTCGGCGGCGGCCCGAGGACGCGGATCTTGAGCGCCGGAAGGGCCGGATTGACGTCCTTCCAGGTCTGCGCCTTGTTCGGGCCCCTGCCATAGGGATTGGCGGCCACTGCCGCGTAGATGTCGGCGAGGCTCACCTTGAGCGGCGCAGTCTGGTTCGATTCGATGAGCGTCAGGCCGTCGATCCCGATCGGAACCTCGATGACCTGCTTGGCGCCGGCGGCGGAGCAGGCGTCATATTCGCTCTTCTTCATCTGCCGCGAAGCGTTGACCATGTCCGGGAACTTCTGCCCCACGCCTTCGCAGAACAGCTTGATGCCCGAACCGGTGCCGGTCGATTCGACGATCACGCTGGTGCCGGCATTGGCCTTCTGGAAAGCCTCGGCGATCGCGGTCGTGAACGGATAGACGGTCGACGAACCGACGATCTTCAGCTGCGAGGCCGCGTTGTTCGAACCCCCACCGCATGCGCCCACTGCCAGCACCAGCGGCAGTGCAAGCCAGAACTTGCTCATGTCCTTGTATCTCCCATGGGCCGACAGGCCCCCCGGGGGCGCCTTAGCCGCCGGGTCGCGGCCGCCATGTGACGCGCAGGTTACAGACTGATGACACGGCGCTCGCTTCAGCGCGCGGGCAGCCGAACCTCGACCTCGGTTCCCTCGCCGGGCCTGCTGCGGATCTCGAGCAGGCCGCGGTGCCGCTCGACGATATGCGCAACGATGGCGAGGCCGAGCCCGGTCCCGCCACTGTCCCGGCTGCGGGCGTCGTCGACGCGATAGAAGCGCTCGGTCAGGCGGGGCAGATGCTCGGGCGAAACCCCCTCGCCATGATCGCGAACGCAAAGGCGCTGCCATTCGCCCGCTCGCTCGAGCCTGACCTCGACTGCCTTGCCCCCGGCGCTGCATCCGTAGCGAAGCGCATTGCCGACGAGATTGTCGACGAGCTGCCGCAGCTGTGGCAGGTCTCCCTGCACCGTCCCGAGGCTCTGATCCGCCTCGAGCATGATTTGGCAATTCTTCTCGGCGGCGAGCGGTGCCGCGGCCTGGATCGCCTCGCGCAGGACGTCCGCCAGCATCACGCGTCCGGACGGCTGGCTGAAACGGTCGGCCTCGATCCGGCTCAGGCTCATGAGGTCGCGGATGATGACCATCATGCGCTGCGCCTGGGTGTGGATCTGCTCGCCGAAGCGCCGGCGTATGGATTCGGGAAGGGCTCCTTCTTCCGCCAGTGTCTCGGAGAAGCCGAGCACCGCCGCCAGCGGAGTCCTCAGTTCGTGGCTGGCGTTGGCGACGAAGTCGACCTGCGCCCGCTCGGCCGCGCGCCGCGCCGACCGGTCGACCAGGCGGACCAGCAGAAGCGTCGGCGAAAGGCGGTTGATCGACACTTCGAAGCTGCGCTCGACCCCGCCGATGCCAAGCACTTCGAACTGTCCGGTCCGGCCGGACAGGATGGCGTCGAGCGCCTGCGGCTGGCGGATGGCAAAGCGGATGTTCTGGCCGACCAGGCGCGGCCCGAGCAGCGCGCGCGCGGCGTCGTTGGCCGCCTCGGTCCGCTCGCCTTCCACCAGCAGCGCCGGCTCTTCCAGCGCATCGAGCAGGGCGGTGACGAGCGGCAAGGTCATGGCCGTCGTGGCTAGGGGATCGTTCCGCGTCCGGCAATGTCGGGCGAGCGCCATCGCTCGACCAGGCTGGTCCGCCAGGCGCCGACCGCGATGAGGATCAGGATCGGATAGGACCAGAAGGCCAGGGCAGCGCCGAAGACGAAGCGCATCAGGTCCGGGTTGACCAGCTTCAGCAGGTGGACGGTGGTGGCGGTGAGCTGGAGGCCGGCGACCCACATCGGCCAGAAGCGCTCGGAGCGGAGCGCGATCGCGAGGAAGGCGAGGAAGATGGCGAGATCGATCCCGAAGGACAGTAGCTCGAATTGGCTGAAGCGGTGCCAGATGGGCGCTCGCGCAACAAGCGTCAGCAGGGCTCCGCCGACGCAGGTCAGGGCCGCCAGCCGCTCGTCGCTGCGCCCGCGCCAGAAGGCCAGCACGTTCACCGAGAGGAGCAAGAGGAAGAAGAACGTGATCCGCATCAGCAGCCGGCGCAGAACCGCCGGCACTTGGCCGGCGGTTCATGGTTGAAGTTGTCGTGAGCGATCGTCAAGCGACCGCGCGGAGCGTTGTCATCGCTCCGGGAGGAGGACATTCCTGGACGTCGCCGAAGGCGGTTGTCCGCAGACCGGGCACCTTCTGCTTGGCCTCGGCGAGTGCGGCATGGCACTGGGCCATCCCGCCGCGGGCGCTGACCAGCGCCTGGAGCGAATGGGCGACACGCTCCAGCGCATCGTGGCCCGTCGCGATGCCGACGCCGGCAACCGATCGCGCCCGGATCATCCGGTTCTGCAGCTCCGCCAGTTCGATCAGCGCCGCCTCGATGCTGTCTTCGACTGCACGAACCTGGTGCGCCACATCCAAAGCCGTTTGTTCAAGAATCTGCCTGCGCATGAAGTCTCCTTGCCGAAAGCTCCCGCCCTCGGTCCGCCTGGTTCGCAATCGGCAAGCGGGCGGCTCTCGTCAGGGACGAACCAGTCGCGACAGACTCTCGAGCCCCGCGAGGAACATCCCGGCCGAGAAGCTGGCGGCGATCGCAATCCCCGCGATCGTGACCAGCCGCTGCCCCACGCTCCACCCGTTGCGGGGTTGGTGTGGTGTCGACCACGGAAGAACCAGAGAGGGCCGGTCACGCATCGACCTCTGCTCGGTTTCGAGGCGATACGCCCCGGCCCCCTCTGTACGATCAGCGTGCCGAATCTGATAACTGATCGCCCCATCGATTTGCGATCGGTCCGTTGCGGCGTCGATGTCCGGCGATTGATGTTTCAATCGCTGATATGCGGGGGTCTCGGTGGCCTCGAGGTTGGACGTGGCAATCGACCGGTCATAGGCATCGACCAGACGCGCGGCCTCGCTGCGCCGGGCAACGCCAAGGGTTCGTATCGCACCACGGATGCGCTGATCGACGGTGTGACTGGAAATGCCGAGGGCACTTCCAATCTCCTTCGAGTTGAGATGCTGGTTGACGAGACGAAGCACTTCGAGCTGACCGCGGCTCAGCCGAACACAACGGTTCGCGCCCTGCCCCCCTGCGGCCAACGAAGAGCCCGACCCCCCGATCGGCTCAACTCTTTCCATCGACCCACATGTTGCCGAAGCTTCTGAGGTCATTGGTGTTAAATAGCAGAAGGCGGGCCGGGAAGTTAAGCCCAGATTGACCGGCAACCTCTTTTAAAAAAGGGCGGATTCAGTGCGATTCGTCAAAAAAGGGCGGTGAATTTCGTCGACGACTGCCCCAGGCCAAGCATGTCCGGCGAATCAGTTTCGAACCTGCACCAATTCTGTGGATAAGTGTGACTGCGACGCGGCCTTGCGCATTGGCAGGATGGTGGAGAGGGCTGGATTCGAACCAGCGTACGCTTGCGCGGGCAGATTTACAGTCTGCTGCCTTTAACCACTCGGCCACCTCTCCACGAGGTCAGGCCGGGCGCCAATGCCCCCCGGAACCGGCACTGTCAACGCCTTGGATCACCTGCGCACCGCCTCGTCGAGCCGGCGAACGCCGAGGCCGAGCAGGCGGGCGGCGCCCGTCTCCAGCTTCAGCGGGGCGAGTCGGTCCGACCCGGGCATGTCGCGCCCGACCAGGAAGGCGGCGCTGGTGCGGCCCTCGCCGGCGGCGGTGCGGTAGCTGGCATTGAAGGCGACCACCGGCACGAACAGCGTCCTGCCCTGCGCCTCGTAGGCGCGAATGGCGCTGCGCGGCAGGCGGATCTCGTGGCTGAGCGCGACCTGGGCGAGGGGCCCGATCTCGGCGATCCCGGCCTCGGCGGCGGCGGGGCGCGCGAAGAAGCGGGCCAGTTCCTCCCCCTGCGTGTCGCCGGCGTTGAGCGCGATCGCCTCGATGACGATCTGCCGCGCCGGCGCAGCGCCGCCGTTGGCGACCACGAGATCGAAGCGGACCAGCGCCTCGTCCTCGACGAAGAGGATTTCACGCATGCCGAGGTCGAGATCGACCCAGGCCCGCAGCCGGCGACTGACCACCGCACCGGTCGGCGCTGCCGGCGGCACCGGCGCGGCGACGGGCGCCGAGGCCTCGGCCGGCACTCGCTCGACCAAAGCCTGGGCCGCAGGCGAACGAAGCCGGGTCGTCACCAGCCCCGAGGGAAGCGGCGCAGCGGCGGGTGCCGATGCGGGGACCCGCTCGGCCACAGGTGCCGGAGCAGGCTCGGGCTCTGGCGCGGGCTCGGGTGCGGGCTGGTAGGCAAAGGCCTCCTCGTCGCCGATCCCCGAGGCGACCGCCCGACGACGCTGCCGGAGGAGCAAAGCGAGGCCGATCCCGGCCAGCGCCGCGACCAGCAGCCATGGCCACCAGGCGAGCAATGGCGTCCCCTCGGCCGCCGGCGAGGCTTCAGGAGCGGACAGCGGCGGTTCGGCCAGGGTCGGCAGCGGCAGGGGCGCGGTCGCGGTCGGCAACTGTGCCGCACCAGCTTCCGGCCGCACCCCGCCCGCTGGCGGCTCCGGAGACGTCAGGCCATCGTTTGCGACCGCCGCCGGGCGCTCGCCCGTGGCCGGCGGTGCGGTCCAGGGGGCGGGCGCCGCCGATCCGGCCGACGGCCGGGCAGGCGGGGTCGCGGGCCGCTGATCTTCCTGCGCCGCTGCCGGGGGGGGCGTCGGTGCCGGGACGGGCGTCGGCGCCTGCGACGGCGGGGTCGTGCGCGTGCCCGGCAGCGAGAAGTCGCGCAGCTGCTCCGGCCCGACCGTTCCCTCCCGCGGCGGCGGCGCCGGCGTGACGACGTTCGCCGGGCTGGCCGTGTTCTGGGCGAGCGCGGTTCCGCTCAGCAGCAGGCCGGCGAAGGCAAGAAAGGTCCGTTGCACGAGGTCTGGCTAGTCAATCGATGCTGAAGGGGAGATTGCAGGACCTTTGGACCAGCCGGACCGCCGCGGCAAGCCGGTCCCGACGTCAGCGGGCGTCGACCAGGACCAGCTCGGCGTCTTCCTCGCCCTCGATCAGCAATGTCGCCTCGCCCGTGATCGCGACCCCGTCGCGGGGGCCCGCGGCGACGCCGTTCACCCGCACCGGCGCCGAGGGCACCAGGTACAGGTGCCGCGCGGGATCGGCCTCGAGGCGGATCCGGCTGCCGCCCTTCAGCGTCGCGCCGAGCACCCGCGCATCGGCGTTGATGGTCAGCGCGCCGTCGTCCGCATCGCCGCTGGCGAGCAGCTGGAACGCCCCGTCACGCGCCTCCCGCGGAAACGGCATGGCGCCCCAGCCAGGCTTGGCCCCCGGCCGGTCGGTCTCGATCCAGATCTGGAACAGGGTCGTTTCCTCGTCCTCGAGATTATATTCGGCGTGGACCACGCCGCTGCCCGCGCTCATCACCTGGACGTCGCCGGCGCCGGTCCGGCCCTTGTTGCCCATGCTGTCCTGGTGCGTGATCGCGCCGGTGCGGACGTAGGTGACGATCTCCATGTCGCGGTGCGGGTGCGGCGGGAAGCCGGACTTGGCGGCGATCCGGTCGTCGTTCCACACGCGGATGCTGCCCCATCCCATCCGGCCGGGATCATGATAGTTGGCGAAGGAGAAATGGTGGCGCGCATCGAGCCAGCCGTGATCGGCGTGGCCGAGGGTCGGGAAGGGACGAATGTCGATCATGGACGAACAATTGGGGCCACGGCGCGCCGCCCTCAAGTGTCAGGCCTGTAACCGCAACCTTGTGGCGTAGAGCGCCGCTTTCTCCGCATAATGGAAAGCGCTCGCGTCGAGCATCTGCAGTTCGGCGTCGGTCAGCGGCCGGACGATCCGCGCCGGCGCCCCGACCAGCAGGTGCCCGCCCTCATAGGTCTTGCCCTCCGGCACCAGCGCCCCGGCACCGACGATGCAGCGCTCCCCGATGAAGGCCCCGTTCAGCACCCGGGCGCCCATGCCGATGAGGGCGCCGTCCGCCACCGTGCAGCCGTGAAGGATCGCCTGGTGCCCGACCGTCACCCGCCGCCCGATGGTCAGCGGCGCGTGCGGATCGCTATGGCAGACCGCCCCGTCCTGGACGTTGCTGTCGTCGCCGATCAGGATGGGCGTGTTGTCGGCCCGGACGACCGCGCCGAACCAGACGCTTGCCCGCTCGCCCAGCCGCACGTCGCCGATCAGGTCCGCGCTCGGCGCCGCCCAGCTCCCCGGGGACAGGGTGGGACCGATATCGTCGAGACTGTAGAGCGGCATGGCCCGGCAACTAACCTTTTGCCGCCAATGTTGAAAGTCGCTCTTTCCGCCGGTGCGTCCGTCCGCTAGCGCGAATCCAATGCCCGTGTTCCTGGATGGCGGCGGCGAATGCGGCGCCCTGATCAAATCCCGCGACTGGTCCGACAGTCTCGGGCCGGTCGAATCATGGTCGCAGAGCCTGAAGGCCGCGACCGGCCTCCTCCTGCGCTCGCCCGTGCCGATCGTCATGCTGTGGGGCGAAGACGGCATCATGCTCTACAACGATGCCTATTCGACCTTCGCCGGCGGGCGGCATCCCGAGCTCCTGGGATCGCGCGTCCGCGAAGGCTGGCCCGAGGTCGCCGACTTCAACGACCATGTGATGAAGGTCGGCCTGGCCGGCGGCACCCTTTCCTTCGCCGACCAGGAACTGACCCTCCACCGCCACGGCCGGCCGGAAGCGGTCAGCATGAACCTCGATTATTCGCCGGTGCTCGGCGACAATGGCCGGCCGGCCGGCGTCCTCGCCATCGTCATCGAGACGACCGATCGGGTGGCGGCCGAACGGGCACTGAAGGCGCGCGCCGAACGGCTCAGCCTGTTCGATCGCATGTCGCGGCAGATCAGCGATCTCTCGGCACCCGAACAGATCATGACGGTCACCGCGCGTCTGCTGGGCGAACATATGAACGCCTCGGTCGTCGCTTATGCCGACCTCGAGGTCGACCAGGACGCCTTCACCATCCGCGGCGACTGGTCTGCGGCAGGTGCGCGCAGCATTGTCGGCAGCTACAGCCTCGACAGCTTCGGTGAAACGGCGGCCCGGGCGATGCGTGGGGGCAAGCCGCTGGTGATCCGCGACGTCGTCGGCGAACTCGGCCGCGCCGAAGGCGCCAAGTTCCTGGCGATCGGCATCCAGGCGACCATCTGCATGCCGTTCGTGCGCGGCGGCAAGCTCGCCGCCATGATGGCGGTCCACCAGAACCAGCCGCGGGCCTGGACGGACGAGGAACAGGCGCTGGTCGCCGAAGCCACCGAGCGCAGCTGGGCCCACATCGTGCGGGTCCGTTCCGAAGCCATCCTTCGCGAAAGCGAGGACCGCTTCCGCAATATCGCCGACCATACGCCGATGATGCTGTGGGTGACGGACGAGACCGGCTATTGCACCTACCTCAATCGCACCTGGTACGAGTTCACCGGCCAGGAGCCCGGCAAGGGCGAGGGCTTCGGCTGGCTCGATGCCGTCCATCCGGATGACCGGCCCGATGCGGAACGGACCTTCATCCGCGCGAACGAGGAACGGCAGCCGTTCGAGACCGACATGCGGGTGCGCCGCGCCGACGGCAGCTACCACTGGTGTATCGACGGCGCCGCGCCCCGCTTCGACGCGCAGGGCAACTTCCTTGGCTATGTCGGCTCGGTGTTCGACGTCGAAGAGCGCCGGGAGGCGGTCGACAAGGTTCGCCGCAGCGAGGAGCAGCTCCGCGCCCTCCTCGAGCAGATGCCGATCGGGGTCGGCGTCGCGCGCATGCCCGACGGCGAGATCTTCCTCTTCAACCAGGCGCTGGAGGACATGCTGGGCCATCCGGTGCTGTCGGGGGACAAGAACACCTATGACCAATACGGCGGCGTCGACGAGCATGGCGCGCCGGTCCCGCTCGAAGCCTATCCCCTGTTCCGCGCGGTCGCCTTCGGGGAGACGGTGGTCGGCGACGAGATGCTCTATCGGCGTCCCGACGGGAAGATCATCACCCTGCTCGGCCATGCCTCGCCAATCCTCGCCGACGACGGCACCGCGGACCTTGCCGTGGTCGCCCTCGAGGACATCACGCACCGCAAGCTGGCCGAGGCCCATCAGCAGCTGCTGATCAACGAGCTCAGCCACCGCGCCAAGAACCTGCTCGCCATCATCCAGAGCGTCGCCCAGCAAAGCTTCAAGGGCGCTGGCACCGCGTCCGAGCAGCTCGCGCGCTTCGAAGGCCGGCTCGGCGCATTGTCGGCTGCCCACGGGATCCTCACCCGGGAACGGTGGGAAGCGGTTCCGCTGCGCCGGCTGATCTGCGACACCTTCACCGCCGTGCGGTCGGATGACGACCGGCTGACCCTTGACGGCGGCGACATCATGCTCCCGCCCAAGGTCGCCGTCAGTCTTGCCATGGCCATCCATGAACTTGCCACCAATGCGCTCAAATATGGCAGCCTGGGCGTCGAGGGCGGCCGGGTGACCATCCGCTGGAGCGCCGACGACGGCCGGCTTCGCCTCCGCTGGAAGGAAAGCGGCGGGCCACCGGTGTCGCGCCCGGCCCGTCGCGGCTTCGGCAGCCGGATGATCGAGCGCGGTCTCGCCGCCGAGCTTGGCGGCAAGGTCGCCATCCATTTCGATCCGGACGGGGTTGCCTGCGAGGTCGACGCCCCGATGCCGGCCCATGGCTGAGCCCGCCTGCATCCTGCTCGTCGAGGACGAGCCGCTGATCGCCTTCGCGCTCGAGGATCTCGTCCTCGAACTCGGCTATCACGTGGTCGGGCCTGCCTACCGCCTCGACGAAGCGCTCGATCTCGCGCGGACAGCGCCGTTCGACGCCGCCATCCTCGACGTCAACCTCAACGAACAGCAGAGCTTCCCGATTGCCGCCCTGCTGAAGGAACGGGGCATCCCCTTCCTGTTCGCAACCGGCTATGCCGAAGGCAATCTGAGCGGCCTCGGCAACGCGGCGGTGATCGCCAAGCCTTATGGCCGGGACCAGCTCGCCCGCGCGCTTGCGGCCATTCTCGCCTGAGCGACGGGGCACGGCCTTCCGGCCACCTGCGGCGGTTGCCCCGGCTCCCTATATGACCCTCATGCTCACCGTCTGGTTCGATGGCGCCTGTCCGCTCTGCCGCCGCGAGATCGCCTTCATGCAGCGGCTCGACCGGAGGGGCCGGATCCGCTTCATCGACGTGTCCGACCCGGACGCGCCGGCCGATTGCCCGGTCGACCGCGCCGCCCTGCTCGCCCGCTTCCATGCGCGCGAGGGGGATCGCCTGCTGAGCGGGGCCGCGGCCTTCGCCGCCATGTGGCGCGCCATTCCCTGGCTTCGTCCGCTCGGGGAGCTTGCGCGGGTGCCGGTCGTCCTTGCCCTGCTCGAACGCGCCTACGTCCGCTTTCTCCGCGTCCGTCCTGCCCTCCAGCGGCGGCTCGCCCGATGAGCGACGATCAGGGCCGCGCCGTTCCGCGGTCGCGCTTCGCCCGGGCCAGCCAGTTCGGCAAGCTCGCCGGCGGGATCGCGGGCGGCATGCTGGCCGAAGGCGCCCGCCGCCTCGCGGCCGGCGAACGGCCGAGCGGCCGCGACCTTCTCCTTACCCCCGGCAATCTGTCGCGGGTGGCCGACCGGCTCGCCCACCTTCGCGGCGCGGCGATGAAGCTCGGGCAGATGATCTCGCTCGACAGCGGCGACTTCCTCCCGCCCGAACTGTCCGACATCCTCGCCCGCCTGCGCAGCAATGCCTTCCACATGCCCCCGGCGCAGCTTGCGCAGGTGCTGGAGGGCGAATGGGGCAAGGACTGGCGCCGCCGCTTCCGCCGCTTCCAGGCGCATCCGGTCGCCGCCGCCTCGATCGGGCAGGTCCACCGCGCCGAGACGCACGATGGCCGGATCCTCGCGATCAAGGTGCAATATCCGGGCGTCGCCGAAAGCATCGACGCCGATGTCGACAATGTCGCCTCGCTGCTGCGCGTGTCCGGTCTGCTTCCGGCCGGGCTCGACATCGCGCCCCTGCTCGCCGAAGCCAAGGCGCAACTCGCGCGCGAGGCCGACTATCGCCGCGAGGGCGAGCAGCTCCGCCGCTTCGGCACCCTCCTCGAAGGCAGCCCCGACTTCGTCGTCCCCGCCCTCGACGAGGAATTCACCACCGCCCGCGCACTTTCGATGACCTTCATCGATAGCCACCCCATAGAACAACTATCTTCCGCTCCGCAGCAGGAGCGCAGCGAAGCCGTTGGCCGCATCGTCCGTTTGGTTCTCCGCGAGTTATTCGAGTTCGGCACGATGCAGACCGATCCCAATTTCGCCAACTACCGTCTGGCGACCGACGGTCGGATTGCGTTGCTCGACTTCGGCGCCGCGCAGGACGTGCCGGCGTCGATCATCGAAGGCTATCGCACCTTGCTCTCGGCCGCCCTCGCCCAGGATGCGGATGCCCTGAAGGAAGGTGCGGTCGCCGCCGGCTTTCTCGGTCAAGCCGTGGCCGACAACCATGCGCAGGCGCTCGACCGGATGGTGCGAGTCATTCTCGACGAGCTGCACAAGTCGGGCGACTTCAGCTTCGGCGATCGCGCCTTCCTCGGCATCCTGCGCGAGGAAGGCATGCGCATCGCGGCCGACAAGACCAGCTGGCATCTACCCCCGTCCGACCTGCTGTTCGTCCAGCGCAAGATCAGCGGCACAGCCTTGCTCGGGGCAAGGCTGAAGGCCCAGGTCCCCATGCGGAAATTGATTGCGGAAGCGCTGGCGACGTAAAGGGTCGGTCGACGTCTGGCTTCCGTCGCCAACTGAATCCGAGCGGTGATTCGCTCAAGCATCTGGCCTCACTGATCCTGCGGGGCCGCTCGGCAGCGCTAGGATCCACTGCAGCAAGGGACACACTCTGCTCTGGCGCGTGCGCAAGGGCCGGGAGCGGACCTCTCGAGTATGCGAACCTTTTATGCCAGGAATGGCGCCAATCACACGGCCGAGACAGACCTAAGCTCGGAACAGCAGGCCTCCGAGGTACAGACCAGAAAATGAGTTTATTCCCCGGACAATCTGCTGGCTATTCGAAACGCAAGATCGAAGTTCTGCAGTAAGCTCAACCAGTTCCCAGCATCACCTGCGTCCCCACTCAGCCGCGACTCGAATTCACGTGGCGCATCTTCAACGAGGTTTGTGTGCGCCGGATCATTGTGATTGCCCTCATCGGACTGCTCGGCGTCGCGTTCGTTCTTGCCACGTTGGGCTTGGGCACGATTCGAGCGTCGGCGGAACGATCGCAGGCGGAGGCCTTGCGCAACCACACCATGCAGGTGATCATCGAGGCCGAGCGACTGACCGCCGCGCTTGAGGCCATGCAGCGCGGTCAGCGCGGCTATCTCTTGACGGAGAGCAGTGCGTTTCTTGAGCCCTATTTCCAGGGCTCTCGCGACGAACGGGTTTATCGGGAAAAGCTACGGCGGGCGACGCGGGACAATCCGAGACAGCAAGCCAGCCTCGCGAGCCTTGACCGGTCGGTCGCCGACCTTGCGGGGGTCCTCAGGGAGACCATTAATCTGACGAGCGGCGGGCGCACGGCCGAGGCGCTGGCAATCGTCCGAACGGGGGAAGGTCGCCAGCACATGCGGGCGATCAACGGAGTGCTCGACCGGATCGTCGCCGAGGAGCAGCGGCTGCTCGAAACCCGCTCGATGACGGCAGACGAGGCGGACCGCCGAGCCAACCAATACACCTTGTGGCTGACCGTTGCGGGTACCGGCCTCCTGGCACTTGCCGCGGCGTTAGGCGCGACGGCACTGCGGCATCATGTGCAGAGGGCCGAGATCGAGCAACTGCTGCGGTCGGTCCTGGCGTCGGTCCACGGCGCCGTATTCGCCAAGAACGCGCACGGGAAGTACACGTTGATGAGCGAGGTCGGTGCCAAGTTCTTCGGACGCTCCGTAGACGACATCGTCGGGCGAACTGATGCCGAGATCCACCCTCCCCTGTTCGCCGATACGGCTGCAGAGCATGAGCAGCGAGCGGCGGAGCAAGGTGCTCCGGTGCGGTTCGACGAAGCCGTCATCTTGGACGGTCACGAACGTCACCTTTCCGTCACCCGCACAGTGCTTCACGACCTTGAAGGAAACATCGCCGGCACGGCTGGCGTGGCCATCGACGTCACCGCGTGGCGGCAAAGCGAAACGAAGCTGCTCTCGCTCGATGCGGAACTCGCCAGTTCGAGGCTTCAGCTGGAGCAGATACTGGAAGCGCTGCCCATCGGTGTGGTCGTCTGCGATGCTCCCTCCGGTGCGATCCGCTTCGGCAATCGCACCGTGGAGCAGGTCTTTCGGCACCCGGTGCTGCAATCACGGAGCGCTCAGGAGTATGGCGAGTGGGAGTCCTACCATGCCGACGGGCGGCGCGTCGAAAGTGAGGAGTATCCGCTCGCCAGGGTTCTTGCCGAGGGCGAGCCTGCCGAGGGGGAATTTCATTATCGGCGTGGTGACGGGACGATGGCCTGGGTCCGTATCCTCGGCGCTCCAATCCGCAACGCGCAAGGGGAAATGGATGGCGGTGTTGTCGCCATCGTCGACGTCGACGAGCAACGCAGATTGGTCGAGCATCAGCGCCTGCTTGCCGCCGAATTGTCGCATCGGGTCAAGAACGTCCTGGCGGTGGTCCAGGCGATTGCCACGGCGACACTGAGCCGCTCCAACTCGTTGGAGCAATTCGCCCCCGCGTTCGAAGGCCGGCTGGCGGCGCTGTCGACCGCCCATGGGCTGCTGCTAAGCACCAACTGGCGTAATCTGTCGTTTCGTGACCTCGCGACAGCCGAAATGGCGCCTTACCAACGCGAGCGGCACCTGATCCGGATTGAGGGGCCCAACTTCCAACTTGGCCCGAAGCAGGGCGTCGCGCTGGCCCTCATCCTCCATGAGCTTTCCACCAATTCGGCAAAACATGGGGCGATTGGTCATGGGGGGCAGGTGACCATCGCGTGGACAGTGAGTGGCGATGACGGGGGTCGGCAAGTTCGGCTCAAGTGGGAGGAAACGGGTCTCGGCAGTCCGCCGACGCTGGCCGGAGACGGCTTCGGCTCCCGCCTGATCCGGCGCTCGGTATCTAACGATCTGCGGGGAAGGGCGGAGCGAATTGTCGCACCCGATGGCGTCTCCTGGGAGTTCGACTTTCTCCTTGTGGATCAGCCGGGCCTGATTGAAGGCCTTGGGAGTGAACCTGTTGCAACCTGACCCCTCGTGCTTGGCCGGCATGCGTGTATTGATTGTCGAAGACGAGACGATGGTGGCCATGGCGATCGAAGATGCATTGCTTGATGCCGGATGCGAGATCGTCGGGATCGCCGGTACGGTGCCCGAAGCCCTGGGTCTGATCGATCGGGAACGGCCGGATGCCGTGACTCTCGATGGGAACCTCAATGGAACCCTGACCGGCCCCGTTGCCAGGCAGCTGAGGGAACTGGCGATCCGTCATCTGGTCGTAACGGGATATGTCGAGCTTGCTGCGACCGATCCCTGGCTTTCCCAGTCGCCGGTGATCCACAAGCCATTCACCCACCAGGCTTTGACCAAGGCGGCTGCTGAACACTTCTGCTGATGCGATGACGTCCCGAGCGCAGGGCAAGGGGTTGGACGCCACCAACCACCAGTCCTGCCCAGGCCTTTCTTCGACGAAGCGGATTGCCCGAAGGATCGCGCTTCTTCGAACCCGCTATTCTGAGCTGGTGCTCATCGTGGAATTGGGCGAGCCCTCGGGTATCAGCCCGTCCGCTTTCGACGTCCACTTTCGCAACGTCCTTTACGTCCACCATGAACGCAAAGCCGAGCTGAGTGGCCAGCGAGGTCAATCGTCGTGCCGGGACGGTATCAGGCGCACTCTAGGGGTGATGCCAACTCCGGACGTACTTCGCCGAACCCAGAAATGGTGCCGCTTACAGGACTCGAACCTGTGACCCCCTCATTACGAATGAGGTGCTCTACCAACTGAGCTAAAGCGGCGTGCGCTGGCGCGCCCCTAACAGGGTGCGGGGCTGTGCTCAAGCGGTTCGGCTACAGCTCGATCGACAGGCGGAGGGTTCCGACCAATAGTCCGCGGGTATTGGCGATCCCGCCGGCATTGCGGATCCACTGCACGCTCGGCTGGATGCTGATGGGGCCGAGCAGGCGCTCCCTCAACGTGATCTCGGCGCCCGCCTCTGTCCGCGACGGTCGATCGCCGGCAAGCGCGATTGTCTTTTGCTCACCGTTCGACAGCCAGGCCTGGTGGATGCCGATGGCGAAGGCACTGCCCGGGCTGCCGAACGGTGCGGGCTCGCGCTGAAAGCCGATCTGCCAGCCGCCCCTGAAGGCGGATGTGCGCCCGTCCGACAGGCCGGCCCGGCCGAACGCCGTGAGGCCATCTGCAAGCGGCTTCTCTGCGAGAAGGTAGATGCCCTGCGCGCGGTGGCGACCGACCCCCGCGGGATTGTGCTCTTCTTGGCGCCTGGAATAGGCCCAGGCGCCCACCAACAGCTTGCCGGAAGACCCCTCGATCCCACCCTCGGCGATCCCGAGCAGCCCGTCGCCAAAGTCGACGTCGATGCCGCCCTTGTCGAACAGGGTTCCGGCGGAGGCGTTGACGAGCGCCGCCCGGACGATCCCGTCGCGAGAGAGCTTCACATCGCCCCGCACGGCAAGCGCCGAATAAGGGAAGATGGCGGGTCCTCGCGCACCGGTCGCGGCCAGCTCCGAGCCGATCCCGAACACCGGGGCAAGGAGGAGACCGCTGCTGTCCGTGACGTAGAACTCCCCGTTGAGATTGTAGGCGCCTGCGCGTAGCGAGCCGCGGCCGAACTCCTGCTCGATCCACGCCTCGAACAGCCGCAGGCCTGGTTTCGGCACCTCGATGTTGTTGATGCCCTGGAGCGTACCCGCGCGATCATTCGGGCGGGCGCCGCTGTTGCCCAGCAGATGAACGTAGGCGCGGACACCGCTCCACCCGAGCGGCTCCAGTGACGCGCCGGCGGTGAGATCGAGATTGTCGAGACGCTGCACCCGTCGCGAGCCATCGCGGCCGAAGCTGAGATCGAGCTTGTAGCTGGCGCCCCAGTCGATCGCCTGCTCCTGGCGGCCATGGTCAGGAAGGGTCTGAGCCACTGCAGCGCTGCCGAAGGGCAGGAGCGCGGCGGCAAGCATGGCAAGTCTGGCCATCGGCATGTCCTCGTCCGGTTCCCTTCAATCATAGGAGCGAGCGCCCGCAGCGGCTCGATACGGACTATAATGATCGGCGAGGCTTGTGCTCGGAAAGTCACGGGACGAGGCGGAGGAAACATGATCTCGAACCGGTCATTGAAGGAACTGACCCGCAAGGTGAGTTGGCTGATGGTCGGGCTCCTTGCGCTGTGCGGCGCCGTCGGAATCGGCTCGGCGCTGCTGCTCCGCTCGGCGATCGTGCAGCAGGAAAATGCCGGGTCGCTGCTCCGCAACCACATGACCGCGGACATGATGCACGATGCGGTACGCGGCGACGTGCTGGCGATCCTCGCGGCGCGTGACCCGGCACTCCAGATCGATGCCCGCAAGGCGCGGCAGGACCTTGCCGACCATCTCCAGCAGTTTCGCGAAGCGATGGCGGCGGCCAGCACCTACCAGGACAGCCAACCAGTCTCGGCGGCGGCCGCGAAGGTCGCCAAGCCGCTGCAGGCCTATGCCGACAGCGCACTGACCATCTCCAACAGCGCCGCCCGCGATCCGGCGGCGGCAGCGGCGGCCCTGCCCCAGTTCTTCACCAGCTTCGAGGAACTCGAGGCGGAAATGGAGCAGGTCACCAACATCATCGAGGGCTATGCCGAGTCCCGCAGCCGTAACGCGACGTGGATGGTGGTCGTGGCCAAGCTGCTGATCCTCCTGTCCATGGCCATGGCCATCCTGATCGCCTGGCGCGTGACGGCTGCCGTGAACGCGCGGCTGATCGCACCGCTGGCTGAACTGGCCGGCGCGATCGAACGAATGGCTGAAGGCGACCGCAGCACGGCCGTCGCAGGGTCGGAGCGGGGCGACGAGCTGGGCATGCTGGCGCGCGGCATGGAGGCGTTCCGGGTGCAGCTTGAAGCGGCCGAGCAGGCCAAGGCCGCCCAGTCGCAGCTGATCGTGGACAGCATCGGCAACGGCCTTTCCGCCCTTGCTTGCGGCGACCTTGGCAAGCCGGTCACCAGCACGCTCGAGGCTCCGTTCGCACGGCTCAAGTCCGACTTCAATGCGGCCATCTCAAGTCTTGGCGGAATCGTCGGCGAGGTGCGCGACAGTGCGGTGGTGCTGCGCATGAGCGCGCGGGAGATCGCCGAGGCCAATGGCGAGATCGCGCGCCGCACCGAGCGCAATGCGGCGAGCCTCGATGAGACGACCAACGCACTCGACGAGATCGATCGCCATGTGCGCGACACGGCGTCGACGGCGAGCGAGACGGTTGCGGTGGCCAATACGGGCATGGAGACGCTGGCAAGCGGGCGCGGCACGGCAGACATGGCGGTGACGGCGATGAGTCGCGTGAGTGAAAGCGCTCAGGGCATCGACGCGGTGATCGAGGGTCTCGACAAGATCGCCTTCCAGACTCGAGTGCTGGCGATGAATGCGGCGGTGGAAGCGGGGCGCGCGGGCGAGGCGGGACGCGGGTTCGCGGTGGTGGCGGACCTCGTCAGCGCGCTTGCCATGCGGGCGGAGGAAGAAGCGAAAAGGGCGCGGGCACAGCTCACCACCACGCAGTCCGACATCGGCGACGCGGTGGAAGCGGTGCGGTCGGTCGACCAGGCGCTCCACGACATCGCGGCCAGTGTCGGCGCCGTGAACGGCCGGATCGGCGGCATTGCCGCGGCGAACGAGCGGCAGGCGACGCTGATCGGGCAGATACGCGAGGCGATCCGGGCGATGAACGAGACTGCTCAGCAGAGCGCGGCGATGATCGAGGAAAGTGCCGCGGCGGCGCAGCAGCTGACCGCGCAGGCCGAGCTGCTGGAGGAAGCGTCGGGCCGCTTCACCCTCGGAAACGAACAGGGTCGGCCGGTCAAGCCGAGCCGACCGGCGATCCGCCTCGCCGCCTAGCTGGCGAAGCCAGGATCGAGCCGATAGGCCTTCCGGAGCAGCGCCGGCCAGGCGAGGAACTGCGCGGCGAGCTTCAGCCCCTGCGCGCCCTGCTGGGCCGCGATCTCCGGCGTGCCCTGCGGCGGATTGTTGACCTGGTCGCCAGCCGACAGCGCATAGATCTGCGCCTCGCACGCCCGCTCGAGGAAATAGATGCGGATAAAGGCCTCGCCCACCGTCGAGCCGACCGCCAGCGTGCCGTGGTTGCGCAGCAGCATGGCGTTCTTCGTGCCGAGGTCGGCGACGATCCGCTCGCGCTCCTCGTGGTCGGTGGCGACGCCCTCATAATCGTGGAAGGCGAGGTCGCCGCGGATCAGCATGGCGGTCTGCGTCAGGGGCAGCAGGCCCTCGGAATGGGCGGCGACGGCCTGGCCGTGCGGCGTATGGAGGTGGATGACGGCATTGGCATCCTCGCGCGCCATGTGGACGGCGGAATGGATGGTGAAGCCGGCCGGATTGGTGATGAAGGGCGAAGGATCGACTGGATTGCCCTGGAGATCGACCTTGACCAGCGACGAGGCGGTCACCTCCTCGAACATGAGGTTGTAGGGGTTCAGGAGGAAATGATGCTCGGGCCCCGGAATGCGGACGCTCATGTGGGTGAAGATGAGGTCGTCCCACCCGTAATGGGCGACCAGCCGGTAGGCGGCGGCGAGGTCGACGCGGAGCTTCCACTCCTCCTCGCTGACCTTGCCCTCGAGGCTTGGGATATCGACGTCCGAAAGGGCGCGCACGCGCTCCAGACCGGCGCTCATATTGTCGACGCGGTTCATGACTGGACCTCCTGGGCATCGGGGTGGGCGGCCTTGAAGGCCGGCAGGGCGAGCGCCGAGGCCTCGGCGCTCAGAAGGGTCGGATAGGCGTCCATCGGCACGTCGAAGCGACGGCCGTTGTAGAGCTGGGGGACGAGGCAGATGTCGGCCATCGACAGCTGGTCGCCGTAGAGGAAGCGGCCGGCCTTCGGTGCCGCCAGCGCCTCCAGCGCGGCAAGCCCTTCCTCGACCCAGTGGCGGTACCAGCCGTCGACCGCCGCCTGCTCCTGGCCGAGCTCGGTCTTGAGATATTTGAGCACCCGAAGGTTGTTGAGCGGGTGGATGTCGCAGGCAATCGTCAGCGCGAGGGCGAGGACATGGGCACGGCCCTCGGGGTCGGACGGGACGAACGGCGGTTCCTTCACCTGCGCATCGAGGAAGTCGAAGATGGCGAGGCTCTGGGTAAGGCGGAGCTCGTCCCATTCCAGCATGGGTACGAAGCCCTGCGGATTGATATCCGTATAGGCCGCGTCCTTCTGCTCGCCCTTGGCCAGGCTGACATGGTGCTGCTCGTAGGAGAGGCCCTTGAGGTTGAGCGCGATCCGCACCCGGTAGCTGGCGGAGGAGCGGAAATAGTCGTGGAGGACGATGCGGGTCATGAGCGGCTCTCACCCGAAAAAGGCATAGCGTCCACTTCGTCCAGTTCCGGCCTCGCCGCTCTGCGGACGGGGTGTTCGTGGCGAGGCGCGCATGGTCGAGTCATCCCCTCGCTCCTACGCCAATCGGGGTCGTGTAGGACAGATTTTTCACCCTCTCGCCCTTGCGCGGCAGCTAGCCGAGGAAAGGCGCGACGATCTGCGTGGTAATCCGCTGGGGGCGACCGCTGGCCTTGTCGAGCATCGCCCAGGTGGTGCGTGCCTTGACCAGCAATTTGCCGTCGGGACCGGTGAATTCCATGAAGCGGTCGAAGCGGGCCCCCTTGGGCGCGTCGCCGACCCAGGTGCGGCCGGTGACCACGTCGCCGACCAGCGCCGGGCGGAGGTAATCGATCTCGTGGCGGATCACGACCCACACGAAGGCGTCGCGATACTGTACGGGCGCGGTCGAATACCAGTGGCTGGTGGCGACCGCCTGGATCCACTGCACCCAGACCGCATTGTTGACGTGGCCGAGCTCGTCGATGTGCTCGGGCAGCGCGGTCAGCTGAAGGGAGTAGGAGGGGGTCGTCACATGAGCTCCGGTGTCTGGTCGGGGCGAAGGCGAAAGCGGATACCGGCGGCACGGAGCAAGTCGGTCCAGCCCTTCGGCGTCGGCTGCGCCTCGGCGAGCAGGGGCCTGATGCGGGCGGCGAGGCCGCGTCCCGCGGGATAAGTGTCCAGCAGGGCGAGCCATTCACTGGCCGAAACGCTACGGTCGTCGGCATTGTCGGCAATCATGCGCCGGACGAAGACGGGATAGTCGCCGCCGGCGGCTCGCTCGGCGAGCAGGGACAGCACTGCGCCGCAATCATATTTGGCCTGGAAGTCCTGGCGCTCGGAGGCGGTCGCAAGGCCGCCCTTGCGGGAGGCGGCGAGACATGACGTCAGCGATTTCTGCAGCGCCGCGCGCATGTCGTAGCTGGGGTCGTTAACCCCGAGCGCACGGATCGCTAACAGGTCAGCCCCGCCCTCCATGATCCAGTTGTCGGCGACCTTCTCATAGTCGAGCAGCTGGCCGAGCCAGAAGTGCGCGCTCTCATGCGCGATGTAGCGATAGGCGAGTGCGCGCAAAGGTGGCGACGGGCGCGTGGCAGCCTGGCCCGAGACGCGCATCAGGACGAGGCCCTTGAGGACGCCGCCGTTGAGGCTGGCGCCGGGCTGCGCCGCACCAGCCCAGCTGGCGAGGACCGTCGGCCTGAGGCTGCCCGGGGATCCGAGCAGCTTGCGATAGCGGTCGAGCAATTGCGGGGTGAAGGTGCGGATGTCGGCGGCGAGCCAGGCCGGCATTCCAGGATCGACCACCGTCGCCATGCCACCATGGTCGACCGCGCCGGGCACGCCGTAGAGGCCGTAAGTGCCGGCGCTGTTGCCGATTGCATAGCCCGCGTTGTCACCGGCAAGGCGAAGGTCCGACGGGCGGCCGCGGAAGCGAACGCGGGTGCCGCCGTCCCCGATCGGCCCATCCTGCGGGTCGAGGCCGAGGCGGTCGAGCTCGGCCAGGGACGCAACCGAAAAAAGCGAGAATTGCCCGTCGAACAGGGCGATGCCGTCGCCGCCGAGGCGGAGTGCGGGAACATAGTCGCTCAGCACTTCGCGCGTGTATGGGACAATGCGGATGCGGACCCTGCGCGGCACCGGCCCGTCACCCTCGCCCACCAAGGCGTCATAATTGCCGCGGCGCTCGAGCCGGACGCCAGACGTCAGGATGGTCCAGCTGCGCGGCCGCCATGGCTGGCGGTCGTCCGCCGCGAGCGAGGAACGGAAGAAACCCCAGGCGGGAGCGGCACGGGGCAGGACGAATTCTGCCTCGAAGCCCTCCCCTCGCCGGGTCACGCTGACCTCCGCCTTCGCTGGCGCGGCGGGTGCCGGTGCAGCGGCGGCCAGGGCGGCCGCCAGAGCCAAGATCACTCGGCGACCCCCAATTGGGTCAGCACGAAGGTATAATCCTCGGCCACTTCCTTCAGGCTGTCCCAGCGACCCGACTTGCCGCCGTGGCCTGCGCCCATGTTGGTCTTGAGCATGAGGAGGTTCTGGTCGGTCTTGTTGGCGCGAAGGCGGGCGACCCACTTGGCCGGCTCCCAGTAGGTGACGCGCGGGTCGTTGAGGCCGGCGGTGACCAGCATCGGCGGGTAGGCCTGGCGCTTGACGTTGTCATAGGGGCTGTAGCTGAGCAGCAGCTTGAAGGCGTCGGGATCGGTGATGGGATTGCCCCACACCGGCCATTCGCCGGGGGTCAGCGGAAGCGTATCGTCGAGCATGGTGTTGATGACGTCGACGAACGGCACGTCGGCGATGACCGCGCCCCACAGCTCAGGGTTCGTGTTGACGACGACGCCCATCAGCTTGCCGCCGGCCGAGCCGCCCTGCGCGGCGATTCGGCCCGGACGGGCGAAGCCGGCGGCGTTGAGGCCCTTCGCCGCGTCGACGAAGTCGTGGAAGGTGTTCCAGCGGTTCTTGGCGGTGCCGTCGAGATACCAGCCGTAGCCGAGGTCGTCGCCGCCGCGGATGTGGGCGATGGCATAAGCGAAGCCGCGGTCAAGCAGGCTCAGCCTTGCCGAGGAGAAGCTCGGCGGCATGGCATAGCCGTACGCGCCATAGGCGTAGAGGAAGAGCGGTTGGCTGCCGTCCTTTCGGTAGCCCTTCTTGTAGACGACCGAGACCGGCACCTTCTTGCCGTCGCGCGCCGGCAGCATCAGCCGCTCGGTGACATATTGCGACGGGTCGTAGCCGGACGGGATCTGCTGGACCTTGAGCGTCGTCAGCTTCTTCGCCTTCGGATCATAATCGTAGACGGTCGCCGGTGTGACCATCGACGAATAGCTGAGGCGATAGGCGGGCGGGTCGAATTCGGGGTTGCTGCCGAGGCCGGCGCTGTAGCTCGCCTCGGTGAAGGGGATGCGCTCCGACTGACCGGTCTGGTAGTCGCGCAGCAGGAGCTGGTCGAGGCCGTCGACGCGGGTGGTCAGCGCGAGGTGGTTGCGGAAGGCGGTGACCCCGCGGATGTAGGTCCGCTCCGAGCCGGGCACGACCTCGCTCCACTCGCCGGGGTTCTTGGGGTCGGCCGAGGCGACGCGGAAGTTGATGTAGTTGTCGTTGGTGAGGATCCACAGCCTGCCATGCGCGGCATCCACCTCGTAGAGGCGGTTCTCCTTGCGCGGGCTGATGAGGACGGGCTCGGCCAGCGGGTTGGCGGCTGGGACGAAGCGGACCTCGCTGGTGCGGTTGTCGCCGGTCGAGATGAGGATGAGGCTCTCGTCCTGGCTCTTGTCGAGGCCGACCGAGAAGCCCTTGTCCTTGGTCTCCTCGTAAATGGTGCGGGCGTTCTTCGGGTCGTCGCCAAGGCGATGGTAGCGGGCGCGGTAGCTGCGCCAATTGTCGTTCACCTCGGTGAACAGCACGGCCTTGCTGTCGGCGCTCCACACGGGGCTGCCGATGCCGACGGCGGTCACCGTTTCGAGGTCCTTGCCGGTCGCGAGGTCGCGGATCTTGAGCTTGAAGCGCTCGGAGCCGTCATCGTCGGCGAGAATGGCGGCGAAGCGGCCATCGGGGCTCATCTCCATCGCGCCGAGGCGGAAATATTCCTTGCCCTCGGCTTCCCTGACCTCGTCGAGAATGAGCTGGTCGGCACCGCCGGCGACGGGCTTGCGATACCATTGGCGATACTGGGCGCCGGGCTTGAAGGCCCACCAGTAGAGATGATCGCCCTGGCGGACCGGGACGGAGGAATCGTCCTCCTTCTGGCGGCCCTTCAGTTCCTCGAACAGGGTGTCGGAGAGCTTCTCGTGCGGCTTCTTCCACGCCTCGAAATAGGCGTTCTCGGCCTTGAGGTAGTCGAGCACCGGCTGGTCATCGACCTTGGGATAGCCGGCGTCGCGCAGCCAGGCATAATCGTCGGTGACCTTGATGCCGTGGCGCTCGAAGCTGGTCGGGCGGACGTCGGCCTTGGGAGGCGAGGGAAGCTGGTTCGACATCGGTGCTTTCTGGGCTGTGGCTGGGATGGCCGCGGTGATGAGCGCGGCGAACAGAACGAGACGCATTTCCCCTCCCATGTGGTGCACGACTGCGATGCGCCAAGAGAGGAGGTTTCGTCCAGCCCCGAAGAAGGGCTAGAGAGGCGCCATGTCCAGCCATGCCGACCGCCTCGCCGCCCTTCGTGAGCAACTGAAAAGCGACCGCCTCGACGGCTTCGTCGTGCCTCTGACCGACGAGCATATGAGCGAATATGTCGGGAGCTACGCCCAGCGGCTGGCGTGGCTGACGGGCTTCGAGGGTTCGGCCGGAAGCGCGGTGGTGCTGCCGGAGGCGGCGGCGATCTTCACCGACGGGCGCTACACGCTGCAGGTCCGCCAGCAGGTGGACGGAGCGCATTGGTCCTTCCAGTCGGTGCCCGACACGAGCATTGCATCCTGGCTCAAGGAACATGCGCCCGAGGGAGCGCGGATCGGCTACGATCCCTGGCTGCACCGGCGCGACTGGGTAAGGCAGGCAGCCGCTGCCCTGGCGGCGCGGGGCGCGACGCTGGTGCCGGTCGAGCGCAATCCCATCGACCGCATCTGGGGCGACCGGCCCGAGCCGAGCAAGGCGAGCCTGGTCGTCCATCCGGAGCGCTTCGCGGGCCGTTCGAGCGCCGACAAGCGGCAGACGGTCGCCGACTGGCTGGCAGGCAACAAGGCGGATGCGGCCGTGCTGGCGGCGCTCGATTCGATCGCCTGGACCTTCAATGTGCGCGGCACCGATGTCAGCCACACGCCGGTGGCGCTCGCCTACGCGCTGGTCCATTCAGACGGCACAGCGGACCTGTTCGTCGCGGGCGAGAAGGTAACGCCCGAGCTTCGTGCACATCTCGGCAACGGGGTGCGGCTGCATGACAGGGCGGCGTTCGAGGAGGCGCTGGGCGAGCTCAAGGACAAGACGGTGGCGGTCGACCCGGAGCGGTCGGTCGCGGCCATCTTCGAAGCGTTGGACAAGGCGGGCGCGAACATCGTCGAGCTGCGCGATCCGACCGTGCTGCCGCGGGCGATCAAGAACGAGGCGGAGCTAGCCGGCCAGCGCGCCGCGCAGAGCCGCGACGGCGCGGCCATCGCCCGCTTCCTCAAGTGGGTGGACGAGACGGACGAACTGGACGAGCTCAAGGCGTCCGACCGGCTGGAGGCGATCAGGCGGGAGGATCCAAGCCTCAAGGACCTCAGTTTCGACAGCATCTCGGGCTTCGGGCCGAACGGGGCGATCGTCCATTACCGCTCGTCGGAGAAGACCAACCTGAAGTTCGAGCCCGGCTCGCTCTACCTGATCGATTCGGGCGGCCAGTATGAGGATGGCACGACCGACATCACCCGCACGGTGGCGATCGGCGAGCCCAGCCAGGAGATGCGCGAGCGCTTCACCCGGGTGCTGCAGGGCCATATCGCGATCGACACGGCGGTCTTCCCCAAGGGCACGCGCGGCGGCCAGCTCGACAGCTTTGCCCGCCGCCCACTGTGGGAAGCGGGGCTGGATTATGCCCATGGCACCGGGCACGGCGTCGGCAGCTTCCTCTCGGTCCATGAGGGCCCGCAGCGGATTGCGCCGGTCGGCGGCGCCTATGCGGGCGGCGACGAGCCGCTGGCGGCGGGCATGATCCTGTCGAACGAGCCCGGCTACTACAAGGCGGGGGACTATGGCATCCGGATCGAGAATCTGGTCCTCGTCGTGCCGGTCGAGGTCGAGGGTGCCGAGAAGGAGATGCTCGGCTTCGAGACCCTGACCTTCGCGCCGATCGACCGGCGGCTGATCTCGGCCGAGATGCTGAGCGACAAGGAGCGGCGCTGGGTCGACAACTATCACGCCGAGGTGGTGCGGCGGATCGGGCCGTCGCTGGGCGCGGCCGAGCGCGGCTGGCTCGAAGCGGCCTGCGCGCCCCTGTGAGGAAGGCCGCACCGGACCCCGCCAGCTTCACCTTCGCCTACGAGAAGAGGGTGCACTGGGCGGAGGTCGATCCGCAGTGGGTGGTGTTCAACGCCAACTATCTCGCCTTCGCCGACATCGCCTTCACCGAATATCTGCGCGCGCTCGGGCTCGGCTTCCCCAATCCGGTGAGCGACGACGGGTCGGAGATCTTCGCGGTGGGCTCGGAAGTGAGCTGGCGCAGCCCGGCCCGGTTCGACGACCTGCTGACGATCAAGGTGCGCGTGGCACGCTTCGGCCGGTCGAGCTTCACCGCCGAGACGGCAATCATGCGCGGCGACGACCTGCTCTGCGACATCCGCACGACCTATGCCAATGCGGCACCGGACGGGTCGAAGAGCCTGCCCCTGCCCGACCGCTTCGTCGCGGCGGTGGAGCGGTTCGAAGGGGTGACGCCCGAGCGCGCCGCCTGACTGCTCTCCTGCGAACGCTGGAGCCCAGTTACTTCTTGTCCTCGACGTCCGAAGAACGCTGGGTCCCGGCCTTCACCGGGGAAGTGCGTGAGTCCGCCGGCGCCAGCCCTGCCTTGCGCTTCTTGAGATTCTCCCGCAGCGCAGCTGCCAGGCGGGCTTCTTTATCCGCTTTGCTCATTCCTTTTCCTTGACACTATGCGGGGCGGACGGCCATAGGCCCGCCCGTCTCCGGACAGTGCTGCCGTAGCTCAGTGGTAGAGCGCATCCTTGGTAAGGCTGAGGTCGTGAGTTCAATCCTCACCGGCAGCACCATCATTCCCCATTGAGCATCATGCCGGGGGCATGATGCGGGGAATAATCCCCCGGAGGGTCCCCGAACCCGCAAAGTGAAGAAGTCACTAGGCGCCCCGGCTATCGCCGAGGAACCGGGGTGAGTAGAGGCATCGCCCATGCGCTTCTTCTCCGACAATGCTGCGGCGGTCCATCCCGCTTTGTTCAAGGCCATGGCCGAGGCCGACCGGCTCGATACCGCCTACGATAGCGATGCCTGGAGCCAGCGGCTGGACCGCGCCTTTTCCGACCTGTTCGAGCGCGAGGTCACCGCCCTGTGGGTGACCACCGGGACCGCCGCCAACTGCCTGGCGCTGGCCGGCATGGTGCATCCTTACGGCGGCATCCTCTGCCACCGCGAGGCGCATATCCAGGTCGACGAGGCGGGCGCGCCGGAATTCTTCACCGGCGGCGCCAAGTTGCTGCTGGTCGACGGGCCGGGCGCCAAGCTGACGGTCGATGCCGTCGAGGACGCGCGCAGCCGAATCCGGGCCGACGTGCACCAGGTCCAGGCCGACGCCCTGTCGATCACCAACGCCACTGAATATGGCCTGGTCTATTCGGCGGCCGAGACGGCGGCGCTGGGCGCGTGGGCGAAGGACCATGGCCTCGGCTTCCACCTCGACGGCGCGCGCTTTGCCAATGCGGTGGTCTCGACCGGCGCGAGCCCGGCCGCGCTGACGTGGAAGGCCGGCGTCGATGCGCTGAGCTTCGGCTTCGTCAAGAATGGCGGGCTGTCGGCGGAGGCGCTGATCCTGTTCGATCCCGCGCTTGCCGACGGGATCAGGCGGCGACGCAAGCGGTCGGGGCACCTGCTGAGCAAGGGCCGCTATCTGGCCGCGCAATTGCTGGCGATGATCGAAGGCGACCTGTGGCTGTCGAACGCCCGCTCGGCGAACGAGGCGGCGCGGCGGCTGGCCGAGGCAGCGGGCGCGCGGCTGGTCCATCCGGTCGAAGCGAACGAGGTGTTCCTCAAGGTCACCGCCGAGGAAGCGGCGGCGCTCAGGGCGGAAGGCTTCGACTTCTACGACTGGGGCGTCGGCGAGGCACGGCTGGTGACCAGCTGGGACCAGGACATGCAAGCGGTGGACCGGCTGGCGGAAGCGATTCGACGGCTGTGAGCCAGCAGCGCGGGGTCCTCTTCCCCTTCATCATCTTCACGCTGATCTGGGGGTCGACCTGGATCGTCATCCGCGACCAGCTGGGCACGGTGCCGCCGCAATGGTCGGTGACCTACCGGTTCATCATCGCGGCCGCCGCCATGTTCGCCATCTGCAAGTGGAAGAACGAGCCGCTGATCCTGGCACGGCGGGACTGGGGCATCGTCGCCTTCATCGGGCTGTTCCAGTTCTGCGTGAACTTCAACGCAGTCTATGTCGCCGAGCATTTCATCACCTCGGGGCTGGTGGCGACGGTGTTCGCCCTCCTGCTCATCCCGAACAGCCTGCTCGCCTGGGCCTTCCTCGGGCAGCGGCCGAACGGGCGCTTCCTCGCCTGCTCGACCATTGCCATCGCCGGCATCGCGCTCCTGTTCTGGAACGAGATGCGCAAGGTGGACGTGGCCCCGGCCGCAGTGCTGACGGGGATCGGCTGGACGCTGCTTGGCGTGCTTGGCGCGGCGGCATCAAACGTGGCGCAGGCGACCGACCGGGTGCGCCACATTCCCATCCTCACCCTGCTCGCCTGGTCGATGGCGGCCGGGGCCCTGTTCGACGGGCTGCTGGCGGTAGCGGTCGCCGGACCGCCGGTGCTCGATCCACGACCGGGCTACTGGCTTGGCCTCACCTATCTCGCGCTCGCCGCCTCGGCGCTCTGCTTCAGCCTCTACTTTCCGGTGGTGCGCAAGATCGGGCCGGGCAAGGCGGCCTACAGCTCGGCGCTGGTACCGATCGTCGCCATGGCGCTCTCGACCGGCCTCGAGGGCTATCGCTGGACCCCGCTCGCGGCGGCCGGTGCGGCGCTGGCGATCGGCGGCATGGTGCTGGCGCTGGGTGCACGCCGGAGTCCCGCCCCGCCCCCGCCGCCGGCCGACTAGCAAGGTTGTCCTCGCCAGCCGGGGTGACTAACCGTTGCGCCATGCTCGATGTACGCCCCGCGTTGGACGCCGCCGCCGCTCCCCCCGTCATCCGCCGCGAGGACTATCAGGCGCCCGACTGGCTGGTCCCCGAGATCGCGCTCGATTTCGACCTCGACCCCGCACGCACCGTGGTGCGGGCTCGGCTGAGCGTCACCCGCAACGGCGACCATGACCGGCCGCTCCGGCTCGACGGCGAGGAACTGGAGTTGCTGTCCGTTCGCGTGGACGGCGAAGCGCGGGAAGGGCGCATCGAGGACGGCCGGCTGGTGGTCGACATCGCCGGGGGCGGCGCCACGGTCGAGACCGAGGTCGCCATCGCGCCGGAGAAGAACAGCCAGCTGATGGGGCTCTACGCCTCGGGCGGAATCCTCTGCACCCAGTGCGAGGCCGAGGGTTTCCGCCGCATCACCTTCTTCCCGGACCGGCCGGACGTGCTCAGCCGCTACCGGGTCCGGCTGACCGCCGACAAGGCGCGCTATCCGGTGCTGCTGTCGAACGGCAATCCGATCGAAGAAGGCGATGCGGGCGAGGGCCGGCACTTCGCCGTGTGGGAAGACCCCTTCCCCAAGCCCAGCTATCTGTTCGCGATCGTCGCGGGCGACCTCGCCTGCAACCGCGACCGCTTCCGCACCATGACCGGGCGCAGCGTCGAGCTCGGTATCTGGGTGCGCGAGGCGGACCTTCCCAAGACCGCACATGCCATGCAGGCGCTGAAGGACGCCTTCGCCTGGGACGAGGAGGTCTATGGCCGGGAATATGACCTCGACCGGTTCAACATCGTCGCTGTATCCGACTTCAACTTTGGGGCGATGGAGAACAAGGGCCTCAACATCTTCAACACCCGCTACGTGCTGGCGGACGCGGAAACGGCGAGCGACGCCGACATCGATGCGGTGGCGGCGGTGGTCGCGCACGAATATTTCCACAACTGGTCGGGCAACCGCGTCACCTGCCGCGACTGGTTCCAGCTGAGCCTCAAGGAAGGCCTCACCGTCTTCCGCGACCAGGGCTTCAGCGAGGACATGGGGTCGAAGGCGGTCCAGCGGATCGACCAGGTGCGCACCCTGCGTGCGGCGCAGTTCCCGGAGGATGCCGGCCCGCTGGCGCATCCGATTCGGCCGGACAGCTACATCGAGATCGCCAATTTCTACACCGCGACCGTCTACAACAAGGGCGCCGAGGTGATCCGCATGCTGCGCACGATCCTCGGAGCGGAGCGCTATCGCAAGGGCACCGATCTCTACTTCAATCGCCACGACGGGCAGGCGGTGACCTGCGAGGACTTCGTGCGGGCGATGGAAGATGCGAGCGGGATCGACCTGCAGCAATTCCGCCTGTGGTACAGCCAGGCCGGCACACCGCGGGTCCGCGCGCGGCTGGAGCAGGCGAACGGCCGCGCCGCGCTGCACCTGTCGCAGGAAGTGCCGGCGACTCCCGGACAGCCAGCCAAGCAGCCGATGGTCGTCCCGCTTCGAGTGGCGCTGATCGGGCAGACGAGCGGGCGCGAGATCGTCGGCGAGCGGCTGGTGCTGCTGCGGACAGGCGAGCAGGTCGAACCCTTCGCCAGCGTGTCCGAGCCCGCCTACCTCTCGATCAACCGCGGCTTCTCGGCGCCGGTGATCGTCGAGGCGGAGCGACGGTCCGGCGAGATCGAGGCCCTGGCGGTCAGCGACACCGACAGCTTCGCTCGCTTCGAGGCCGGCCAGGAGCTGATGACCCGCGACCTGATGGCGGCGATTGACGGGGCCGAGCTCGACCCGTCGGCGGTGGTGGCGGCGGTCGGCGCGACCCTCCGAAGCAACGTGCTGGACGCCGCCTTCAAGGCCGACGCCATCGCGCTACCGGGCGAAAATATCCTCATCGAGAAGCTGGACGCGGCCGATCCCGCGCGGGTCCATGCGGTGCGCGAGGCCATGCGCCGGGCGATCGGCACGCGCCTCAAGGACGATCTGTCGCGCGCCTACATGGGGGCAAGCCGCGCCGATCCCGACAGCCTGTCGGGCGAAGCCAAGGGCAACCGCCGCCTGCGCGGGGCGACCCTGTCGCTGCTGGCGGCCGGCGACCCGGCGCTCGGCCGCTCGCTCGCCGCCAGGCAGTATGAAGGCGCGCGGACGATGACCGACCGGCAGTCGGCGCTGATGGTGCTGGCGATGCTCGGCGGCGACGAGGCCGTGGCGGCGCTGGACGACTTCTACCGCCGCTTCGAAAGTGATCCGCTGGTGATCGACAAATGGTTCGCGGTGCAGGCTTCGGTGCCGGGCGAAGCCACGCTGGACGCGGTCACGCGGCTGGCGGCCCACCCGGCCTTCACGCTCGCCAACCCCAACCGCCTGCGCGCGCTCGCCGGCAATTTCGCCGGCACGCCGTCGGCCTTCCACCGGGAAGACGGACGCGGCTACGACTGGCTGGCCGAGATGATCGTCGCGGCCGACAAGCTCAACCCGCAGACGGCGGCGCGCTTCGTGGCACCGCTCGGCCGCTGGCGAAAGATCGAGCCAGGGCGTGCGGCGAAGATGCGCGGCGCGCTGGAGCGGATCCTCGGCGAGCCTGGGCTCAGCAAGGACGTGTTCGAGCTGGCGAGCAAGAGTCTGGGCTGATCGCAAACTCCCCTTCTTTGCGGCGCAAGGATGGGAAGTGGCAGCGCGAAGCGCCGGCGGAGGGGCGGTGGCGATGCGGTTGGCCCCGCCACCACTCCGCTATGCGGAGCGGCCTTCCTCCCCGTCTGCTTCGCTGACGGGGAGGTCGGGCGACCTTAGTTCCCGATCCACCGCGCCACCTGCGCGGCGACCGAATTGGCGGTGGCGTTGATGGCAGGGCCGACGGTGGCGGCCGTGCCGTCGGCCGGGGCGCTGGCCGAGAAGCGGCGGGTCTGGACGGTGGCGCCGCGGGTTGCGGTCGCGTCATAGGTGACGACGACCTGGCCGGTCGCCGTGTCATAGCCGAAGCGGTGGATCACGCCCGAGACGCGGGTGCCGGGATCGATGCCGGTCTGGCGCGGGTCTATCACCACGCGGTTCGTGGTCCGCCGCACTGTCTCGCTCAACAGCTGCTGGAACAGGCGGTCAGGCGTTTCGATATACTGGAGGTCCTTCACGTAGGTGACCCGTCCGGGGGCCTCGAGCACGGGCACGCGCACCTGGCGGATCTCCTTGGAGGCGATCGGCAGTTCGATGGTGATCGCTTCCCCCGCTGCGCCGGCGCGGTCGAAGGTGGCCTCGGCCGCGCTTGGGGTGAGCGTCAGAAGGGTCGCAGGCACCTTGGCGCCGCCGAAGCAGCCGGACAGGGCCAGAACGGCGACGGCGGGCAGGAGAGCAAAGCGCATCAGCGGGACTTTCCGGGATTGTGATCGGGGAGTTTGGGCGCGCCGAGCACGCCGGTGACGCCACCCTGCTCGAGCCGGCTGGAAACGCCTTCGAGGCTGCTGGTGAGGTCGCGAAGGTCGCGAACCAGCCGGTTGATCTCGGGCAGCGTCGACTTGGAGAAGTTCTGCACGCCGGGCCGGGCATCGGCGACCAGTGCGTCGATGTTGGCGGTGGTCTGGCGGATCGACTCCATCGAGCGGCGGAGGTCCTGCGCGGCCGGCCTTGCATCCTGTTCCACCATGGTCGTCGTGCTCTCGGCAAGACGGGCCACCCGGTCGGCGGCGATACCGGCGTTGCGCGCCGCGATCCGCGCTTCGGCGACGGTGTCGGCGATCTCCGGCGCGCGGTCCGCAAGCACCCTGGTGGTGCGGTCGACATTCTCGAGGATGTCGGAAATGGCGTTCTGGTTGCGGTCGCTGAGCAGCTCCGTCAGCCGCTCGGTGAGACGCTGGATCCGCTCAAGCAGTTCGGGCGCCGAGTTGAGCAGCGCACCAAGCCCGCCGGCCGAGCTCGGCACCACCGGGCATCCCTGCGGACCGACCTGGGTCAACGGGCGGGCTCCCTTGACCGCGCCGTCGAGCTGGATCTCGGAAACGCCGGTAAAGCCGACGCCCTTGATCTGCGCCGTCGTGCCCTGGAGCACGGGGGTCGACTCCTCGACCTCGATCCGCACCCACACGAACTCCGGCCGGTCCGGAAGCAGCGAGACGCGGGTGATCTGACCCACCGGAACACCGGAGAAGCTGACGTTGGAGCCACGGTTGAGGCCGCCGACACCCTGACTGAAGTAGATGTCGTAGCACTTGCGCTTCTCGGTGTTGAGGCCGGCGATCCACACGGCGAAGAACAGCAGGCCGACGAGCAGGGCCAGGACGACGGTGCCAACGAGCACCTGGTTGGAGCGGGTTTCCATGGGGCTCTCGCTATGCCGCCGCCGCGGCGCGGCCGCGGGGTCCGTTGAAATATTCCTGGATCCAGGGGTGATCGAGCTGAAGCAGCCGATCGATGGTGTCGACCGCGATGACCTTGCCATCCGCCAGCACCGCCACCCGGTCGCAGATGGCATAAAGGCTGTCGAGGTCGTGAGTGATGAGGAAGACCGTGAGGTAGAGCCTCTTCTGAAGCGAGCGGATCAGCTGGTCGAAGGCCTGCGCGCCGATCGGATCGAGGCCGGCGGTCGGCTCGTCGAGGAAGAGCAGTTCGGGATCAAGCGCAAGCGCCCGCGCCAGCCCCGCGCGCTTCCTCATGCCGCCCGACAGCTCGCTTGGATACTTGGCTCCCGCATTGCCTGGCAGGCCGGACATGGCGATCTTGTAGCCGGCGATCTCGTCCAGCAGCGGCGGCTTGATGAAGGGAAAATATTCGCGGATCGGCACCTGCACGTTCTCGGCCACGGTCAGGGTCGAGAAGAGGGCGCCGTTCTGGAACAGGATGCCCCAGCGGCGGCGGATGTTCTTGGCCTCGTCCTCCGGCCGGTCGACCATATTCTCACCGAGCACCTCGACCTCGCCCGCAGTCGGCCGCTGCAGGCCGATGATGGCGCGCATCAGGACCGACTTGCCGGTGCCCGAGCCGCCGACCACGCCGATGATCTCGCCGCGACGGACATCGAGGTCGAGGTCCTGGTGGACGAGCTGGTCGCCGAAGCGGTTCTCCAGCCCGCGCACGCGGATGATCGGCTCCTCGCCTTCCGGCAGGATCGGGCTGGACTGCGGGTAGATGACGCTCATCAGATCCATCCGATCGAGCTGAAGAAGACCGCGAAGACGGCGTCCAGCACGATCACCAGGAAGATGGACTGGACGACGGCGGCGGTGGTCTTGAGGCCGACCTGCTCGGAATCGTTGGCGACGAGCATGCCCTGGAAGCAGCCGGCAAGCGCGATGATGAAGCCGAACACCGGCGCCTTGATGAGGCCGACCCACAGGTCGGTCGCCGGCACCACCTCGGAAATGCGCTGGACGTAGGTGAGCGGCGGGATCTCCAGCCCGACCCAGCAGAAGATGCCGCCGCCGACGATCGCGGTCAGCATCGCCCAGAAGGCGAGCAGCGGCATGACGATGATGGTCGAGAGCACCCGCGGCACCACCAGTGCCTCGACCGGCGACACGCCGATGGTCCGCATCGCATCCACTTCCTCGGTGATCTTCATCGTCCCGATCTGGGCGGCGAAGGCCGAGCCCGAGCGGCCGGCGACCATGATCGCGGTCATCAGCGGCCCCAATTCGCGGACGGTGATGCGGCCGATGAGATTGATCGTGTAGACTTCGGCGCCGAATTGCTGGAGCTGCACCGCACCCTGCTGGCCGATGACGATGCCGATGAGAAGGCTCATCAGCCCGATGATCCCGAGCGCACGCACGCCAACCACGTCGAACTGCTGGACGACGGCATTGTAGCGGAAGCGTCTGGGGTGTGTGAGCACCGCGAAGAAGCCCATCAGGGTCGCGCCGAAGAAACCGATCAGGCCGGCAAAGGTGCGCCCGCTCTCGATCGTCCAGGCGCCCAGCTCGCCGATGGCGCTGGTCTTCTTGGGCCGGATCGTCTCTGCCCCGTGATCGGCCTCGGCGACCTGCTCAAGGAGGTTCTCGACGTCGCGGCTTGCACCTTTCACCGTGGCGTTGCGGTCGCGGACGGTGCGGTGGATCAGCCAGGCGCCGACCGTATCGATCCGCTCGATGCGGGAGAGGTCGATCGTCAGCGGATCGGGCGCCGCATCGATCTCGCGCTGGGTGGAGCCGACGCGGCCAATCGTCAACGCACCGCTGGGCGCGAAGACATGCTCGTCCGTATCGGGCAGTGCCGCCGATGCCATCGTTACGGGGACATGCCCGCAAAGAAGTGCAACGGCAAGCGCTCGGCGCCGCTCACATTCTGCCTTGTTCTTGCCAAGCTTTGTCGCTTTGCGCTCGTTTCATATGGCCGAGACGTCCGCCTCCCTCATCCAGTTCCTTCCCCTTGGCGATCCCGAGGTGCGCCTGTTCGGCCGGACCGCCCGCGCGCGGGCCGAACAGGTCGCGCTCAAGGCCGGCCTCGCAGTCGGCGGATCCGAGGACATCGGCCGTAGCCGGATCCTCGCCGACATGGGGTTCGCCTGGGATCCCGCCTGGCTCGCCGAGATGAAGCAGCGGCCGGGGAGCGTGCTGATGCTCAACGGGAAACCGGTCATGGCGCACCTGCCCGCCGGCACCGCCGGTGAGGGCCTCGCCACGCCGGGGCTCGAGCCGATCGACGGCCGCACGGCCTCCTTGAGCTATTTCGAGCTTCGCAAGCGCGAGCGGCCGTTCGTGATGCCGCTCGACCCCGATGACCCGCTGCCGGTCGAGCGCGCGCTCTACGACGCCAGCTACAAGGGCGTGACCGATCTCCTGACCCTTTACTTGTGGCGGCGGCCGGCCTTCTGGCTGACGCGCTGGGCGGCACAGGCGGGCATGACGCCCAACCAGGTGACGCTGATCGGCCTTCTCTTCTGCGTCGCCGCCTTCTATTTCTTCTGGGTCGGCCAATATTGGCTCGGAACCGCCACCGGCTTCGTCTTCATGGTGCTCGACACGGTGGACGGGAAGCTCGCGCGCTGCACCGGCCAGTCGTCCAAGTGGGGCGACGTGTTCGACCATGGCACCGATCTCCTCCACCCGCCCTTCTGGTGGTGGGCCTGGCTGCACGGCCTCGGCGCCGCCGGCCACCAGCTGGAGGAAGTCTACAAGGGCGGCCTGCTGGCGGTGATCGTCGGCACCTATGTCCTCGGCCGGCTGATCGAGGGCTGGTTCAAGTGGCGCTTCAAGATGCACATCCATGTCTGGCAGCGGATCGACAGCCAGTTCCGGCTGGTCACTGCCCGCCGCAATCCGAACATGGTGATCCTGGTCGCCTGCCTCGCGCTCGGCCGCCCCGACTGGGGCATTGAACTGGTCGCTTTGTGGTCGGTGCTGAGCCTCATCTTCCACAGCGTCCGCCTCGCGCAGGCCGAAGGCGTGGCGGCGCGCGGACGCAAGATCACCAGCTGGCTCGACGCCGCGTGAGCGTGGAGCGCTGGACCGTGCTGATGCTGGCGGGCTCGCGGCCCGGCGGCTGCGCGCTGACCGACAGTCTCGGCGTCGACTACAAGCCGCTGCTGCCGATCAAGGGCGAGCCGATGCTGCTGCGGCCGCTCCGCGCCCTGCTGGCCGTCGAAGAGGTGGCGAGCATCCGCGTGCTGACCCAGCAGCCGGAGCGTTTCGATGGCGTGCTTCCGGACGACCCGCGGGTGATCGTCGAGACGTCCGACCAGACCATCGCCGCCACCCTGCTGCGTATCTGCGACGATCCCTCGACGCCCTTTCCCCTGCTGGTCACCACCGCCGACCATGCGCTGCTGACGCCCGAGATGGTGCGCGAAGTGCTTCGGGTCGCGACCGACAGCGGGTGCGATATCGGCATCGGGGTGGTCAGCCGCACCACCCTCATGGGCCGCTTCCCGAACGCCCAGCGGACTTGGCTGCGCTTCGGCCGGGAACAGTATAGCGGCGCCAACCTGTTCGCCCTGCGCACGCCCGCCGCCAAGGCCGGAATTGAGCGCTGGCGCGCAATCGAGAAGGACCGCAAGAAGGGCTGGCGTGTGCTGCTGCAGCTCGGCCTGCCGCTGTTCCTCGGCGCGGTGCTGCGGGTGCGCAACATCCACCAGACCGCAACCGGCCTCAGCCGCACGCTCAAGACGCGCATCAAGGTGGTGGTGATGAGCGATCCGCTCGCCGCCGTCGATGTCGACAAGAAGGCCGACTACGAGCTGGTCGACGCGATCCTCGACGGACGCGCCTGATGGACCTCGCCATCTATGACATGGACCGGACGGTGACCCGCCGCCCGACCTACACCAGCTTCCTTCTCCACTGCGCGATCCACCGGGCGCCGTGGCGGCTCGTCTTCCTGCCGGTCGTGGTCGGCTCGATGCTCTTCTATGTCGTAAAGCTGATCAGCCGGGCGACGCTCAAGGAAGTGAACCATCGCCTTCTGATCGGGCAAAGCATCAGCCTGGCCGAGATGAAGCCGCTGGTCGACAGCTTCGCCGACCGGCAGGCGGCAACCAACATCCGCCCCGGCGCGCGCGCCGCGATTCGCCGCGACAAGGAGCAAGGGCGCCGGGTCGTCATGGCGACCGCCAGCTACCGCTTCTACGCCGCCGCCATTGCCGAGCGGGTCGGCTTCGACGACGTGATCGGCACCAACACCATGCTCGGCCTCGACGACAGCATCATCTGCCGGATCGAGGGCGAGAATTGCTATGGCGAAGCGAAGATGCGGATGGTCGCCGACTGGGTCGAGAAGAGCGGCCTCACCGGCAAGCACGGCCACGTCCGCTTCTACAGCGACCACGTCACCGACGCGCCCGTATTTGAATGGGCCGACGAAGCGGTCGCGGTGAACCCGCACGGACGCCTGCGCGAACTGGCGACCAAGCGCGGCTGGGCGGTCGTGGACTGGGGCTGAGCCCACCGTCTCGCCCGCGGACGCCTCGTTTCGTCCGTTGCCGCCTGCAAGACGGCTGTCTCGGTTCCTAACTGGGGTTGATGCGTAGCTGGCTTGCTTTCGTCGCTTCTACCCTGCTGTTCACGGCGGGCTGCTCGGAAGCGCAGAATAAGACCGCCGGATCCCAACCTTCGGTCGGTCGAGAAACAGCCATTGCCACGCGCGGGCTCGACCCAGCGCTCATGGCGGAGGTGCGGAAGCGGGCGGACGCGCTGCCCCGGCTCCAGGCGGTGCTGGTCGCCCGCCATGGCGAGACCCTTGCCGAATATCGCCTGCGCGGACCGGCGCTCGACCAGCCGGTGAACATCAAGTCCGCTTCCAAGTCGGTGCTTTCGGCGCTGGTCGGGATCGCCATCGGGCGTGACCTGCTCGATGGGCCGGAGCAGAAGATCGCGCCGCTTCTGCGCGCCGATATTCCGCAAGGGGCCGATCCGCGCATCGAACAGATCGAGATCGGTCATCTTCTCTCAATGCAGGCAGGCCTCGGCCGCACCTCGGGCCCGAATTACGGGGCTTGGGTCGCGAGCCCCAATTGGGTGCGCTACGCACTGTCGCGCCCGTTTGCCGCCGAGCCGGGCGGCGAGATGCTCTACTCGACCGGCTCCTCGCACCTGCTGTCCGCCATCCTCACCCGCACCTCGGGCCGCAGCACCCATGCCCTTGCGCAGGAGTGGCTGGCCGAGCCGCTCGGCATCGACCTGCCGACCTGGCCGCGCGATCCGCAGGGCATCTACTTTGGCGGTAACGACATGCTGATGTCGCCGCGGGCGCTGCTCCGCTTCGGCGAGCTCTACCGGCAGGATGGGGTGTGGCAGGGCCGCCGGATCCTGCCCGAAGGCTGGGTGGCGCAGAGCTGGCGTCCGCGGACCACCTCACCGTGGAGCGGCAATCCCTATGGTTACGGCTGGTTCTCACAGCGAAGCGGTGGCCACGACGTCCACTTCGCCTGGGGCTATGGCGGGCAGATGCTGTTCATCGTGCCCGCCCTCGACCTTACGGTCGTGATGATATCCGACCCCTCGCCCCACCCCCGTGCGGAAAGTCACGTGCCGGCGCTCGCCCAGCTGCTTGCCACCGGCATCATCCCGGCCGCCGAGCGCGGAGGAACGAGGCCGACGGCCTGACGCCGTCAGGCAAGCAGTTCAGCCCGCCTCAAACCGCCCGAAGAGCGTTGTCGAAGTCGGCGATCAGATCGTCGGCATTCTCGACGCCGATGCTGATACGCACGAGGTTGTCGGTGATGCCGAGCGCCTGCTTGCGCTCGTCCGGGACCGAAAGATGGGTCATCGCCGCCGGCGCGCTGGCCAGCGTCTCGGTGCCGCCGAGGCTGACCGCGAGGTGGGCGATGGTGAGGTTGTCGAGGAAGGCAAAGGCCTCCTTCTCCCCGCCCTTCAGATAGAGCGAGAAAGTTGAGCCGGCGCCGGTGCAGTGGCGGTTGTAGATGTCTGCCTGGCGGCTTCCCTCTTCGAGGAAGCCGAGATAGCCGACGCTTTCCACCTTCGGGTGGGTGCGCAGGAACTCGCACACCTTGGCGGCATTCTCGCCCGCCCGGCTCATGCGCAGTTCGAGCGTCTCAAGGCTGCGCAGCAGCATCCATGCGGTGTTGGGATCGCAGATGGTGCCGATGGTGTTGCGCATCATCCGGATGGGATCGAGGAACTTCTTCGATCCGACCAGACCGCCGGCGACGAGGTCGCTGTGGCCGCCGGCATATTTCGTCAGGCTGTAGACCGAGACGTCGGCGCCCGACGCCAGCGGCTTGGCCCACAGCGGCCCGAGGAAGGTGTTGTCGATCGCGATCGGCGGGCGGGCATCGCCGGGGAAGGCGGCGTCGCGGGCGGCGCGGACTGCCTCGACGTCGACCAGGGCGTTGGTCGGATTGGCCGGGCTCTCGAGATAGATGAGGCTGAGGCGGCCCTTCTCCTTCGCCGTGGCGATGACCTTGTCGATCTCTTCGCGGGTCGCGCCCGCCGGGAAGTCGAGCCAGGTCACGCCGAAGCGGCCGAGGATCTTGGCGATCAGCGTTTCGGTCGCGGCGTAGAGCGGGCCCGAATGGACGATCACGTCGCCCGGCTGGACGAAGGTCAGCAGCAAGGTGGCGATCGCCGACATGCCGGACGAGAAGGCGAGCGCATCCTCGGCCTGCTCCCAGACCGCGAGTCGATCCTCGAGAATCTCCTGGTTGGGCCCGTTGAAGCGCGAATAGACGAGGCCTTCGGCGCCGCCCGGACGCTTGCCGGTGATGCCTTCGAAGAAGCGCTTGCCGTCGGCCGCATTCTTGAAGACGAAGGTGGAGGTGAGGAAGATTGGCGGCTTGAGGCTGCCTTCGGACAGGGCCGGATCGAAGCCGAACCCCATCATCATCGTCTCCGGAGAGAGCGGGTGGTTGCCGATCGCGGTCGGGCTCTTCTTCATCTGGCGGCTCGCGGGCACGCCGCTCATCTCGGCTTCGTTTTCCATGGGCGTCGCCCTAGCCGAGGGGCGCCACGGGCGAAAGCCGGGGTTGCGATTAAGCGGTGCGCGCCCACGTTCCGGCCATGCGATCGCTCTTTCTTGCCCCTGCCATGCTCCTGCTCGCCGCCTGCGGCAGCAACGCCCCGCCCATGCCCGACCAGAATGGAATGGCCGGTCAGCAGATGCCGGGCATGGCCATGCCCGCCGCGACCGGCGACCAGGATCGCGACTTCGCGCGGATGATGATCGTCCACCACCAGGGCGCGATCGACATGGCCCGCCAGCAGATCGCGCGCGGCCGGGACCCGGGGCTGAGAAGGATGGCGAACGAGATCATCGCCGCCCAGCAGCGCGAGATCGCCGAGCTGAACGCCTATCTGGACCGGACCGGCGGCCGCTAACCGAACAGGGGCGCGACCGCCCACACCACGCCCACCATCAGCGGCACTCCGGCAAGGTCGAGCAGGAGCCCGGCCTTCAGCATGCGCGGCAAGGCGATATGGCCGGTCGCCCAGGCGATGGCGTTGGGGCCGGTCCCGCTCGGCAGCATGAAGCCCCAGCTGGCGGCGAAGGCGGCGGGCAGCGCAAGCAGGATCGGATCGACCCCGGTCGCAGCGATGATCCCGGCGACCACCGGGATGATCCCGCTGGCGGCGGCGACATTGCTGGCGAATTCGGTGATCAGGACCACCAGCGCCACCAGCGCGATCGCAATCAGGAGCGGATGGACGGCTTTCAGCGGCGCCAGCGCGGTGCCGAGCCAGGTGTCGAGCCCGCTTTCGCCGATCCCGGCCGCCAGAGCGAGCCCGCCGCCGAACAGCATGATCACGTCCCACGGCGCGCGGTTGGCCTCGTTCCAGTTGAGGATTGGGCGGCCGGTCCCGTCGGGGACGACGAACAGCAGCAGGGCGGCGGCGATGGCGACCGTGCCGTCGACCAGCACGTCCTTCGGCAGCCGGTCGGCGATGAGGGGCAGCAGGGTCCAGGCCGCGACGGTGAGCAGGATGACGGGGATCAGGCGTTTTTCGGCGCTGGACCAAGCGCCGGCCTCGCCGATGGCGGCGATCGCCTCGTCCGCGTCGAAGTCGGTCGGCGCCACCTTCTGCACCCGCATCAGGATGAACCAGCAGAGCGGGATCGACAGGATCACGAGCGGAACGCCGAAGCTTGCCCAGGTGAGGAAGTCGATCCGCAGGCCGACCGTCCGCTCGATGATCCCGGCGGCGATGGCGTTGGTCGGCGAACCGACGAGGGTGGCAAGGCCGCCGATGGAGGCGGCGAAGGCGATGCCCATCGCCAGCGCCCCGGCGAACCCGTCGGTATGACCGGGAACGATCCGGGCGGAATGGAGCACGGCGACCGCGATCGGCATCATGATCAAGGTCGTCGCCGTATTGGAAACGATCATCGACAGGATGGCCGTCGCGGCCATGAACGCGAACAGCATCGCTTTCGGGGTCCGGCCGCCACGGCGGACGATTGCCAGCGCCAGCCGGCGGTGGAGCCCGGTCCGCTCGATCGCCAGCGCGATGATCGCGCCGCCGAGGACGAGGAACAGGATCGGGCTGTAATAGGAAGCAGCCGCCTCGCTTGCGGTCATCACGCCGAACGCCGGCAGGAGCAGGAACGGCAGCAGCGCGGTGGCGGTGAGGGGAAGCGCCTGGGTCATCCACCAGCTCGCCATCAGCGCGGCGAGCGCCACCACCCGCCAGGCGGTGACCGGCATTTCCTCGGGCGGAGGCAGCAGCAGCAGCGCCATGAACAGGGCGACACCGCCCCACAGACCCCAGCGCTGCGCCATGCCTACCGCTCTCCCCCTGCCCGGCTCCCGTCATTGCGGGGAGCGACGCGCCGACGCAATCCGCTTGTTGCGTTGCCGTTCCGGATTGCTTCGCCGCGCGTGGGGTGACAGCATGGGCCCATGCTGACCCTGCTCGTCGCCCTCGCTGCCGCGCAGCCCTCGCCCGAGACGCTCGATGGCAAGTGGGTCGTCGACCTGTCGACCGAGCCGGGCAAGCCCTACACCCAGCCGATGGAGCTGAAGCTCGCACCCGACGGCAGTGTCACCGGCAGTTTCTACAACAGCCCGATTCAGGCGGGACGCTGGAAGAAGGATCGCGGCCGCCTCTGCGCCAGCTTCCGCACCAGCGACGGGCAAGGGCCCTATCACAGTGCCGTCTGCCTGATCGACGGTGAGGCCGAAGGGCAGACCTGGGCGGAGCACCGCAACTTCCTCTTCAACTGGGAAGCCGAGCGGGCCAGACCCTAGGCGGACCCCTCGCCGCCGCTCGTTGGTTGGCTGGGCATGGACGACAATTTGACCAATGCGCCACGCTCGCGGGCTCCGGGCGGCGTGCGGCTGCTCGGCATCGCCGCCATCCTGTTCCTCATCATCGCCATCCTGCTGCTCGCCACCGGGGTGGTGAACTTCGAGCAGCGCGGCTTCTTCGGCTAGCTTTACCTGCGGCGGGTGGCGAGCAGGCCGGCGGCGAAGCCGAGCGCGACGCCTGCGACTCCGCCAGCGGCGAGTGCGGTGCGCTTCCAGAAACGTTCGCCCTGCATTGCGGGCTGAAGCGGCGCGGGCCGCTGCGGGCGGAGCTGCCCGCCTTCCTCGACCGGGATGCTGTGCACCGTCCGGCTGATGGCCTTGATCCGCTCGCGCTTGGCGGCAGCATTGTCGAGGTGCGTATCGGTCATGATGGTGACGTTGATAGCCGTCCGGGGTTGCGGCGTCGTTAAGGCAAAAGAAAAGGGCCTTCCCGCGATCCGGCGGAAAGGCCCTCCCTTTGAGACATTATCGAAGCCTGTCAGTCCTCGACCACTTCCTTGGTCTTGTGATGGATCTGCGCGGCCTTGTTCAGGATCTCGTGGATCTTGCCCAGCGCCGACTTCTCGTCGGTCTGCTCCATCGCGCCGAGTTCGCGCGCCAGGCGCGAGGCGGCGGCTTCGAAGATCTGGCGCTCCGAATAGCTCTGCTCGGGCGCATCGTCCGGGCGGAACAGGTCGCGGGTCACCTCGGCGATCGACGACAGGTCGCCCGAATTGATCTTCGCTTCATATTCCTGGGCGCGGCGCGACCACATGGTGCGCTTCACCTTGGGCTTGCCCTTCAGGATCTCGAGCGCGGCCAGCATCGTCTTGTCGCTGCTGAGCTTGCGCATTCCGACCGAGTCCGCCTTGTTGACGGGAACACGGAGAGTCATCTTCTCCTTTTCGAAGCGCAGGACGTAGAGCTGCAGGCTGGTGCCCGCGATCTCCGTCGACTGCAGCTCGACGACACGACCAACTCCATGCTTGGGGTAGACCACATAATCGCCAACGTCGAAGCTAAGGGCCTTCGCTGCCATTCTTCACCTTTCCAGATGCGAGATGCGAATCACGAAGCGGCGCCCCCCAGTAGCCCCGCGGCCGTGTGCATCTCTCTTGCGGACAGTGCCTGCTGTTACACAGTGCCTGTTGCCAGGCGGTGGTTGCGATGAAGGCCGCAACGCATGGTTGATGCGAAACGGCCCCGTCTGTCTTCAGTCTTTAACACAAACGTATTCAAATCGCCAGCCCCAGCTGACGTGGCACCTGATTGTTAACATCGATCAGGTTCGACAGCCCAAGTCCCAGCAGCCGCACCCCTCTTGGTACCGGAAGCAATTGATCCAGAAGGAAATGTCCGGCAGCGGCGAAGGCTTCGCGGTCGGTCACGGGAAGGGTGAAGCTGCGGGCGCGGCTGATCAGCTGGAAGTCGGAATACTTGACCTTGAGGGTGACCGTCCGCCCGCTCGCCCGCGCCCGCTCGATCCGGTCCCAGGCAAGGCCGGCCACCCGCTCCAGTTCGCGGTGGAGGTCCTGCGGGTCGGAATAATCGCTGTCGAAGGTGCGCTCGGCGCTGACCGACTTGGCCTGCCGGCTGCTTCGGACCGGCCGCTCGTCGATTCCGCGGGCGATGCGCCAATACCATTCGCCCGAGCTTCCGAACCGGCCCTTCAGCTCGTCCATGCTCAATTGCTGGAGGTCGGCGCCGGTCTGGATGCCCATCGCCTCCAGCCGCTCGGCGGTGCGCGGGCCGATGCCGTGGAAGCGGCCGACCGGCAGGGTGGCGATGTAGCGCTGCGCCTGTTCGGGCCGGATGACGCACAGGCCGTCCGGCTTGTTCTGGTCGCTGGCGAGCTTGGCGACGAACTTGCAGTAGCTGACCCCGGCCGAGGCGGTGAGGCCGGTCTCGCCGCGGATTCGGGCGCGGATGGCCTCGGCAATGGCCTTGGCAGAGCCGAGCCCGTATCGGTCCTCGCTGACGTCGAGATAGGCTTCGTCGAGGCTCAGCGGCTCGATCAGGTCGGTATAGTCGGCGAAGATGGCCCGGATCTGCAGGCTGACCTCGCGGTACGCGTCGAAGCGAGGCTTGACGAAGACGAGGTCGGGGCAGCGCCGCTTCGCCGTCACCGAAGGCATGGCCGAGCGCACCCCGAACGCCCGCGCCTCGTAGCTCGCCGCCGCTACCACCCCACGGTGCCCGCCACCGACGGCGACGGGTCGGCCGCGCAGCGACGGATCGTCGCGCTGCTCGACGCTCGCGAAGAAGGCATCCATGTCGACGTGGATAATCTTGCGGAGCGGCGCGTTCACGCCTCGTTCCCTAACTTGGCTTGTCGCCAGAGTCATGCTTTAGGGCCGCCGAACCTTCATCCTCGGGACGATCCATGAACATCCACGAATATCAGGCCAAGGAACTGCTCGCGAAGTTCGGCGTCGCCGTTCCGGCCGGCCATGCCGCCATGAGCGTCGAGGAAGCGGTCGAGGCCGCCAAGCAGCTCCCCGGGCCCCTGTGGGTGGTCAAGGCGCAGATCCACGCCGGCGGCCGCGGCAAGGGCAAGTTCAAGGAACTCGGTCCCGACGCCAAGGGCGGCGTCCGGCTCGCCAAGTCGATCGATGAAGTCCGCGCCCATGCCGAAGAGATGCTTGGGCGTACGCTCGTCACCATCCAGACCGGTGATGCGGGCAAGGAAGTGCAGCGCCTCTACATCACCGACGGCGTCGACATCGAAAAGGAATTCTACCTCGCGCTCCTCGTCGACCGCGAAACCGGCCGCATCGCGGTGGTCGCCTCGACCGAAGGCGGCATGAACATCGAGGACGTCGCCCACGAGACCCCCGAGAAGATCCACACCATCACTATCGATCCGGCGACCGGCCTGATGCCGCATCACGGGCGCGCGGTGGCGGCGGCGCTGGGCCTGACCGGCGACCTCGCCAAGCAGGCCGCCAAGGTCCTCGCCGGCCTCTATGCCGCCTTCGTCGGCACCGACGCCTCGCAGATCGAGATCAACCCGCTGGCGATCACCGGCGACAACAAGCTGATGGTGCTCGACGCCAAGGTCGGCTTCGATTCGAACGCCATGTTCCGCCACAAGGACCTCGTCGAGCTGCGCGACCTCACCGAGGAGGATCCGCAGGAGATCGAGGCCAGCAAGTACGACCTCGCCTACATCAAGCTCGATGGCGACATCGGCTGCATGGTCAACGGCGCCGGCCTTGCCATGGCGACCATGGACATCATCAAGCTGAACGGCGCCGAGCCCGCCAACTTCCTCGACGTCGGCGGCGGCGCCAACAAGGAGAAGGTCACCGCGGCGTTCAAGATCATCCTCGCCGACCCGTCGGTGAAAGGCATCCTGGTCAACATCTTCGGCGGCATCATGAAGTGCGACATCATCGCCGACGGCATCGTCGCCGCGGCGCGCGAGGTCGATCTCAAGGTGCCGCTGGTGGTCCGCCTGGAGGGCACAAACGTCCAGCAGGGCAAGGACATCCTGGCCAATTCGGGCCTGCCGATCGTCGCCGCCAACGACCTTGGCGATGCGGCGGCGAAGATCGTCGCGGAAGTGAAGAAGGCGGCTTAACGGATCAACCGTCACCCCGGCCTTGAGCCGGGGTCCGCCTTTCTTCTCAGTCTGTTAGAAGAAAGGCAGGCGGATGCCGGGTCAGCCCCGGCATGACGAAGCAAGAGGGACGGAAATGAAGCTACTCGTCGCGGTCAAAAGGGTGATCGACTATAACGTGAAGCCCCGGGTGAAGATGGACGGCACCGGCGTCGATCTCGCCAACGTCAAGATGAGCATGAATCCCTTCGACGAGATCGCCGTCGAGGAAGCCATCCGCCTCAAGGAAAAGGCCGGCGCGACCGAGATCGTGGTGGTCTCCGTCGGGCCCCAGAAGGCGCAGGAAACGATCCGCACCGCCCTTGCCATGGGTGCCGACCGCGGCATCCTGGTCCAGACCGATGACGAGGTGGAGCCGCTCGCCGTCGCCAAGATTTTGGCGAAGATTGTCGAGGAAGAGCAGCCGCAGGTCATCCTGCTCGGCAAGCAGGCGATCGACGACGATTCGAGCCAGGTCGGGCAGATGCTGGGCGCGCTGACCGGCTACGGCCAGGGAACCTTCGCCTCGAAGGTCGAGATCAGCGGCGACACAGCCAATGTCACCCGCGAGGTCGACGGCGGACTCGAGACGGTCGCGCTGAAGCTGCCGGCGATCGTCACCACCGACCTTCGTCTGAACGATCCGCGCTATCCCTCGCTGCCCAACATCATGAAGGCCAAGTCCAAGCCCTTGGCGACCAAGTCGCCGGCCGATTACGGCGTCGACACCACGCCGCGCCTCGAGACGCTGAAGGTCGCCGAGCCGGCCAAGCGCGTCGGCGGCGCCAAGGTGGGAAGCGTCGACGAACTGGTTGCCAAGCTCAAGACCCTCGGAGTTGTCGCATGAAGATCCTGGTTCTCGGCGAGCACGCCCACGGCAAGGTCAAGGACTCGACCCTCGCCACCCTCGGCGCCGCGGCAAAGCTGGGCGGCGAGGCGCATCTCCTGCTGATCGGTTCGGAGGCGCAGGGCGCCGCAGCCGATGCGCAGGCCATCGGCGGCGTGTCGAAGGTGCTGGTGGCCGCCGACGGCGCGCTCGACCATGAGCTGGCCGAAAGCGTCGCGCCGCTCCTGCACAAGCTGATGGAAGGCTATGACGTCCTCCTCGCTTCCTCGACCACCACCGGCCGCAACATCGCGCCGCGCGTTGCCGCCCTGCTCGACGTCGCGCAGGTCAGCGACATCGTCGCGGTTGAGGGGCCGGACACGTTCCAGCGTCCGATCTATGCCGGCAATGCGATCGCCACGGTTCGCTCGAAGGACGCCAAGAAGGTCATCACCGTCCGCGGCACCGCCTTCACCAAGGCCGAGCGCAGCGGCGGCTCGGCCGGGATCGAGAATGTCGACGCGGGCGTCTCCAACGCCGTCTCCACCTTCGTCTCCATGGAGGCCAGCGAAAGCGAGCGGCCGGAGCTGACCAGCGCCAAGATCATCGTGTCGGGCGGCCGCGCGCTGGGCAGCGCCGACCAGTTCCACGCGCTGATCGACCCGCTCGCCGACAAGTTCGGCGCCGCCGTGGGCGCCAGCCGCGCCGCGGTCGACGCCGGCTATGCGCCGAACGACTATCAGGTCGGCCAGACCGGCAAGATCGTCGCTCCGGAACTCTATGTCGCGATCGGCATCTCGGGCGCCATCCAGCACCTTGCGGGGATGAAGGACAGCAAGGTCATTGTCGCCATCAACAAGGACGAGGAAGCCCCAATCTTCCAGATTGCGGACGTCGGCCTGGTCGGCGACCTGTTCAAGCTGGTGCCGGAGCTGACCGAGAAGCTGTAAGGAACGGCGGTCGTCGGGAGCGGCCGCTCACTCCTCCTCCTTAGCTTCGGCCTCCGCCCGCGTGCGCTGATAGATCTCATAATCGGTCGGGCCCTGCCGCAGGGCCGGGCGGAGATCCTCGCCGCGGATGGCCTTCACGGCGAGGCCGATTGCCCGCAGTGCCATGTCACTCACCGGAAGAGCGCCCGTGCACTGGGTCATCGGGCCCGTGCCGGCACAGCTCTGGGTGATGGCGTGTGGACGCGGGGGACGGGTGGGATCGTCGCGATCCTCAATCGAGCGCAGGGTCCTGAGCGTGCTCGTGTCGATCCGGTAGCGCCGCTCGGTTCGTCCGCACACCATGATCTCGTCCGGCTGGGCCGTCCGATCGCAACCGGGCTGGATGACGGGAAGGACAATGCGCTCCGGCGGACCGGGCGATGCGCTTGCAACCTGCGTGCTGACGGCCGGTGCAAGCAACAAGGCCGATCCGATCAGGCTGGCCAACTCCATCGCACACCTCCGACGACTCGTCCGGAGAGGCTAGGCCTGAACCAAGCCCGCATACAATGCTGGGTCGCCGCTCAGCGCCATTCCGGCTCCGCCACCGCCGCCAGTGAGTCCACATCGATCCGCTGGCGAACGACTGCCCAACGATCACCATCGACCAGCACCTCGGGCGTCAGCGGACGGCTGTTGTAGCTGTTGGCGAGGGTCGCGCCGTAAGCCCCTGCGGTGCGGAAGACGATGAGGTCGCCCGCCGCCACATCGTCCATCTCGCGGTCCATGGCGAAGGTGTCGCCGCTCTCGCACACCGGGCCGACGACGTTGACCGTGGCGCGCTTGCCGGACGGACGGACTGCCTCGATCCGGTGATAGGCATCGTAGAGCGCCGGGCGCATCAGGTCGTTCATGCCGGCATCGACGATCAGCCAGGGCGCGCGGACGCCGGGCTTCACCCGCACGACGCGGGTGAGCAGCACGCCGGCATTGCCGACGATCAGCCGCCCGGGTTCGAACAGCAGGCGGGTATGCCAGTCGGCGGTGACTTGGCGGACCATCGCGCCATAGGCCTCCGGGCTCGGCGGCTCGGGCTGGCCCGGACCGTGCGGCACGCCAAGCCCGCCGCCGAGGTCGGCGATGCCGATGTCATGGCCTTGCGCACGAAGCGCACCGATCAGTTCGCCCACGCGCCGGAAGGCGGCTTGGAGCGGATCGAGGCTGACGAGCTGGCTGCCGATGTGGACGGTAATGCCCTGGACCTTGAGCCCCGGCAGCGTCGCCGCCTCCGCGTAGGCGGTCATCGCCCCGGCAGCGGCGATGCCGAACTTGTTGTCGGCGGTACCGGTGGTGATCTTGGCATGGGTGCCGGCGCTGACGTCCGGATTGATGCGGAAGCCGACCGGCGCCACCCGCCCCTGTTCCGACGCGACCGCGGACAGCATGCGCGCTTCCTCCATGCTCTCCGCGTTGAACTGGAGGAGCCCGCCGGCGAGCGCCTCGGCCATTTCCGCCTCGGTCTTGCCGACGCCCGAAAAGACGATGCGCTCCGGCGCGATGCCGGCGGCTCGGGCGCGGCGATATTCGCCGATCGACACCACGTCCGCACCGAGCCCGGCCTCGCACAGGACCTTCAGCACCGCCGCATTGGGGTTGGCCTTGACCGCATAGGCGACCAGCGGATCACCCGTTCCGCAGCCGGCGACCGCCCCCTGCATGACGCGCGCATGGCGGACCATGGTCGCGGTCGAATAGACGTAGGCGGGCGTGCCGACCGCTTGCGCGATGCGGTCGAGCGGCACGTCCTCGCAGTGAAGGACGCCGGCACGATGCTCGAAATGGTCCATGGATCGGAAGCTGCTCGCCGAGGAGTGAAGGGCGGGCTGGTTATTCCGCCACAGCAACGCGGGCAAGTGCGCCGGCCCTTGCCTCTGCCGCCGGTCGCCTTAGCATCGCAGTTGCCGGTTCGGGGGAAACGGAGAGTGAGGCGTATGTCGAGAATGATGTTGCTCGGGTCGGTCGTAGCCCTGATCGCGGTGCCCGCGCTGGCTGCGCCGAGGGCGCCTACCGTCCTCGCACCGGCATCCAAGTGGAACCTCCACTATGCCGACCAGAGCTGCCAGTTGAAGCGGACATTCGGCGATCCCGCCAACCCGACATCGCTGGTGTTCGAGCGGATCGATCCGGGCTCAGGCATGAGCATGATGGTGTATGGCGATCCGCTGCGCGCCCGGTCAGGGCTGCGCAACGGCAAGGCCGCCTTCCTGCCCTTTGTCGATCATCCCTTCGAAGAGGGAAGCGTGGCCGAAACCGTCGCCAACAAGAAGATCGCCATCCTGTGGACCAGCGTGGACTTTCTCGCCGGCGCGGAGAAGCCGCCGGAGACGAAGCCCGGCGAGCCGGTCATCCGCGATCCGTCGCAAGTCGCTGCCCTGCGCGCGACTGAAACGGCCAATGCCGCACGGGTGACGGGCGTCCAGGTCACCGAACCGGGCGGCCGCAAGATCGTGCTGGCGACCGGACCGCTCGAAAAGGTGATGGAGGCCATGCGGAACTGCGCCCGCGAGCAGCTGGCGGCCTGGGGTGTCGATCCCGATGTGGAAGAGCGGATCGTCAGGTCGGCGACCCCGATCCGGCCGCTGGCGTCGCTGTTCAGCTGGAGCGACTATCCGGTGAGCGCCTTGCCCCGCGGCGAAGAGTCGATCGTCAAGGCGCGGCTGAACATCGGTGCCGACGGCCTCGTTACCCGCTGCACCAGCCTGACGGCCTTTCGCGGTGCCGGCTTTGCCGAGGTCACCTGCAAGAACCTTCAGCAAGCCAGGTTCCAGCCGGCGCAGCTGGCGGACGGGACCAGAGTGCCGAGCTATACGGTGGCGAACGTCCGCTTTCAGATGCCCTGATCCTCAGTCGAGACCAGAGAGCAGCCCCGCCACGTTGGCGCCAAGCGCGTCGACCGCATAGCCGCCTTCGAGCACGACCAGGGTCGGCAGGCCCATCGCCGCCACGCGCCTGCCGAGGCGAGCGTAATCGCCGGTGCGGATGGCGAAATGGCTGATCGGATCGCCTTCGTAGGTATCCGCGCCGAAGCTGAGGACCAGCAGCTCGGGCGCGCCTTCGCCCAGCCAGTCGCAGGCGCGGGCGAGCGCGGCGTCATAGGCGTCGAAGGCCGTGCCGCGCGGTAGCGGCAGGTTGAGGACATTGCCGCCGCTCTCCTCCGCGCTGCCCCAGAAAAAGGGATAGTCGGTGGCCGGATCGGCATGGAGCGAGGCGAAGCGCAGGCCGTCGCGGCCCGCGACCATGTCCTGCGTGCCATTGCCATGGTGATAGTCGATGTCGAGGATCGCCACGCGCCGTCCGGCCGCCAAGGCCGCGATGGCGGCCCAGTTCAGATAGGAATAGCCGCCCATATAGTCGGCGCCGGCATGGTGACCGGGCGGCCGGGTCAGCGCGAAGGCATGGTCTCCGCCAAGCACCACGTCGAGCGCGGAAAGAAGGGTGTCGGTACCGGCAAGCAGCGCCTCCCAGGTGCCGCCGCTGATCGGCGCGCAGGTGTCGAAGCTATGCGCCCCGAGCCGGGCGTCGATGCGCTGGAGGTCGCGCGGACGGCGATGGACCGGAAAGGCATAGGGAAGCGCATCGCCCGTCCGACCGGCCGCGCGCCACTCGTCATGCGCGGTACGGAGCAGGTCGAGATAGGCAGGGTCGTGCCCGGTGCCGAGCAGCTCCAGCAGCGCCGCCTCGCCGCGCCGCTCCGGCGCCTCGGTCCGGCCGATGGCGGCGAGCACGCTGTCCACCCGCTCCGGCACGTCCGCCGCCGGGTGAAGCGCGCCGTTGAAGAACTCGGACCGTGGCGCGTGGGCACGCTGCGCCTCGTCCCAGAAACAGCGCATCCCGATCAGCCCTGGAGGTCGCTCGGAAGGGTGGGCTCGCTCAGCAACTGTTCCATCCGCTGCCAGCGCGCCTTGCCCTCGGGGAAGCGCTCGACATCGCGGGCGACCATGTCGCGGCCGATATCGTAGTTGATCACGTAGGAGCGATACTGCTTGGTGAAATTGACCGACTGCCTGGCGCGCGCCTCGCTCACCAGCTGGTAGCGCTGCGTCAGGCGCACCGCCTCGGCTTCGTCCACCTCGCCGTCGAGGAAGCGCTGGGCGATGGTGTTGCGGGCGGTGGAAAGGTCGCGCAGCGCGTCCAGCAAGGCATCGTAGCGCGCCACTTCCTCGCCGTTCAGCCCGGCGAGCGGCGCCAGCACGGCCGCCTCGTAGCGGGCCTTGCGGGCGCCCGGGAACGCAAGGTCGATGCCGTAATTGGCCGAGCCTTCGGCCAGCAGCGACTGGGGCGAATAGAGCGGATAGACGCTGAACTCGGTCCAGCCCTTGCCCCGCACCAGCTTCTCCTCGAGCAGCACGTTCAGCACGTGATGGCCGGGATAGCCCTCGTGGCAGCCGAGATCGACCGCGCGGCTGAGGCGGATGGGCAGGTCGGTGTTGATCTCGATCCGGCTCCGGTACTGCCCGAGATAATAATTGTAGCCCGACCAGCTCTTGCCGGTGACGAAGGCGAGGTCGAACCGCTCGGTCGAGGGAAGCGAAATATTCTCGACCGTTGCCGTGCGGCAGGCGGCGATGGCCGAGCGGAAGACCGTCTCGAGCTTCTCGCGCGGAATGGTGAAGCGGTTCTGATAGGCTTCGACCCGGTCGGCCAGCGACCCCTCGCCGGGGACCAGCGCCTCGATGCGGGCGAGGACGGGATCGTAGCTCGCCAGCGGGTTGAGCGTCGGGCGCACCCCGAACAGGCCCTGCGCCTCCTCGGCGAAGGGGAGCTTCTCGCCCTGCAGCATGCGCAGGCGGGTGGCGGCGGCGGTAAGCTGGGCGGACAGGAAGGCGGCCCGGCGCGGCTCGGTCGCGGCAAGCGGGGTCACCCGCGCCTGGAGCGCCCGAACCCTGCCGGCCAGCGCCGGAAGGTCGCTCGCCTGCGCCAGCGCCTGACCCTCGGTCTTCAGCCCGGCATCACCGTAGAAGGCATCGATATAGCCCTCCTCCTTTTCGCCGATCGCGAGCTGGAGCACGACATAGTCACGGGCGACCGCATCGAGACCGTCGCGGGCGGGAGCGCCTGTCGTCGTGGCGCACCCGGCCAGCGTCAGCGAGACGGCGGCGGCGAGGAAAAGGGATCGTTGCATACGGTGGGGTCCTTGTCGGCATCCTCGCCGAAGATTTCTTCCGCTTCCTGACGGTCGCGGTCGGATTCGCCGATCGGCCTGGCCATGGCGAGCACGGCATAGCCGGCAATGCCGGAAAGCAAAGAGCCGAGCAGGGTTCCGATCTTGGCTTCGTCGATGAGCAGCCGCTCGGTGAAGGCGAGTTCGCCGATGAACAGGCTCATGGTGAAGCCGACGCCGCACAGCAAGGCTGCCCCGTAGATGTGAGTCCAGCTCAGCACCTCGGGCTTGCGGGCAAGACCGATCCGGTCGACCGCCCAGATGGCGCCGAACACGCCCAGCTGCTTGCCGATGAACAGGCCCGCGGCGATCCCGAGCGGGAGCGGCGAAAAGACCTCATCGAGGCCGCCGATGGTCACGCCCGCGCTCGCCAGTCCGAACACCGGGACGATGCCGAACATGACGATGGGATGCAGCTTGTGCTCCAGCATCTTCAGGGGCGACACGGGTTCGCCGCGGCCGAGCGGAATGGTCAGGGCCGCGATCACGCCGGCGATGGTCGCATGAATGCCGGACTGGAACACCGCTACCCACAGGAAGGGGAAGATCAGCAGATAGGGCCACAGCCGCCGGACTCCGAACATGTTGAGCGTCGCCATCGCGCCGACCAGCGCGGCGCTGACGGCCAGCGCGGTCATGTTGATCTCGGCCGTGTAGAAGACGGCGATGATGATGACCGCGCCAATGTCGTCGATGATGGCGATGGTCACCAGCAGCACCTTGATGCTGGCCGGCACCCTCGGGCCGAGCAGGGCAAGCAGGCCAAGCGCGAAGGCGATGTCCGTTGCGGCGGGGATGGCCCAGCCGGACGACAGCGCGGGATTGAAGCCGGTGACCAGCTTGTAGACGAGGGCCGGCACCGCCATGCCGAAGGCCGCCGCGATCATCGGCAGCTGCCGCGCCTCGCGCGTGGCGAGCTGCCCGTCATACCATTCGCGCTTCACCTCCAGCCCGACGAGCAGGAAGAACAGCGCCATCAGCGCGTCGGCAATCCAGTAATGGACGGTAAGCGGGCCGACGTAGGTCTCGAGCAGCGCGTGATAGCCATGCGCAAGCGGGCTGTTGGCAATCAGCAGCGCGAGCGCCGCCGCCCCCATCAGAAGGAGACCTGCGGTGCGTTCGCTGTTGCTTGCATGTCCGGCCATAAGGCGGACATGCACAGCTACTTCAACTCACGCAACATGGCTGTTTTCCGGCGAAAGCCGGAGACCATGGTCAGGCCACCTCGACGTCCAGGCTCATCTCGGCGTTGAGCAGCTTGGACACCGGGCAGCTCGCCTTGGCTTCCTCGGCGAGGGCGCGCAGCTCGGCCTCATCGATGCTGGGCACGCTGGCGCGCAGCTTGAGGTCCGACCGCGTGATGGTGAAGCCGGCGCCGTCCTGTTCGAGCTTCACGCGCGCCTCGGTCTGCAGTTCGCCCTGCTCATGGCCGCCCCGCGCCAGTGCGAAGCTCAGCGCCATGGTGAAGCAGCCGGCGTGGGCGGCGGCGATCAGCTCCTCGGGATTGGTCCCCGGCTCGCCCTCGAACCGCGTGTTGAAGCCATAGCGGCTGTCCTTGAGCACGCCGGACTGGGTCGATATCCAGCCCTTTCCGGTCTTGCCCGTACCTTCGTAGCGCGCGGTGGCGGTGCGGGTGATCATCCGGTCGTCTCCTCTGGTTGAAGGTCAGCCAATGATCTGGGTCGCCGGAAGGTTGCGTCAATCCCCCGGTGGAGTCGGCGGGCCGGGACGAGGCTCGGGCTCGCCGCTGCTGTGGAGCACCTCCTGCTTGTCCTCGCCGAGATACAGCCGCCGCACCAGCACCAGCACGACGATGGTCAGCGGCGTCGCCAGCAGGACGCCGGCCACGCCGAACAGGATGCCGGCGGCGATGATCCCGAAGATGGTGATCGCCGGCGGCAGGTCGACCATCTTGTTCTGCAGCAGCGGCATGACGAGGTTGCCCTGCACCTGCTGAACCGCGATCAGCACGACCACCGTCCAGATGCCCACGTCGGTGCCCTGGCCGAAGCCGAGGATGACGGCCGGCAGCACGGCGACGATGATCCCGAGATAGGGGACGAACTCCGCCAGACCGGCGACCAGCCCAATGGCAAAGGCGGCCGGAACCCCGACCAGCCACAGGCCGACCCCGGTCGCCGCGCCGACGAACAGCATGCCGAGCGCCTGCCCCTTCAGCCAGTTGCGCAGGGAGACGGTGACTGCGTCAAGCGTCTCCGCGACGCTGGTGCGGCTGCGGTCGGGAACCAGCCGAAGCAGGCCGCCCTGGTAGAGATTGGGCTGGGCTGCGAGATAAAGGCCGCCGACCAGCACCAGAGCGAGGCCCGACAGGGCGCCGCCGACCGCCGCGAGCGTGGTGGTGGCGGCATTGACCATCGCCTGCCCGCTCGGCACCAGGCCGCGCGCTTGCTCCAGCAGGCGCATGCCCAGCGGAGAGCCCTGGAGGCGCTGCTGCACGTCGGCCCAGGCAGCGGGCAATTGCTGCGCCAGCGTGGTGAACTCGCCCTGCATGGTGGTGCCGAAGAAGGTGAAGGCGCCGACCAGGACGCCCAGCAGGGTAAGCACGCTCGCGCCGAGCGCCACGCCGAACGGAATGCCGGTGCGCCGGCGGATGGCGTTGGTCATGGTCAGGAAGATCAGCGCGACCAGGCTACAGGCGAACAGCAGCAGCAGCACGTCGATCAGCACGTAGATCAGGTAGGCGGCGACGCAGGTCGCGAGGAACACCACCGTCGCGCGGAACACCCGGCGTTCCAGATTGTCGCGCGGGGCCGGAGTGGCGCCGGACTCGCTGTTGATCCGCTCGGCTTGGTCGGTGAATTTGGCCATTCGCTCTTGTGGGCGAGAAGACGGGCCGGAAGCAACTTCTTGTTCCCTGGGGGGCTGGTCCATCGTCCAGCCATGGGAGCGAAGCGGCGCCGGCCTCGTTCTCCCGCCATGGCCTGCGATGCTTCCACCGCCCGCTCCTCGTTCGAGCGCTGGCTCGACGAGGCCGGAGCCAAGCCCCTGATCCTCGGCCATTTCGATGCGGACGGGCTGGCCGCCGTCGCCATCCTCGCCCGCTCGCTCCCGGGCGCCGAGGTGCGGCTGGTCGGCAAGGGCGAGACACCCTGGACCCCGGCCGTCCGCGCCGAGCTCGAGCAGCGCCGCCCGGCCGCCATCGTCGCCACCGACCTCGGCGTGCGCGAGGGCGACATCCTGACCGGGACGCCGACCTGCCTCCTCGACCACCATGTCCCCACCGGAACGCCCGGCACGGCACTGGTCATCAGCGGTAACGGCTGCACGCCCGAGCCGACCAGCGCCCTGCTCGCCTTCTGGGCCTGCGGGAGCCCGGACGACCTGCTCTGGCTCGCGGCGCTCGGCCTGATCGGCGACATGGCGGAGGAAGCCGGCTTCCCCGAGCTGGAAGCGGCGCAGAAGCGCTACGGCAAGACGGCGCTGCGCAATGCGGTCAGCCTGGTCAACGCGCCGCGCCGGACGGCCAGCGCCGACGCCTCCCCTGCCCTGGCGCTGCTGATGAAGTGCAATAGCCCCAAGGAGCTGCTCTCGGACGCGCACCCGGAGACCGCCCTCCTCCATGCCGCGAAGGAGGAAGTGAAGGCCGAGATGGAAGTCGCCCGCCGCGTCGCGCCCAAGGTGCGGGGCGAGGTGGCGCTGATCCCGCTCGACAGCCCGTGCCAGATCCACCCGCTGATCGCCCAGCAGTGGCGAACGCGGCTGCGGGACAAGGTCGTGATCGCCGCCAACAAGGCCTATCGGCCCGGCTGGGTCCACTTCGCCGCGCGTACCGGCGCCGGCCACGACCTCATCCGCTTCTTCGCCGAGCGCCGGCCCGAAGGCGCGGGCAGCGAATATGGCAGCGGCCACAAGGCGGCGAGCGGCGGCGCTCTGCCGGTGCCGCTGTGGAATCGCTTCGTTGCCGATCTCGGCTTTCCAGAGGAGCAGATTGCATGACCGACCCCACTCGCCCCCTGCGCCTCGGCTTTCCGGTCAAGGTGATGGGCGTGCCCGGCCTCAAGGGCAACGACACCCGCCGCTGGCAGAAGGACCCGCACCTCAAGTGCAGCCTCGAGCATGTCGACAAGATCCTCGACCATCTGAAGAAGGTCGAGATCGACATGTACCGCCTGTCGTCGGACCTGGCGCCCTATGCCACCCACCCGGACATGCCGCAGTTCCACAAGATGGTCGAAGAGAGCGACGCCGAGCTGGCGGCGTTCGGGAAGAAGGCGCGCGAACTCGACATCCGCCTGTCCTTCCACCCGTCGCAGTTCGTGCTTCTGAATTCGCCCGACCCGGAGCTGACCCGCAAGTCGATCTGGGACCTGTCGAGCCAGGCCGAGATGCTCGACCGCATGGGCTGCGGGCCCGAAGCGGTGCTCGTCACCCATGTCGGCGGGGTTTACGACGACCGCGAGGCGAGCCGCGCCCGCTGGCTGGAGGGCTATGCGCAATGCCCCGAGCATGTGAAGCGCCGCCTCGTCCTCGAGAATGACGACATCCGCTTCTCCGCCGCCGATGTGCTGTGGATCACCGAGCGTTGCGGCGTGCCATGCGTGTTCGACTATCAGCACTTCTGGTGCCTGAATCCCGAGCGGCTCGACATGCGCGATACGCTGGAGCGCTTCCTTGCGACCTGGCCGGGCGGCGTGCGGCCGAAGATCCACTTCTCCTCGCCGCGCACCGAGCTGCGCGAGCTCAAGCGCAAGATCACGCCCAAGCAGCGCGAAGCCGCTTTGGCCGGCAAGGCAAGCAGGTCGAAGGAACTGACCAAGGCGCCGGTCAAGGCGACGGCGCGGGTCAAGACCGTGCTCGTGCCGCCGATCTGGACGGGCCACAGCGACTTCACCAATCCGTTCGAGTTCGCGACCTTCATGCGCATGGCTGAGGGGCTTGAGTTCGACGTGATGATGGAGGGCAAGGCGAAGGACGTCTCGATCATCAAGCTCCGCCCCGATCTCCTCCGCTTTGCCCCCGACGTGGCGGCGCGCTTCGGTATCTACCCGGACGATGCGGACGAACTGTTCGCCGAGGAGAAGGCGCTGGAAAGCGGCGTCGGCGCGGATGAGGAGGCGGATGTGGACGAGGGCGGCCTGGCGCCAGAGCCCGAACGGGAGCGCGAGGCGGCCGAATGAATCAAGAGGGCGCGACCTCCCGAGGAAGCCGCGCCCTCGTGAGGCTTACTGACCGAGGTAGGCGGTCAGTTCGGCCTTGCTGACGCTGCCGCTGCGGTCGGCATCGGCCTTGCGGAAGGAGGTCGACAGGGAGGCGCTGGTCGGCGCCTTGCCGCCGGAGGCTTCCGTCAGCGCCTTGATCCAGCTGTTGAACTCGGCCTTGCTGAGACCCTGGTTCGCGTTGGCGTCATACTTGCTCCACTCTGAGTCGATCACGCTTCCGCCGGTGGTGGTGGTAGTCGTTTCGGTGTTGCCCGTGGTCGTCGCCGGAGCGGCAGGCGTCGCCGGCGTGGCGGGCACGGCAGCCGTGCCGTCGGCTGGCGAGGCCGGGGTCGCGGGCGAGGCCGGGGTCGCGGGCGTGCCCGGTTCGGCCGGGATCGCCGGGGTAGTCGGATTGGTCGGTGCGGCCGGGCCGGCAATCGGGGCCGGTGTGGGTGTCGGGGTGGTCGGCTGCGCGGTCGACTGGGCCATGGCGGCCGTGCCAGCCATCAGCGTCGCCGCCGTGAAAGCGAATTTCAGCATCATATTCTCCGTGCGTTTTGGATGGGATCCGCACAGGCGAACCCGACAATCAGAACGACGGAGACATGCGTTTCGACCCGCGACCCGTCCCGCGCAAGCTTCCGATAAGCTGGCGAAAAATGGTTCAATCACAGTGCCTTAACGGCGAAGCGGATGTGGTGGGAAGAGTGGTGCCCAGAGCCGGGATCGAACCAGCGACACTGCGATTTTCAGTCGCATGCTCTACCAACTGAGCTATCTGGGCCCACGGTCTTCGCGGGCAGGCCGAGCGGCCTTGCGAGCGGCTCCCCTAACGGCGCTCGTCGTCGCTGTCCAGCCCGGGATCGGCGGGCGGCCCGGGAATCCGATAGCCTTCGCCGAGCCACTGCAGGAGGTCGCGGTCCTTGCACCCGCGGCTGCAGAAGGGAGCATGGCCGGGCGATGGCGGCTTGCCGCACAGGGGACAGGGTTTAGGCGCGTTCGACATGGCCGCCGGACATGGCGAGCGATGGGTCGGGGCGCAAGCTGACGGCACCGCCGATCTGCCGGCCGAGCTGGTCCAGCCACTCGAGCGGGATCGCCGCCGCGACGGCCGGATGACAGGCGAGCCGGACCGCGCCGACGTGGGACGCCGCCTGTCGCAGCAAAGCCCGCGCTTCGAAGGAGGGCCGTTCGGCGGCCATCTCGAACAGGCTGGGCCCGCGGCGCGGGCGGACGATCTGCAGGAAGCCGAAGCCGTTGACCGCCGTCCGCTCGAATGGCTTGTCGAGCCCGGCGTCGATCAACCCGGCGATGGCGCTGCGGGCGTCCTTGCCGCTGACGGTCGGGAAGTCGATTCCGATCGAACCGCCGATGCAATGGCGGCGGATGGCGGCGGCAGCGGCCCTGGCAGCGGCGCGGGCGAGGTCCTCGGGTCGGCCCGGGCCGTCGACGTCGATCAGGGTCATGGCGGGCGTGACGAAGATCCGCAGCGCGCCACTCGGAAAGCCGACAATACCGCTCCGTGCCTCTTCGAGAAGGTCGGACCAGCCGGCCGCCTCAAGCCTGTCAGAGGGGCTTGGGAAGGCGAGCGGCTCGGCAACGATTGCGGCTTCTCCCCCACCCTCCTCGACGACGCGTGCAAGCGGGCGCTTCCACGGCTCGGGTCCGGGGATGGGCTCGCGGGTGACCTCGATCCAGACACTGGTCCCTTCCGGATGACCGGCGGCCCCATGGGTGAGCAGGAATTCCGTGCCGTTTGCCAGCGCGATCGCCTGCGGCCGAACGCTCGTGATCCGCGCCTTGAGGCGCTCGCCCGCGCGCGGCGTGCCAGCGACATGGATCCGCGCATCGATGATCTCGCCATCCGTGATGCGCACGAAGCGCGTCTCGCCGATGCCCACCTCGGCGAGCCAGTCAGGCAAGCGGATAGCCCGCACTCTTCAAGAGGTGGCGGGTCTCGGCGAGCGGAAGGCCGACGACGTTCGACCAGCTGCCCGCCATGTACCGCACATAGACCTCGCCATAGCCCTGCAGCGCATAGCCGCCGGCCTTGCCGCGCCATTCGCCATGACCCGCATAATAGTCGATCTCTTCCGCCGAGAGGCGCTTCATGGCGATGACCGTCTCGACCACCCGCGTGCGCAGCTTGCCGCCGGGGGCCGCGAGCGCGACTCCGGTCATCACCTTGTGGCGACGTCCGGACAGCAGGGCCATGCACTGGCGCAGCGTCGCTTCGTCCTCGACCTTCGGCAGGATGCGCCGTCCGACCGCGACCACCGTGTCGGCAGCGAGCACCAGGGCGTCCGGTTCCAGCGCCGCCACCGCCGACGCCTTCTCGCTCGCCAGGCGCAGGGCGTGCGGACGCGGCAGTTCGCCCTCGAGCGGCTCCTCGTCGAGGTCGGCGGGGCGCACGATGTCCGGCACGACGCCGATCCGCGCGAGCAGGTCGAGGCGGCGCGGGCTCGCCGAGGCGAGGACGAGCCGCATCGGCCTACTTGAAGCGATAGGTGATGCGACCCTTGGTCAGGTCGTAGGGGGTCAGTTCGACCAGCACCTCGTCGCCGGTCAGCACGCGGATGCGGTTCTTGCGCATCTTGCCGGCGGTGTGCCCCAGGATCTCGTGGCCATTCTCGAGTTCGACGCGGAACATCGCGTTGGGGAGCAGTTCGACGACCCGCCCGCGCATCTCGAGAAGTTCTTCCTTGGCCATGCAAATCCTTCGTGTGTGGGCGTTTTCGAGCGGGCCCTTAGCCGGGACGGGGCAAAAAGGGAAGGTCGCCGTCATGCGAGCAGAAGGCGAAGCAATCCCTGGCCGATCAGTGGATCGCCCCGCCGTGCTCGCAATACGAAGCCCGAGCCCAGTAGGCTTCAGGCTGGATTATGCGCCGCCAGCCACTTCGCCGCTTCCTCCAGCCACTGCAGCCGGTCCGACTCGAACGGCAGATTGTGCGTGTTGTTGGGCTGCTCGATATATTTGAAGTCCTTGCCGTCGACCTTGCCCGAGGCCTTGAGCTGGTCGACCAGGTAACGGGCCTGGGCAACCGGCACGCGCTGGTCCTTGGCGCCGTGGACGATCAGGATCGGCGCCCACTTGCTGTCCGCATGCCTGGCCGGCGACACGTCGGCGAGTCGGCCGGCGGCCGAGCCGATATATTTGGATCCATATTCACCGAGGTAATTGCGGTCGTAGGCGGTCATGCGCGGAATGTCGTAGACCCCGGCACCGGCGATCGCGCAGCGGTAGAGTTCGGGATTGCGCTGGGCGGCGCGGGCCGCGGCATAGCCACCATAGCTCCAGCCCATGACGCAGACGCGCTTGGCGTCGACGATACCTTCGGCGGCGAGATGGCGGACGCTGTCGTCGAGATCGTCCTGCATCGCCATGCCCCAGTTGCCGTCGCTCATCGCCTCCCAGGCCTTGCCAAAGCCGGACGAGCCTCGGAAATTGGGCTGCACCACGGCATAGCCGAGCTCGGCGAGCGGCTGCGACCACAAGTCCCACCGCTCGGCATCGCGCGCCCACGGGCCGCCATGCGGAAGCACGATCAGCGGAAGCGCCTTGGCCGGACGAAGGCGCGGCAGCGTGAGCACCGCGTCGATCGTCTGTCCGTCGCGGGCCTTGTAGCTGATCGTGCGCACTGGGTTCATCGACGCATTCTTCATCACGTCGTTCAGCCAGCCGAGGTGCCTGGTGTCGCCAGTGGCGGTGTTGAACAGATAGTAGCCACCCTGGCTGTCCGGGCGAGCGACGTGGAACAGGATGTTCTTGCGCGACTCGTCGGCCGACACGAGGGTGGCCATTCCGGGCCCGCCCGCCGTCTCATCCAGAACCGCCTGGATCTCCTTCAGCAGCGGATCGAACCACATCATTTCCGATCGATTGCGGGTGATCGCCACGCCTTCCAGCGCATTGTCGTCCCGGTTCGAGAGCATGCCGCTGACGTCGTATTTGGCATCTCCGAAGACCTTGCGCCCCAACTCCATCGTCTTCAGGTCGAGCTCGTAGACGGCGTTGCGGCCCTCGTGACGGCTGACCACCAGGGCCTTCTCGCCCGGCAGGAAGATTTCCGGCACCGGCAGGGTCGAGTAACGCTCCTGCTTCTCCTTGATGATCGTCCGGAACGGCCCGCTGCCGCCCGAACGATAAAGGATGGTGGTACGGCCGTTGTCGCGATTGTAGCTGGCGCCCATGCGCACATTGCCTTCGCCGTCGGCGGCCCAGGAGGTGACGTCGCGGGTCGGTGGGATCACCACCTTCTGACGGCCGGTGGCGACGTCGATCTCGACCACTTCGGGATTGCCGAGGCGCTCGGTTCCTCTGCCCGCCGCAAGCCGGGACAGCAGGATTCGCGGTGGTCCCGAGCGCGACATCCACAACACGTTGCCGCCCTGGAGGAAGGTCCCGTCCCAGCCGAGCAGGGTGCGCTGCTTCGTTCGCCGGTTGTAGCTCAGCACGCGGGTCGCATCCACGCGGTCGCCGTTGAGATCGGTCGGAGCCATGATCGTGATCAGCAGATTGTCCGGATCGATCCACTGCCAGCTCATCACCCGCACATTGTCGAGCTTGCCGAACGTGCCGTCGCGGGCAATCACCTCCGGCTTGGCGCCGGGCTGATCGAGCGGGATGATGGTCAGCACCTGCTCGTCGCCGTTGCGCATGCGGGCGGCGATGGCGGTGGCATTCTGGTTGAGGCGCGGGCTTCCGATCTGCGGCAGCTTGGCGAACTCGCTGAGCGGCTGCTTCGGCAGCGCGGCCTTGGTCGCCCCCGCCCCCTGCGCATGCGCCGCCAAGCCAACTGGCAGCGCCGCGCCCAGCAGCAAGGCGCCAAGCATACCGATACGTCGATTCATGTCGTTCCACCCCCCGGCAGTGATTCGAAGGCGGACGATAGACGGCGCAAAGGTCCTGAAAAGTGCCGACCTGCAACAGTCGGGATCAGTCGGCGGTCTTTTCCTTGCGAGACCGGCGGCGAACCAGCAATTTGTCGATCTTGCGGCCGTCCAGATCGACGATCTCGAAGCGCCAGCCGTCATGGTCGAAGCTCTCGCCCGTCTCGGGCAGATGCTTGAGCACGGCGAGCGAGAAGCCTGCCACCGTCGAGAAGTCGCGGTCGGACGGAAGCCTGATCCCCAGCCGGTCCTCGAGGCAGTCGGCACCGGCCGAGCCGCTGATCAGCCAGCTGCCGTCCTCGCGCTCGACCAGCGGCGGATCGTCGTCCTCGACGTCGCTGGCGAAGGCGCCGGCCAGCGCGGCGAGGATCGAGCCGGGCGTGACGATCCCGTCGAGATGGCCATATTCGTCATGGACCAGCGCCAGCGGCACTTCCGCCGAGCGAAGCACGCTCAGCGCATCCATGGCGTCCATCACGTCGGGGATGACCGGCGCCTTCCGCGACAGGGCGCGAAGGTCGATCGGCTTCCCGTCCAGCATGGCGTCGAGCATGTCGCGGGTCTGGACCACGCCGACGATCTGCTCGATCGATCCCTCGGCAACGGGAAGGCGGCTGTGCGGCGTTTCGGCCAGCGCCGCCTTCAGTTCCTCGATCGAACAGTCGATGTCGATCCAGTCGACCTCGGTCCGCGGCGTCATCACCTCGCGCACCGGGCGATCGGCGAGGCGGACGATGCCCGAGATGATGGCGCGCTCGTTTTCCTCCAGCACGCCGGCCGTCTTGGCTTCGGCGACGACCAGGTGAAGCTCCTCCGCGGTCACCTGGTTCTGGTTCTCGCGGCTGAGGCCAAGCAGGCGGAAGATCAGCCCGCTCGTCTTGTCGAGCAGCCAGACGAACGGCGCTGTCGCCTTGCTCAGCCACAGCATCGGCCGGGCCATGATCACCGCGATCGGCTCTGGACTGCGCAGCGCGAACTGCTTGGGCACCAGCTCGCCGACGACCAGCGAGGCGAAGGTCGTGAGGACGATGACCAGGCCAAAGCCGGCGCTGGTCGCCGTTTCCGCGTCCAGGCCGAGCAGCTGCAGTCGCTGCGCCACCGGTGTGCCGAGCCGCGATCCCGAATAGGCGCCGGCGAGGATGCCGATCAGCGTGATCCCGATCTGCACCGTTGACAGGAACCGTCCCGGGTCGGCCGCCAACGTCAGCGCCGTACGCGCACTCTTGCTGCCGGCCTTGGCCATGGCCTTCAGCCGCGCCTCGCGCGCCGAGACGATGGCCAGCTCGCTCATCGACAGGACGCCGTTGAGCGCGATCAGCGCCAGGATCAGGACCAGGTCGAGCCAGGGAAATGGGAGCAGGGTGCCGCTCATCGAGGGGTCAGCTTCTAGCCTTCAAGTGGGAGACGCGGCAAGGTGCCGATCGTTGTGGCGGTGGAACCATCTTCCGCGGCGACCGGTTTCATGAGCCTGCGAATAGATCAGAATGACGGAGTAGAGCTATCATGACCAAGGGGAAGAAACTCACGGTTGGCGTTATCGCCGCATCGTTGATGGCGACCACCGCCTGCACCACCAACCCCGAGACTGGCAACCGCCGTCTCAGCAATACCGGCCTCGGTGCGATCATCGGTGTCGGCGCGGGCTATCTCCTCGGTGACATCGTCGGCGGTCGCAACAGCCGGACCGAGCAGATCATCGGCGCCGGCATCGGCGGCCTCGCGGGTGCCGCGGTCGGCCGCTACATGGACCAGCAGGAAGCCGAACTGCGCCGCGAAACGGCCGGCACCGGCGTCGACGTCATCCGCCAGGGCGACGACCTGATCCTCCGCATGCCGAGCGGGATCACTTTCGCCTACGATCGCTTCGACATCCAGCCGCAGTTCCAGTCGACGCTCAACGAGGTCGCGAACACGCTGTCGCAGTACAACCAGACCTACATCGACATTTACGGCCACACCGATTCGACCGGGTCGGACACCTACAATCAGACCTTGTCCGAGCGGCGGGCCGAATCGGTCGCCAGCTACCTCGCCGCCCGCGGCGTGGTCCGCGCCCGCATGGCCACCCGCGGCTTCGGCGAATCGCAGCTGCTGGTAAACCCCGAGACCAGCGAAGCCGACCGCGCGGCCAACCGCCGAGTCGAGATCAAGGTCGTCCCGCTGCGCCAGTAAAGCGCCGCTGAAGAGTGCCCTTCGACGTCGCTCAGGGCGAACGAGCGTGATCGTTCGCCCCGAGCAGAGCGCCGCAGGCGCGACGTCGAAGGGCACCCGCCCTACCGCCGTTCCGCGAAGAACTTCCGCAACAGCACCGCCGCCTCCTCCTCGCCCATCCCGCCGATGACGTCGGGCCGATGATGGCAGGTCGGCTGGCCGAACAGGCGCGGGCCGTTGACCACTGCGCCCCCCTTCGGATCCTCCGCCGCGAAACGAAGCTCCCTGATCCGCGCGAGCGCGATCGCCCCCGCGCACATGGCGCAGGGCTCGAGGCTCACCCACAGGCTGCACTGGTCGAGCCGGCTGGTGCCGAGCGCCGCCGCGGCGGCCCGAAGCGCGACCATCTCGGCATGGGCGGTGGGATCATGACCCTCGCGCATCTGGTTGCGCCCTTCGGCGACGATGGCGCCGGACAGGGTCACCACCGCGCCGACCGGCACCTCGCCCGCCGCCGCGGCTTCGGCGGCAAGGTCGAGCGCGCGGCGCATGGGGGCGGGAAGCGGGAAGCCCATGCCTCCCGCTAGCGCCAAGCCTAGCGCTGCGTCGAGTCGGTCGTGGCGGGCTGCGCGCCGGCGGGCTGCTGCCCCTGCGCCGGCGCGGCACTGTTCCCGCCGGGTGCGACACGAATCTCGGGAACGGGAATGGTGGCCTTGCCGGTGCCGACCTCGATCTTGCCCGTCTCGACCTTGAACTTGGGCTCCTCGCCGCCCTTCACGACCACGCCGTTGTCGCCGACCGCCACCGCAGGCACTTCGGCCCGCTGGGTCTGGGTCACGTTGACGAAGCCGGTGGCGACCAGCGCGATGGCCCCGACCACCAGCAGGATGAGGATGAGGATGATGGCGCGCATGAAGCCCTCTGTTATGGTTCGTTTCGCCTCGGCAACGCACCACCGCCACATAGGGTTGCGGTTGACGCATCGGCATGGAGCGGTTAGGGGGCGGCGCTTTCCGGGTGCTCCCAATCGGGCGTGCCCTCGACCAAATCACGGGATAGATCCAATGGCGCGCGTCTGCGAGCTGACCGGCAAGGGCCGGCAGGTGGGCAACAATGTTTCCCACGCGAACAACAAGACCAAGCGGACGTTTCTGCCGAACCTGCAGAACGTGACGCTGATCAGCGACGAGCTGGGCAAGAGCGTCAAGCTGCGCGTCTCGACCCACGGCCTGCGCTCGGTCGAGCATGTCGGCGGCCTCGACAACTGGCTGAAGAAGACCAGCGAAGACAAGCTCGGCACCGACGCCCGCAAGCTGAAGCGTGAGCTGGCGAAGAAGGCCAAGGCGGCCGCCTGAGCCCTCGTCCCGGGCTTCGGCCCGGGAGCGCTATCGATCGAAAGCCTCGGCCCTGGCCGGGGCTTTTGCCGTTTCCAGATCGACCCACCCTAGCAGGGTACGCCGCTGACGGTCGTTGTCGGTGACGAACCACAGGCGCTTCGTGCCGTCCGCGCGCCGCTCAACCGCCAGCCCCTCGACATTGTCCCAGCGGGCGAGCGGCAGGTCCGCCCAGCGCTCCACCCGGTAGCCTTCGCCCTCTTCCAGCCAGCCGAGGCTGTTCGAGATTCCCCACGGCCGGATGTGCCGGACGGCCACCACCACCCGCCCGTCCATCACCGCCGCATCGGCGATGGCGCCATCGACCTCGAGCGGTCGCCTTATCTCGCCCCGATTCCTGAGCAGGATCGCCTCGCGGCCATATTCGGGCAGCAGCAGCAGCAGTCCGTCCGGCCGGCTGACCGCCGCCTCCACGCCCCAGTTCCGCCACCAGGTCCGGAGCCGCACCGGCCGGCGGCCGAGCGCGCGCTCGAAGCGGCGGTCGAACAACCAGGCACCATGGGTCTGCTCGAACGTCACCCACCAGCCGCGGCCGCCCGAGTCCGCCACCAGCGCCTCCGAATCGCGGTTGATCTTCCACTGCGGCCTTCCAGGCCCGGCCGGAAGATCGCGGAACTCGGCCCGCCCGGCGGGCGGCCGCCAGCGCATCGCGACCCCGCTGTCCGACACCGCCACCAGCGCGCCCTCGTCCCAGGCGAGGCTGGACAGGCCACCAAAGCGGACTTCCCCGGAGCGCAATTCCCACAAGCCGCCGATGACCCCGCCGGGCGGCAGGGCAAGCGGCCTGGCCTCGATCATCGCGACCGCCGGCGGGCGCGGCTTGCGGTCGGGCCAGTCGTCCTCCCGGTCGCTTTCGAGAACGACGATCAGGGGAAGCAGAAAAGCCAGCCTTATCAAAGCCTTGATGATGAACCGCGGCTGCAAGCGCCGTTCAGCCACGCTCAACCGCGAATCGCGCATAAGTCCTTCAACGGATGGGCTTTCCCCCCCTGTCGGCCCATCCGCCCTTTTCCCTCGCGTCGCGTAGTGAGGGGGGCCCGGTGGCTTGTCGCATAGCGCCGCCGGGCCCAGTTTCTCCCGCTCACTTGATCTCGAACAGGCCGGCAAGCTGCTCGACCAGCGCGCCGCCCAGCTGCTCGGCGTCCATGATCGTCACCGCCCTTGCATAGTAGCGGGTGACGTCGTGGCCGATGCCGATGGCCGCCAGCTCGACCGGCGAGCGGCTTTCGATCCACCCGATCACCTGCCTCAGATGCTTCTCGAGATAGGCGCCGCCGTTAGCGCTGGCGGTCGAATCGTCGACCGGGGCGCCGTCGCTGATGACCATCAGGATGCGCCGTTCCTCGGGCCGCGCAATCAGCCGCGAATGCGCCCACAGCAACGCCTCGCCGTCGATATTCTCCTTCAGCAGCCCCTCGCGCATCATCAGCCCGAGGTTCTTGCGCGCGTGGCGATAGGGCTCGTCGGCGCGCTTGTAGACGATGTGGCGGAGGTCGTTGAGCCGGCCGGGCGCGGGCGGACGACCCTCGGCCAGCCAATGCTCCCGGCTCTGCCCGCCCTTCCATGCCCGGGTGGTGAAGCCGAGGATCTCGGTCGCCACCCCGCAGCGCTCCAGCGTCCGGGCTAGGATATCGGCGCAGATGGCGGCGATGGAGATCGGACGACCGCGCATCGATCCCGAATTGTCGATCAGCAGGCTGACGACCGTGTCCTTGAACTCGGTCTCGCGCTCGATCTTGTAGGACAGCGAGTGGCCGGGCGAGACGATCACGCGCGCCAGCCGCGCCGCGTCGAGCAGCCCCTCCTCCTGGTCGAAGTCCCACGACCGTGCCTGCTGCGCCATCAGCCGCCGCTGCAACCGGTTGGCGAGCCGCGTCACGACCCCGCCGAGCGCGCCCATTTGCGTGTCGAGATAGGCACGAAGCCGATTCAGCTCCTCCTCGTCGGTCAGGTCGGAGGCGGTGACCACTTCGTCGAAGCGGGTGGTGAAGGCGCGATAGTCGCCGCCGAGCTCCGGCTCGTTCGGGCGCCGGTTGGGGCGGGCGGCGGCGCTGCTGTCGCCTTCCTGGCCCGGCTCCGAATCCTCGTCGTCGCTGTCCTGCTCCTCGTAATCCTCTTCCTGCTCGCCGCTCTCCTCCTGCTCGGCGCGCTGCTCCATCTCGCCGCCCTGCGCGCCGGCATCCCTGTCCTCGTCCTCGCTGTCGTCCTCGCCCTCGTCCTCGCCTTCCTCGTCCTCGCCGCCCTCCTCCGGCTCCTCGTCGGGCGTGTCCTCGGCGGAAGCGAGGTCGAGATCCTCGAGAAGCTTGCGGGCGAGCGCGGCGAAGGCCTGCTGGTCGTCGAGCGCCAGCGCCAGCGCGTCGAGGTCGCCGCCGGCCTTCTCCTCGATCCACCCGCGCACCAGCTCCAGCCCGCGGCTCGCCGCATCCGGTGGCGGAGCGCCGGTCAGCCGCTCCCGCGCGAGCAGGCCAAGCGCGGTGGACAGCGGCACTTCCTCGGCCGTGCGCGCCCGCGTGATGGCATCGCTGCGCACCCGTGCCTCGGCCAGTTCGGCGAGATTGCCGGCGACCCCGGCCATCGACCGCGCGCCGAGCGCCTCGACCCGCGCGCCCTCCAGCGCATCGAACACGGCCCGCGCCTCCGGATCGGCCGGCGCCTGCGCCCCGTGGAGCCCGGCATCATGGTGGCGCAGCCGAAGGGCCACCGCATCGGCCGCGCCGCGCGCTTCGGCGACCAGCTTGGGCGCCAGGCCCGGCCCCGGTGACACCACCCGCGCCACACGCCCGCCCTGCGCGCCGCTCTCGCTGGCGAAGGCGACCTCCACCTCCGGATCACGCGCGATCGCCCGCGCCGTACCGGCAAGCACGCCGCGGAAGCGGTCGAGAGGGGTGGTTTCGGCCATCAGGCCCGCGCTGCGATGCTCTCCGGCAAGTCCTTGCCGAACACCCGCTGGTACATCTCGGCGATCAACCCGCGCTCGCTTTCGTCGCACTTGTTGAGGAACGAGACCCGGAAGGCGAAGCCGACGTCGCCGAAGATGAGCGCATTCTGCGCCCAGCTGATCACCGTGCGCGGGCTCATCACCGTGGAGATGTCGCCGTTGATGAAGGCGCTGCGGGTGAGGTCGGCCACCTTGACCATCTGCTCGACCGTCTTGCGGCCGTCCGGCTTGTCATATTCGCCCGACTTGGCGAGCACGATCTGCGCCTCGGTTGCGGCCGGCAGGTAATTCAGTGTCGTGACGATGTTCCAGCGGTCGAGCTGGCCCTGATTGAGCGCCTGCGTCCCGTGATAGAGCCCGGTCGTGTCGCCAAGACCGATCGTGTTGGTGGTCGCGAACATGCGGAAATTGGGGTTCGGGCGGATCACCCGATTCTGGTCGAGCAGGGTCAACTTGCCCTCGACCTCCAGCACGCGCTGGATGACGAACATCACGTCCGGCCGGCCGGCGTCATATTCGTCGAACACCAGCGCCACCGGATGCTGCAGCGCCCACGGCAGCAGGCCCTCGCGGAATTCGGTCACCTGCTGTCCGCCGCGCAGCACGATGGCGTCGCGGCCGATGAGGTCGATGCGGCTGATGTGCGCGTCGAGGTTGATCCGGATGCACGGCCACTTCAGCCGCGCCGCCACCTGCTCGATGTGGGTCGACTTGCCGGTCCCGTGATAACCCTGGACCATCACCCGGCGGTTGCGCGCGAAGCCGGCGCAGATCGCCAGCGTCGTGTCGGGATCGAACACATAGGCGGGGTCGAGGTCCGGCACCCGCTCGTCGGCTTCGGAGAAGGCCGGGACCTCCATGTCGCTGTCGATGCCGAAGGCGTCGCGCACCTTCACCATCCTGTCGGGCGCGCTCATCAGCGTATCGCCGGTCGGCACCTGGGTTTCGTTCGAAAAGTCGGCCATGAAGGGGGCTCTAGCTGGCGCCGCCCAACGCCTCAACCGTGGCGAGACTCAAGCCTTGGGCGGCAGGGTGAAGAGGGTGAGGAAACGCCTTGCAAGCGCTTCGTCTCCACCGATAGCCAGACCTTCGGCCGGTGCGCCACCATAGACCACCGCCGCAATCTGCTCGGGCGTGCCGGCGACCGTTGCGCCGACCCCCGTCGCCGGGCCGCGAACCACGTCGAGCAGCGGGCCGCTGACCGCAACCACAAAGCTCTCCTCTCCGATCAGGAACCCAATCCGCTCGTCGAAGCCCTGCGCCTTGGCGGCGTCGATCATGGTCCGGAAGCTGATCATCAGCGACACGGGGCTGAGCGGCAGCGTCGGATCATGCCCCGGGCTGCGCGCGGCGAACCGCCCAAGTGTCTGGATCACCGGCTCGATCTCCAGCCCCCAGTCGGTCGCCTGATAGGCATCGCGCGCCGCGGGCGGAGGCAGCCGCACCTTGCGCAGCAATCCGCGCGCCTCCAGTTCGTCAAGCCGCTGCTTCAGCACATTGGCGCTAATCCCCGGCAGATCGCGTTTCAGGTCGGAGAAGCGCCGTGCTCCCAGCAGCAGTTCGCGCATGATCAGCAGCGCCCAGCGATCGCCCACCAGCTCCAGCCCGTGGGCGGTGCCGCACGCATCGTCATATCCCCGGCGGGGCTCGCCTCGTCGCGACTCGGTTAGTTTTTCTAACTGCACGGTTGCAAGATAATACTCCCGGGCGCATCATTCAACGGTACCGAGTCGCCAGGAGGAGGGAAGCCCATGGCCCGAATGATCTTCATCAACCTGCCCGTGACGGACCTTCCGTCGGCCACGGCTTTCTACCAGTCGATCGGCCTCAGGAAGGAAGCCGCCTTTTCGAACGAGAAGGCGAGCATGATGGTGTGGGACGAGGTGATCCACGTCATGCTGCTCACCCGCGATTACTTTGCGACCTTTACGCCGAAGGAGATCGCCGACGCCCACCGCACCGCGCAGGTCGCGCTGTGCGTGTCGGCGGAGGACAAGGCGGGGGTGGACGCGCTGGTCGACTCCGCTGGCCGCGCCGGCGGGGAGATGGATCCCGGGCCCAAGCAGGAAATGGGCGAGTTCATGTACGGTCGCAGCTTTGCCGACCTGGATGGCCATCATTGGGAAGTGATGTGGATGGATGTCTCGGGCATGCAGGCCGCTTCCGCCGAGCCGGTGGAGGCCTGAGCCATGACCAGTAGCGTTCGAATCACGGCCTTCGACTGGGTACCCGATTTCGCCCGCGGCTGGGTGCGCGACCTTCGCGTGCGCTGGGCCCTCGAAGAGGCCGGGGTTCCTTACGAGGTCCGCAAGTTGAAGGCGATGGGAGAGCGCCCCGCCGACTATTTCGCCGAGCAGCCGTGGGGCCAGGTCCCCAGCTATCGTGACGACCAGGTGCAATTGTTCGAGTCGGGTGCCATCGTGCTCCACATCGGTCGCCGCTTCGGAGGCCTGATGCCGGGCGACGAGGAAGGGCAGGCGCGGGCCACGGCCTGGACGATCGCAGCGCTCAACAGCGTGGAGCCGTTCGTTTCGCAGCTTCCCGTCATCGACGTGTTCCACAAGGGCGAGGCCTGGACGATCGAGCGCCGACCGCAAGTGGTCGAGATGGTCGGCAAGCGCCTCGACCGCCTGTCCGACTGGCTCGGCGCCCGGGACTGGCTCGAAGGCCAATTCACCGCAGGCGACCTCCTGATGGTCGACGTGCTGCGGATCGCCCGCAACAGCGGCGTCCTGACCCAGCCGAACCTCATCGCCTATGTCGAACGCGGCACCGGCCGCCCTGCGTTCCAGAAGGCGCATGCGGCGCAGCTCGCCGACTTCGAAGAACCCGTCACCGAGGGAGTGAACTGATGGCCTACGTCGATGGATTTGTCCTGCCCCTGCACCCCGACAAGCACGACGCTTACAAGGCGATGGCCGAGAGTTTTGCGCGTGAGGCGGCGAAGCTCGGCGGCGTGTCGATCGAGACGCTCGGCGACGGGCTGGAACCCGGCAAGCTCACCAGCTTCCCCAAGTCGGTCCACGCCGAAGAAGGCGAGAACGTCGTCTTCTCCTTCATCATCTGGCCCGACAAGGCGACCCGCGACGGGGCATGGGAGAAGATCATGGGCATGCCCGAACTCATGCCTGAGGGCGACCCGCCGTTCGACGGCAAGCGCATGTTCTGGGGCGGCTTCAATCCCCTGGTCGGAGAGGAGGCTTTGGCAACGCTGCTCGCATCGGCCCGCCAGCCCGTTTCGACGGAGGGCTGATCCATGGCCAACCCGCCGGGCGACCTCATCTGGTTCGAGCTGCTGACCAGCGACCCCGACGCCGCCCAGGACTTCTACGCCCGCGTGGCCGGCTGGACGATTGCCGACAGCGGCATGGAGGGCATGGACTACCGCATCCTCAATGCTCCCGACGGCAGCATCGGCGGGCTGATGAAGATGCCCGATGGCGGCGGCGCGCCCGTCTGGCTCGGCTATGTCGGTGTGGACGATGTCGACAGGAGCGTGGAGCGGATGACCGCCGCGGGCGCCACCAGCCGCATGCCCGCCATGACGATCGAGGGCGTCGGCCGCATGGCCATGCTCGCCGATCCGCACGGCGCCACCCTCTACGTCATGCGTGGCGACAGCGAGGAGACCAGCACCGCCTTTCGCATGGCGCCGGACAGCTTCGGCCATGTCGTCTGGGCCGAGCTGACCAGCCCCGACCCGGCAGCCTCCAAGCGTTTCTACGCCGAGGCGTTCGGCTGGCGGCAGGAAGGGGCCATGCCGATGGGGCCGCTTGGTGACTACGAATTCCTCCACAACGCCAGCGGCGGGCTTGGAGCGCTGATGCCCGCAAGCGTGCCGGGCAGCGTTCCGGGCTGGCTCTACTATTTCCACGTGCCCGACATCGACGCGGCGGCGGAGCAAGTCCGGTCCGGCGGCGGCAGCGTGGTGCAGGAACCGCAGGAGATCCCCGGCGGCGATTATTCGCTGGTCGGGCTCGATCCGCAGGGCGCCCGGTTCGGCCTTGTCGGCCCGCGCAAGGCCTAGGGGGAAAGATGGAAAAGCTCACCACCGTGCTGTGGTTCGACCATGGCGAGGCCCGCAAGGCCGCTGAATTCTACGCCGCGACCTTCCCCGACAGCCACGTCGGGACCGCCGCCAAGGCGCCCTCGGACTATCCCGATGGCCAGGCCGGTAACGAGATCACGGTCGACTTCACCGTCCTCGGCCGCGCCTTCTCGGGCCTGAACGGCGGCCCGAAATTCCAACCGAACGAGGCCGTCAGCTTCATGGTCCTGACCGAGGACCAGGCCGAGACCGACCGCTACTGGAACGCCATCGTCGACGGTGGCGGACAGGAAAGCGAGTGCGGCTGGTGCAAGGACCGTTGGGGCTTCTCCTGGCAGATCACCCCGCGCCTCCTCGTCGACTGCCTCAACCATGGCGGCGAACGGGCCAGAAGGGCGTTCGAAGCCATGATGACCATGAAGAAGATCGACGTCGCGGCGATCGAGCGCGCGGCCGAGGGAGCCACGGGCGATGCGTAGGATCCGGGGCAGCCTGTTCGCCTCCCTCGACGGGGTCATCCAGGCGCCCGGCGGGCCGAGCGAGGACCCGACCGGCGGCTTTGCCCATGGCGGCTGGCTCCCGCAATTCTTCGACGAGGATGTCGGCGGCGCGATCGATGCGGTGTTCGGCCAGTCCTACGACCTGCTGCTCGGCCGGCGCACCTATGACATCTTCGCCGCCTACTGGCCCTATGTCGGAGGCGAGGCGACCGGCATCGGCGAGGTGTTCGACAAGACCGGCAAGGACGAAGGCGCGGCCGCCGCGATCCAGATGGGCGAGGACTTCACCCGCGCAAACAAGTATGTCCTGACCCGCGGCACGCCGGAGCTCGGCTGGTCCAACAGCCATCGCGTCGGCGGCATGGAGGAACTCAAGGGGATCAAGGTAGGCGACGGCCCCGACCTCGTCATCCAGGGGAGCAGCACCCTCTACCCCGCGCTGATCGCCGCCGGGCTGCTCGACAGCCTCACGGTGATGACCTTCCCGGTGGTCCTCGGCCGCGGCAAGCGGTGGTTCGGCAACGACATGCCGGCGCGCGCCCTGCGCCTCGTGGGCCACCAGCTGACCCGCTCCGGCACGGTGATAGCGACCTATGAGCCGGCGGGCGAGATCGACCACGGCTGGGCCGGCCCCCAGTCGACCAGCGAACGCGAAAACGCCCGGCAGCAGGCGATGGCCGAGGGACGCTGGTGATGCTTCAGCTCCACGGTCATCCTTTCAGCAGCTACTGCTGGAAGGCGCTGATCCCGCTCTACGCGAACGAAACGCCATTCGAGTTCGTGATGATGGCGGGCGACCGTCCGCTCAGTGAACAATTCTGCGGCAGGGTGCATGCCGGTGGACACATCCCCGTGCTGGTCGACGGCAACTCGGTCGTCATCGAGGCGACCAGCATCGTCGAGCATCTCGCGGTTCACCATCCCGGGCCCGCGCCGCTGATCCCGACCGATCCGGCGCAGGCGGTGGTGGCGCGGATGATAGACCGGGTGTTCGACAATTACGTCATGGGCAACATGCAGCGCGTGGTTTCGGCCTACTTCGTGAACCGCGACAAGCCCGAGCTTGGCCTTCGCGACGAGCCGGACGCGGCCGAGGTCGCCGGCGGCAAGGCCAAGCTGCTCAAGGCCTATGCCTGGCTCGAGCAGTGGCTGTCGGAGCATGATCTGCCGCCGCATGTGTCGCTGGTCACCTGTGCCGCCGCACCCTCGCTCTTCTACGCCGACTGGATCGAGCGCATCCCTGCCGATCACCACCGCCTGACCCGGCTCCGGGCCGAGCTGCTCCACCTGCCTCCGGTCCGCCGCTGCATCGAGGACGCCCGCCCCTATCGCCCCTTCTTCCCGCTCGGCGCGCCCGACCGCGACTGATCAGGCGAAGGCTGGCGCCACCTTCAGCTTGGCCCAAGCGTCGAGCACGGCAGCGAGCTTCTTCTCGTGGGCACGGTCGCCGCCGTTGCGGTCGGGATGGTAACGGCGGACCAGCTCCGAATAGCGCTTGCGCACGCCATGGAGGTCGCTGTCCTCGCCGAGGCCCAGTACGCTCAGCGCCTGCCTTTCCTCGCCCGAGAAGCGGCTGCGTACGGGCGTCTCGCGCCGGAAGCGGTCGCCGAAGCGCCCGCTGATGGCCTCGAGCGGGTCCCTGAAGTCGGCCCAGGCAGGGGCCGGATCGGCTCCCGCCGCGGTGGCGAAGGCGCGCGTCGAGCGGTCCCAGCCGGCAATCGGCGACTGCGCGGCCTCGATCTCCTCCGGACTCATCCCCGAGAAGTAATTGTAGCGCGCATTATGCTCGCGGACATGATCCAGGCACAGCCATTGCCACGCCCCCGGCCCATCGAAAGTCGGGGCGCTGAGCGGCGCCTTATATTCGCCGGGTTCGGGGCAGCCGGGCACCGCGCAATGCGCTGCGGCGCCTTCCACCCGTCCGTGGAACTTGGGAGATCTTGAAGCCATCGGTCGTCTTGTTCTGCGAGCCTCACTATATAGGCGCGATGAACGCTCCTGCCATCGGTCCGGTCGCCCGCGAAATGATCGCTCGCCTCGAAAGCCACCTCGCCCCGGCGCGGATGAATTTGCGCGACGACAGCGAGCAGCATCGCGGCCATGGTGGCTATAATCCGGCCGGCGAGTCGCACTTCTTCCTGTCGATCGAAGCTGCAACCTTTGCCGGCCTGAACCGCGTCCAGCGCCAGCGGCTGGTCTACAAGGCGCTGGGCGATCTCATGCACGAGCGGGTCCACGCACTCGCCATGGAAACGAGGGCACCAGGCGAATGAACAACGATAGCGCCATCCTGATGAGCCTCGCCCCGGTCAGCCACGACCTCGGCGGCTTCAAGGTCCACCGCACCCTGCCGCACAAGCTCAGGACCATGGTCGGCCCCTTCATCTTCTTCGACCAGATGGGCCCGGCGCGGCTCGGCGTGGACGAGGGCATCGACGTCCGCCCCCACCCCCACATCAACCTCGCCACCGTCACCTATCTGTTCGAAGGCGCGATCGACCATCGCGACAGCGTCGGCTCCATCCAGCGGATCGAGCCCGGCGCGGTCAATTTGATGACCGCGGGCAAGGGCATCAGCCATTCCGAACGCTCGCCCGCCGACGAGCGCGCCGCGGGGCCACGGCTGGACGGCATCCAGACCTGGCTTGCCCTGCCGCAGGACAAGGAGGAGGTGGACGCCGCCTTCCAGCATGTCCCCGCCGACCGGATTCCCGTCATCGAAGGCAGCGGCGTCAGGCTCGACCTCATCATGGGCTCGGCCTTCGGCGCGACCTCGCCCGTCACCCAGCACCACCCCACCATCTACGCCGCCATCCACCTCGCTCCGGGCGCCTCCCTCGAACTGGACCGCGAGGCGGACGAGCGCGCGCTCTATCTCCTCGACGGCGACGCGACCGTGGACGGCGAAGGGCTCGAACAGATGCACCTCGTCCTCCTCCGCCCCGGCACCCGCCCGGTCCTGCGCTCGGAACGCGGCGCCCGGTTCATGCTCGCCGGCGGCGCCCCGATGGACGGCGAACGCCACGTCTGGTGGAACTTCGTCTCCAGCCGCCGCGACCGCATCCAGGAAGCCCAGCGCGCGTGGAAGGCGGGCGAATTCGCCCTGCCCCCGCAGGATGACCACGAATGGATTCCGCTGCCGGAGATCCCGCTGACGGTCAGCTACCCCTAGGCTCTCCCCGTCCGGACGGCGCGGATCTTCTCATCGCAAGCCGGATTGCTTCCGCCCCTCCACAATGAGACCCTCGCCGTGGAGCCGGCCGCCAGAGCCAGGCCACGAAGGAGGGATGGTCATGCGTAAGTTCTTTGTCGCGGCCTCGGCAGCGCTGCTGGTCTCGTGCGGCCAGCAGGGAAGTCAGGAAACCACCACCAGCACCGAAAGTCTCACCGCCGTTTCGCCCGGAGTCGCCTGGGCCTTCACCTACGACTATCTGCTCGGCAACGACCGGATCGAGGCGGTGCAGGAGCGGCATGCGGCCCGCTGCGAGCAGCTCGGGACCGGGCGCTGCCGGATCACCGGGCTGCGCTACAGCGTGGGCGAGAATGACGAGATCAGCGGCATGCTGCAGCTTCGCCTCGACCCCGCCATCGCCCGCCAGTTCGGCAAGGCCGCGCTGGAGGACGTGCGCGGCGCCGACGGCAGGCTCGTCCGCAGCGAGTTCACCGGCGAGGACGTCGGCACCGGCGTCGCGGAGGCGCGGACGGCCGGTCAGGACATGAGCGAGCGCGAAGCCGAACTTCGGAGGCGGCTCGAAGCGGCCCCCGCCGACAGTCCGGAGAGGGCCGAACTCCTGCGACAGCTCGACGCCCTGCTTGCCGATGCCACCCGCAACCGCAACACCGTCCGCAGCGGCGAGCAGCGCCTCTCCTTCACGCCGGTCACCTTCAACTATTATGGCGAGGGCGGCATCCCCGGCTTCCAGGAAAACCCGCTGAGGGAGAGCCTTAAGCTGCTGGTCTCCAGTTTTGTCACCATGATCAGCTTCGCGCTGAAGGCAATCGCCCTGCTGCTTCCCTGGCTCCTCCTCCTCGGCCTTCTCGCCCTGCTCTGGCGCTCGCGGCCGCTGCGGGCCGTCCGCGCCTGGTGGGGCCGCAAGACCGAGGTGGCGGGCTATCGAGCGGAAGAGCCCGCGGCCTAGCGCGATGTCCATCGGCTTCGCTCAGGCCGAACGAGCGTGTAAGGCATCGTCCGTCCTGAGCGGAGCGCGTAGCGCGCAGTCGAAGGGCGCCAGTGCAAAGGGCTCCGCATGAACGACCTCAGCTTCACCCGCCACGCCCTCCAGACCGGCGTCACGCTCAACGTCGCCGCCGCCGGCCCCGAGGACGGCCCGCCGATCATCCTCCTCCACGGCTTTCCGGAATCGCACCGCACCTGGCGCGGGCTCGTGCCGCTGCTGGCCGACCGGTACCGGCTGATCATGCCCGACCAGCGCGGCTTCGCCGGCTCGGACGCGCCGCAGGACAAGGCGGACTATGCCACCGACAGGATCGTCGCCGACCTGTTCGCGCTGGTCGATCGGCTCGGCCTCGACGATTTCACCCTTGTCGGCCACGACTGGGGCGGAGCGGTCTCCTGGGCGGCGGCGCTTCGGGGCGACCCGCGCCTTAAACGCCTCGTCATCGTCAACGCGCCCCACCCGGTCATCTTCCAGAAGAGCCTGATCGAGGACAGCGACCAGCGCGCCGCCAGCCAGTATATCAACGCCTTCCGCGCGCCCGGCTTCGAGAAGTTCCCCGAGACGATCGGCTGGCAGGCCTTCTTCGACAAGAGCTTCTCGGGCCATGTCGATCTCGCCATCATCCCGCCGGAGGAGAAGGCGCAATATATCGCCGAATGGTCGCAGCCCGGCGTCTTCGCCGCCATGCTCAACTGGTATCGCGGCGCTGCCGTGATCGTGCCGCCGCCGGGCATCGACCTGCCCCTGCCCGACTTCCTCCTGCGCGCCTTCCCCAGGGTGAAGGTGCCGACGCTCGTCGTCTGGGGGATGAAGGACAAGGCTTTGCTCCCGCTCCAGCTCGACGGGCTCGACACGTTGGTCGAGGAGCTCACCCTGGTCCGAGTCGAGGAGGCCGGTCACTTCCTCCCGTGGGAGAAGCCGGAAGCCGTCGCAAAACCGCTGCGGACTTTCCTCGAAAGCCATACGGGGGCATAGGCCCGCACATCATGGCTCCTCCGAAGAAATCCCGCGCCCGCTCCGCCGCGCGCCTCAACGCCGTCCAGGCGCTCTACCAGCAGGAAATGGAAGGCACGCCGACCCCGCTCCTGCTCCACGAATTTCACCAGCACCGGTTCGGCGCGACGATCGATGAAGCGACCCTGATCGATGCCGAGATGGACTTCTTCGACGACATCGTGCGCGGCGTCACCGCCCGTTCCGAGGAGATCGACCGCGTCATCACCGAACGCCTTGCCGAAGGGTGGAAGCTCGACCGCCTCGACCGATCGATGCGCGCGATCCTCCGTGCCGGCACCTACGAGCTGCTCGCGCGCCCGGACGTGACCGTCGGTACCGTCATCGACGAATATCTCGACGTCGCCCACGCCTTCTTCGACGAGAAGGACGTCAAGTTCGTCAACGGGCTGCTCGACAAGGTGGCAAGGGATGTGCGGCGCTAGGCTGCGCTTTCCGCGGTGACCAGCGAAGCCTCCGTCCTCGCGCGCTTGCGCGCGTTCGCTACTGCACCGGGCGCGCGCGGCCTCCGCGACGATGCCGCGCTCCTCGGCGACCTCGTCCTTACCCACGACACCATCGTCGAAGGCGTTCACTATCTGCCCTCCGATCCGCCGCGCACCGTCGGCTGGAAGCTGGTGGCGGTGAACCTGTCCGACCTCGCCGCCAAGGGCGCGGTTCCGGCGGCTTGCCTGCTCTCCCTCGCGCTGAAGGATGAGGCAGGCTGGGAGGAAGAATTCCTCGCCGGCCTCGACGAGGCCTGCCGCACTTACGGGGTCGACCTTCTCGGCGGCGACACCGTGGCGCTTCCCGCCGGTGCGCCCAGGGTCCTCGGCCTGACCGCCATCGGCCGAGCCGGACCAGCGGTTCCGAGCCGCGCCGGTGGCCGCCCTGGCGACCGCCTGTGGATCGCCGGCCCCATCGGCGACGCCGCCGCCGGCCTCGATCTGCTCAAGGCCGATCCGAACGCCGGGGGCCCGCTCGTCGACTCCTATCGCCTGCCCAGGCCGCTGCTCGCCACCGGCCAAATCCTCGCTCCGCACGCCAGCGCGATGATGGACGTATCCGACGGCCTCCTGCTCGACGCCCAGCGCCTCGCCCAGGCAAGCGGCTGCGGCCTTCGGCTCGACCTTTCCGCCGTGGCCCTCTCACCCGCCTTCGTCGCGGGCAGGGGAGAAGACCGCGCCGCCCGGCTGTTCGCGGCGACCGGCGGCGACGACTATGCCCTGCTCGCCGCGCTGCCCCCCGAGGTCGACGCCTTAACCCTTCTTCAAGACCATGACGTCATGGTCGCCTGTGTCGGCGAGCTGACGGAGGACGGGGCCTTCGCGCTCGCCGATACCCTCGGGCCAGTCCCGCTGCCGGAGCGCCTCGGTTATGAGCATCACCTACCCTGACCTGCGGCGGATCGGCATCGCTCTGTTCGGATTGATCTCCGGCGGCCTCACCGCCTTCCTGCTGGCCTAGGATCAGCGGCTAGACAGGCCCGAATCGCCCCTTACAACCTTCGTCCACAACAGGACGGGGGAAACTGTACCCATGACACTTGTGTTGATTGCGATCGGCTGTGCGTTGCTCGCCGTGCTCTACGGGATCGTCACCTCCGGCCAGGTGCTTCGGCAACCGGCCGGCAACCAGAAGATGCAGGACATCGCCGCCGCCATCCAGGAAGGCGCGCAGGCCTATCTCGGCCGGCAGTACACCACCATCGGCATCGTCGGCGCGGTCGTCGCCGTCCTCGTCTACCTCTTCCTCGGTCCGATCGCGGCGATCGGCTTCGTCGTCGGCGCCCTGCTGTCGGGTGTTGCCGGCTATATCGGGATGAACATCTCGGTCCGGGCCAATGTCCGCACCGCCGAAGCCGCCCGAGTCTCGCTGCAGGGCGGGCTCACCACCGCCTTCCGTTCGGGCGCCATCACCGGCATGCTGGTCGCGGGGCTTGCCCTGCTCGCCATCTCCTCCTTCTTCTACGTGCTGGTCGGCCTCCAGGGCCGCGCGCCGGATGACCGTACGGTGATCGACGCGCTGGTCGCGCTCGCCTTCGGCGCCAGCCTCATCTCCATCTTCGCCCGTCTCGGCGGCGGCATCTTCACCAAGGCCGCAGACGTCGGCGCCGACCTCGTCGGCAAGGTCGAGGCCGGCATTCCCGAGGACGATCCCCGCAACCCGGCCGTCATCGCCGACAACGTGGGTGACAATGTCGGCGACTGCGCCGGCATGGCCGCCGACCTGTTCGAAACCTATGTCGTGACCGTTGGCGCCACCATGGTGCTGACCGCCCTGCTGGTGAACACGGACGTCGCCAGCCTCACTGCGCTGATGGCGCTGCCGCTGCTGGTCGGCGGCGTCTGCATCATCACCTCGATCATCGGCACCTACATGGTCCGCCTCGGCAAGGGCCAGTCGATCATGGGCGCCCTCTACAAGGGCTTCTGGACCACCGCCGTCCTGTCGATCCCGCTCATCTACTTCGCCACCGCCTACGCGCTCGGCGACATGAATGCGGTGATCGGCGGGCCCGAGGCGGCCGGCACCGACATCGCCGGCGCCACCGCCGAGCAGACCAGCGGCTTCACCGGCATGGACCTGTTCTGGTGCATGATGATCGGCCTCGCCGTCACCGGCCTGCTGGTGTGGATCACCGAATATTACACCGGCACCAACTACCGCCCGGTCAAGTCCATCGCCAAGGCATCGGAAACCGGCCACGGCACCAACGTCATCCAGGGCCTCGCCATCAGCCTTGAATCGACCGCCATGCCGACGATCGTGATCTGCGTCGCGATCATCGGCGCCTACCTGCTCGCCGGCCTCATCGGCATCGCCTTCGCGGCCACCTCGATGCTGGCGCTGGCCGGCATGGTCGTCGCCCTCGACGCCTATGGCCCGGTCACCGACAATGCCGGCGGAATTGCCGAAATGTCGGGCATGGAGGACGAGGTCCGCACCCGCACCGACGCGCTCGATGCGGTCGGCAACACCACCAAGGCCGTCACCAAGGGCTATGCGATCGGCTCCGCCGCCCTCGCCGCCCTGGTGCTGTTCGGCGCCTACACGACCGACCTCCAGGAGTTCTCGGCCGATCTCGGCATCGGCTCGGGCTCGGTCGATTTCTCGCTGAGCAACCCTTATGTCGTCGTCGGCCTGCTGCTCGGCGCGCTCCTGCCCTACCTCTTCGGCGCCATGGGCATGACCGCCGTCGGCCGTGCCGCAGGTGACGTCGTGCTCGACGTGCGCGAGCAGTTCCGCAACAATCCGGGCATCATGGACGGCACCAGCCGCCCCAATTACGCCCGCACCGTCGACCTCGTCACCAAGGCCGCCATCCGCGAAATGATCATCCCCTCGCTGCTTCCGGTGCTCGCGCCGGTCGCGGTCTACTTCCTGGTCGCCTGGGTGGCCGGCAAGGAACAGGGCTTCGCGGCCTTGGGCGCCCTGCTGCTCGGCGTGATCGTCTCTGGCCTGTTCGTCGCCATCTCGATGACGTCGGGCGGCGGCGCCTGGGACAATGCCAAAAAGTATATCGAGGACGGCAATTACGGCGGCAAGGGTTCGGAAGCCCACAAGGCGGCCGTGACGGGCGACACCGTCGGCGATCCCTACAAGGATACCGCCGGCCCGGCCGTCAATCCGATGATCAAGATCACCAACATCGTGGCGCTGCTCCTGCTCGCCGCGCTGGCCGGCCACGGCGGCTGAGCCTCGTCGGCCTTGAGCCAAGAGAAAGGCCCCGTCGGAGCGATCCGCCGGGGCCATTCTTTTCGGGCGAAGCTAATCGGCGCCCCCTCGTTCAGGCGTAGCTGTCGCGCCGTTCGACGATGGCGAAGCGGGTGACATTCTCGGCCGACCCCTGAAGGTCGCGGGCGAGGATGGTGAGGCCGTGCAGGGCCGCCGCCACTTCCGATCCGATCGCCGCCCACTGCGGGTCGCCCGCCGCCGCCACCATCGCTGCCGCTTCCGACGTGCTCGCCACCGCCGTCCGTTCCCATGAGTGCCCGCCAAGCCACTCCGCGCACTGCGTGAGCGCCGCCGCGTGGCTCGCCACACGCTCGATGCCCCTGATCGCCGCGCCCTCGGTTCCGAGCAGGTGCAGCCGCACGTCCAGCCGCTCCTCCCCGATCACCTTCAGCTCGGCATGGCCGAGAAGGTCGCGCACCGCCGTGATCGGTCCCGCCAGGCTGTTTTCGACCGGCACCACCGCCAGGTCCGCCGTGCCCTCGCGCACCGCCCGCAACACCGTCTCGAAATCACCGCACGCAAGCAGGTCGTGCGCCGGCACGAAGCGAAGGCACGCCTCTTCCGAGAAGCTGCCATGCCCGCCAAGATAGGCGACCGTCCTGCGCGGTGCGGCATCGGCCTCCGCCGCGCCCTCTGCCCCCAGCCATTCGCCGCTGTCGGCCAGCCGCCCCAGCTCCATCACCCACGGGTGCGTATCGCATCCGGTCGGGTGACGGGCGATCAGGTCCAGCCCCTCCCACGCCGCCCCGCGTTCCATGTCCGCGGGCACCATCAGGATCGCATCGCCCCGGCGCGCCTCCTCCAGCGCCTCGGTCCAGCCCTCGCCCCCAGCCCAGTCGATCGCCACCCGGTCGCCGTAGCGCGCCGCCGCCAGCGTCGAGAGCGCCAGCCGCGCCGTCTCCGGCCCCCACAGGATGATGCGATAGGCGCGCTGGTGCTTGGCGCTCAGCGACAGGATCGAGCGCCAGATGTGCCGCACGTCCTCGGCCGGCACCTGCACCGCCCGGGCCGACAGCCGGTCGACGATGTGCCGTTCCCGCGCCGGCCGCAGCGCCAGTGCGGGCTCCTGCTCGATGTTCTTCGCCGCCGCGATCCGCTGCACCAGCGGATAGCGCTGCTCGAGCAGGGCGAGGATCTGGTCGTCGATGCGGTCGATGTCGGCCCGCAGCAGGTCGACGGGCGGAGACGCAATGATGCTGTTGAGTTGAGGATCGAGCTTCATTTTCCTGGACCTCCCGCGCCTGTCCGCGGTCGGGTTCAGGCGCTCAATTCGGGTTGATGACCTTCTTGTCCGGCACCCCGCAGGAATGCCGGCCGGTAAAGTTCACCATGACCCGAAAGCGAAGCATCGTGGGCGCGTGGTCCTCAGCAGCGGCCGTCAGGGCCGCCGGTGCATCAAAGCTGCCTCATTCGGCCGGTAGACGCAAGAGGTTGCCCGAACCGGTCGCCCCTCGCCCGGCAGGTGGAGATTGCAGCCGCAAAATGTGCTACAATCCTGCCCTCCGTCGATGGGGGTTGGCGATGAAGCAGCATATTCGTGCTCTGGTGCTGGCATTAGCGGCCTGCACGCTGGTCGGGGCCGAAGCGCCCGCGCCGCCTCCCTCCCACGCTGCGCACGCCGGCGGCTTTCACCGTGGCCACTCGATGCGGGCAATGCTGTCCCTGTCGGCGGCCGCCGTCCAGCTGTCTCCGTCGGCCACCATACGCCTCCACGACGGCATGGGCGGGGTCGGCTTCCCGATCACGACCGCCAGTCCCGACGCGCAGCGCTACTTCGACCAGGGGCTGGCCTTCGCCTATGGCTTCAACCATGCGGCGGCGATCGCGTCCTTCCGCGAGGCACAGCGGCGCGATCCGGCCTGCGCCATGTGCTGGTGGGGCGAAGCCTTTGCGCACGGCCCCAACATCAACGCGCCGATGGACTCCGCGGTCAACGCCCGGGCCTTCGGCGCCGCCGCCTACGCCGATTGGCTGGCACGCAAGGCCACGCCGGTCGAGCAGGCCCTGACCGCCGCCATGGCCAGGCGCTACGCGCTCGATCCCGCGGCCGACCGCGCCGCTCTCGATCGCAGCTTCGCCGACGCCATGCTGGCCGCCGCACGGGCGCACCCGGCCCATGACGACCTCGCCCTCGTCGCCGCGGAAGCCGCGATGAACACCAGGCCGTGGGATTATTGGGCCGCCGACAAGCAGCCGAAGGAGCGGATCGCGGACGCCGTTCGGCTGGTCGAAACCGTGCTCGCCCGCAGCCCCGATCATCCGCAGGCCGCCCACCTCTACGTCCACCTGATGGAGAATGGTCCGGAGCCAGGCCGCGCCGAAGCGGCCGCTGACCGGCTTGACCGGCCGCTGGCGCCGGCGCTCGGACACCTCGTCCACATGCCCGCGCACATCTATTACGTGCGCGGCCGCTGGCAGGATTCGATCCGCGCCAACATGGCCGCCGCCCGCGCGGACGAAGCCTGGATCCGGGAAAGCGGCGACAAGGGGCTCGTCCGCTACGGCTACTATCCCCACAACGTGCACTTCATCGTGGCGTCCGCCCAGATGGCCGGCGAGATGACGGTCGCCATCCGCGAGGCGCGCAAGCTCGACCGGCTGCTCGACCCCGCCGTCAGCGCCCGGATCGCCTGGATCCAGGCGGTCAATGCCGCCCCCTATTTCGCCGCCGCGCAATTCGCCTCGCCGGCCGAGATCCTGGCGATGAAGGCTCCCGACGCCCGGCTGCCCTATCCCACCGCCATGCGCTTCTACGCCCGCGCCGTCGCCCGCGCCCGGCAGCGCGACCGCGCCGGCTTCGACCGGGAGATCGCGAGGCTCCGGGCGATCGGCGCCAGCGACGCCCTCCAGCCGATGATCGACCAGGGCGTTCCTGCAAAAGACCTGGTAAAGCTTGCCGAGAAGGTGGCGAGGGCGCGCTGGGCGCAGGCCAACCGGCAATATGCCAGTGCCGTCGCGCTGCTGCGCGAAGCGGCGGCGATCGAGCAGTCCATTCCGTATATGGAGCCGCCCTACTGGTATTATCCCGTCAATCAGTCGCTCGGCGCGGCCCTGTTCCAGGCGGGCCGCTACGAGGCCTCCCGCGCGGCCTTCGCGACGGCCCTGGCGCAGTCGCCCAACAACGGCTGGGTGCTCCACGGCCTCGCCGCTTCCGAGCGCGCGCTCGGCCGCCACGAGGAGGCGACACGCACCGAAGCCGCCTTCCGCAAGGCCTGGTCAGGCGATCGCCGCTGGCTGCGGATGGACCGCCTGTAACCAACTGTCCCACCGGCTCGCGGACCGACCCTCTTCCACGCCAGAGCCCAGATCCGCCTCTCCTCGCCGCATGTCCGTTTTCGACCCATTGCGGACATTCAGTTGCGCAAGATGATGACGGCGCTAGTCTCCTCTGATGAAAGAAGCTGGCGTTCGGTTGGCAGAAGCGGCCCTGCTCTTCGCGGCGCTCTTCTTCACGCTGCCCTACGTGCCCTCGAATGAGATTGAGCGGCTGCCGCTGCTACCGGCTGCTGCCATTGCACTGGTGCTTTTCGCGGGAAGCCGAGTGCTTCGATGGCGAGACCGCTACCTCTTCGCCGCCGCTGAGACGGTGGTGTTCGCGTTATTCGTGTGGGGATCGAACGCCATCGCGAACCTAATCTACGCGTCGTGATGCCCACAAGCGCGAGGGTCCGCTTTCCACCCAAAGCAGACATTACCGTAGCGGCTTGCTTAGTAGGATTCCGCCTGCTTGCCTGACCGCAGAAGTTTACCGTCCGTTCTTTCTCATTGCCGAATGCGCCCCTCCGAAGGTCACACCGAACCCGAGCGAACAGGCCGCCACCGGTGACCTTCGTGACCTTGTTCATCTTCGCCTTCCTGCAGCACGGGCCCCAAGGCCCTGACTTCGTTGAAAAAGTCGCGGGAGGGCCGCCGCTACGGCGCGATTCCGCATCGGCGATGGTGTGACCTCAACCGCGGGAGCGCCCGGCCGGCGCTCTCCCGCGTCAGAGCTTGCCGAACTCCCGCTCGTATCCGGCCTGGTCGCCGCGGGCGAGATAGGCGGCCTGTTCGATCACCCGGTCGCGGGTGAGGCGGCCCTTGAAGGCGCCGAGGTCGGCATCGATCGCGGTGACCTCCTCCGGCGTCAGGGCGGCGATCTGCTGGAAGCTGATCAGGCCGCGCGCCTGGAGCAGGCCGGCGAGCTTGGGGCCGACGCCCTTCATCCGCTGCAGGTCGTCGGGCACGCCGTGGCTGCCCGGCAGGTTGGAGTGCACCTTGGCGCCGACCACCTGGCCGGCGACGTCGCTCGCCGCAGCGGCGATCTCGTCGCCGATGCCATTGCCCTCGCCGCCCGGATCGGCCGCCGGCGCCCGGCGCTCCTCGGCCACCGCCATGTGCGGACGGACCGGCGTCTCGGTCTTGCTCAGCGTCACCTTCTGCTTGGGCTTGCGGAAGACGATCAGGCCGACGACGAGGCCAATGGCGACCGCGATCAGGATCATCGGCCAGTAAGCGTTCAGCAATTCAGTCATTCCCACTCGTTCCATCCTCTGGACTGCCGCCGGCGGTGAAGCTCGGCGAGATAAGCGACGACGAGGCCGAGCCCGAAGCCGACAAGGCCGAGCAGGGCTGCTTCGACGAACAGTGGCAGGGTCGGCATCAGCGGGTCGCCTCGGCCGGCCTGGACTTCGGCGCGGGCGCCTCCGGCTGCGGCGCTTCCTGCGCCTGCTGCGCCCGGCGGCGGCGGCGTTCGGCCCAATAGTCGACGACCGGGCTGCCCGGCGCCCAGCGCACCTCGTTCACTCCCGGAAGCTCTCCCATCTTCTCCACCAACGCACGACGCTGGAAGTCGTCCGCCGGGCCCGCCAGGATCAGGCGTCGGCTGAGCGGCTTCTCATCCATCCGCGCGCTGATCTGCGGCAGGTCGTAATAGAAGAGCAGGTTGCGGGCCCGTTGCTCGATCCGCGCCTCGACCTCGGCACCGCCGAGCAGGCCGTGATGGAGTTCGGCCACAGCCACCGCCGCCAGCGCACCCATGCCGAGGATCATCTTCCGGTTCATGCGCTCCGCTCCAGCTCGCGCCATCCGATGTCGCGGCGGTGAAAGCCATCGGCAAAGTCGATCGCGTCCACCGCCTGATAGGCCCGCGCCCGCGCCTCGGCGAGGCTTGGGCCCACCGCCGTCACGGCCAGCACCCGTCCGCCCGCCGCCAGCAGCGCGCCCGATCCGTGCCGCGCGGTGCCGGCATGGAAGACGGTCACGCCCGGCACCCGTTCGGCGGCCTCGATCCCGTCGATCGTCCCGCCCTTGCGCGGCGTCCCGGGATAGCCCCCCGCCGCAAGGATCACCGTCATGCTGTGCTCGGCCGAAAGCTCCGGCCGGACCGCGTCCATCCGCCCTTCCGCCACCGCCAGCAGCAGCTGGGCCACGTCGCCCTTCAGGCGCGGCATGATCGCCTCGCACTCGGGATCGCCGAAGCGGACGTTATATTCGATCAGCTTGGGTCCCTCGTCGGTCAGCATGAGCCCGGCATAGAGCACGCCGACGAACGGCGTTCCCGCCCGCACCATCGCCCGCGCGGTCGGCAGGACGATCTCCTCCATCGCCCGCCGCTCGAGCTCGGGGGTCAGAACCGGCGCCGGCGAGTAAGCGCCCATGCCGCCGGTGTTGGGACCCGTATCGCCCTCGCCAACCCGCTTGTGGTCCTGCGCCGAGGCGAGCGCCACCGCCTGCTCGCCGTGGACCAGGGCGAACAGGCTCGCCTCCTCGCCTTCGAGGAATTGCTCGATCACCAGCGGCCCGCCATTGGCCGCGCGCACCGCCGCCTCGGCTTCCGCGCGGGTCATCGCGATGGTCACGCCCTTGCCCGCCGCCAGCCCGTCGGCCTTGACCACCACCGGCAGGCCGAACTCGTCCAGCGACGCGTTCGCCGTCTCCAGGTCGTCGGTCCGGACGTAGCGGGCGGTCGGAATTCCCTCGGCCAGGCACAGGTCCTTGGTGAAGCCCTTGCTTCCCTCCAGCATCGCCGCCGCCGCCGACGGCCCGAACACCGGAATGCCAGCCTCGCTGCACGCATCGGCCACCCCCGCCACCAGCGGCGCTTCGGGACCGACCACGACCAGCCCGACATTGCGCTCCCTCGCGAGCGCCACCACCTTCGCGGGGTCGCTGGGGTCGATGGCGAGGCATTCGGCCCAGCGCGCGATCCCGGGATTGCCCGGCGCGGCGATCAGATGGTTGCAGCTCGGCGATTGCCTCAAGGCCCAGGCCAGCGCATCCTCGCGCCCGCCCGAGCCCAGCAGCAGGATATTGATGGAAGAGTTCGACATTCCCGGCAGCCTCCTAGCGGAGGGAAGGCAGGGCGACAATTCACCGCCGATGAGTGTCGGCGAACTGGCCCATGCCGTGAAGCGCACCGTCGAGGACCGGTTCGGCCGGATTCGTGTGCGCGGCGAGATTTCGGGCTGGAAGCGGCACAGCTCGGGGCATTGCTACTTCACCCTGAAGGACGACGCGGCCTGCATCGATGCGGTCATCTGGCGCAGCGCCGCCGGCGGCCTCGCCTTCCGCCCCGAAGACGGCGCCGAGGTCATCGCCACCGGCAAGATGACCACCTATCCGGGCCGCTCCAAATATCAGATCGTGGTCGAGCGGCTGGAGCTGGCCGGCGAAGGCGCGCTCATGGCGCTGCTCGACAAGCGCCGCCGAGCGCTCGCCGCCGAGGGGCTGTTCGACGCCGCCCGCAAGCGGCCGCTGCCCTTCCTGCCAAAAGTCATCGGCGTGGTGACCTCGCCGACCGGCGCCGTCATCCGCGACATCCTCCACCGCCTCGAGGACCGCTGCCCAACCCGCGTGATCGTCTGGCCGGTGCCGGTCCAGGGCGAGGGCGCGGCGAGCAAGGTCGCCGCCGCCATCCGGGGCTTCGCTTCCTACCCCGAGCGCCCCGACCTCATCATCGTCGCCCGCGGCGGCGGATCGATCGAGGATCTGTGGGCCTTCAACGAGGAGGAAGTGGTCCGCGCCGCGGCGGAATCGCCCATCCCCCTGATCAGCGCCGTCGGCCACGAGACCGACACCACGCTCATCGACCATGCCGCCGACCTTCGCGCGCCCACCCCCACTGCCGCCGCCGAACTGGCGGTGCCGGTGCGGGCCGAGCTGATGGCGCTGCTCGACGATTATTCCGCCCGCAAGCACCGCTGCCTCAACAAGCGCGCCAACGACGCACGCGAGCGGTTGGCCCTCACTGCCTGCCGCTTCCCCGAGCCCGACACCTTGCTCGGGCCCAAGCGCCAGCGGCTCGACGAGGTGGGCGAGCGGCTCCCGCGCGGTCTTTCCGCCCGTGCCCACAAGGCCGAGGCGCTGATGAACCTCACCGCCGCCCGCCTCCGTCCCGACTTGCTCTCCCAGAAGCTCGCCCGGCTGACCGACCAGCTCGGCGCCGCCGCCAAGATGCTCCCGCTCGTCCACCCCGACCGGCCGCTCGGCCGTGGCTTCGTCCGGGTCACGGCGGGAGCGGACGGCCGCACCCTCACCCACGCCGCCGACGCCCGCGCCGCCGGCCTCCTCCTGCTCCACTTCGGGGACGGCGAGTTGCCGGCGACGGTCGACGGCACCACGACCCCTGCCCCCGCCCCCGCTCCCTCCCCCGCAAAGGTTGAGCGAAGCCCCAGGCGCGCCTATGTCCCTCCCCAGCCAAACCTCTTCGACTGAGGTGAACGAGACGGGACGAGTGACGACATGCTGATGCAGGGCAGCGGGCGCGAGGCGCGCATCCACTATATGGCCGGCACCTTCCGCCTGCTGAGCGACGGCGATCATGTCCGCTGCGCCGTCACCGGGGCCAGGATCTCGCTCGACCAGCTGCGCTACTGGAGCGTCGCCCGGCAAGAGCCCTATGTCGACGCCGCCGCGAGCTTCACCGCCGAGGGCCGCGCCCGCTAGGCTGCGGCCACCTTCGCGTCGCCACCGTCCACTCAGGCCGGCACCTTCACATCGAACGCCACCGTCAGCCGCTCGCCCGCGGCGAACGGAACCGTGCCGTGCCACATGGTCGACGGAAAGAGCACCAGTCGACCCGGCTTGGGCTCGATCATCCGCACCGGCGAAAGATCGAGGCCAAGGCTGTCCTGCGGCGCGCCGAGCGCCAGCCAGCCGGCCTTGTCGTCCCCGCCCATCCTTTCCGGCAGCGCCACGTACAGTGCCGAACTGAACCAGCCCTCGGGATGGACGTGGGCGTCGTGGTGCCCACCCGACTGCAGCCGCACCGACCAGCTGCCGGAAAAGCGCACCGGCCGGTCGCGGCGGTGGCGGAGCTGAGGGTGAGCAGCATCACTGGGGGGCAAGCTCGCGACATGGTCTGCGATGGTCCGCGCCAGCACCTCCCGCAGCGCCTTCACCATCGGCTCGGCGCGGAGCAGCAGATTGCCATCGGTCTGGGTGCCGCCACGAACCGACTGCTCGAGCGGCTGGCGCACCTGATTGTGCAGCCCGCGCAGATGGTCGGCCAGGTCGGCCAGCGGCGGAAGCTCGCCGGCAAGATCGTGGACCGCCACCAGGGCGGAAGGCTCGAGCCAGTCGGCTTTGACATCGTCCAGCATCCGCCAGGCGATGGCGAAATAGGGGTAAAGGCCCTCGAACCCCGCAGGTCCGGGGATTTGCCCGTGCAGGGCGGCGACGTGCTCCGGCTGGCGGCGCCGAAGCCAGTGACGGCAACGGTAGATGGCGTTCGACACATCGGGCAGGCCGCCAAGTGACTGGTATAGCCGTTCGGCCGCCTCCACCTCGCCCGCCTCGGTCGCGGCGCCAGCCTCGTTCCACGCAAACATCGCTTCGTTCGGGAAGCGGTGCCGCGCCTCGCGTGCCACTCGCAGCGCCTCGTCCCACTGGCGGCTGTGCATCAGGGTGAACAGCCGATGCTGCCAGAGGTGCGTTGCATTCGGGCGCCGCGCGATCTCGGCGGCGATGGTGCGATCGACCGGATCGTCCCGCCCTGCTGCCGCGCCGAGCCGGCTGGCAAGCCAATGGCCGGCGAGCCAGTCCGGCTGCGCGACCAGCAGTTGCTCAAGGCGCTCGAGCGCCGCATGCGGCCCCTGCTCGGCGGCAATCGCCGCAGCCAATGCCTGGCCGATGGCGGGATCGAAGCCGCCCATCCCCAGCGCGCGCTCGAAGGTCGGCACCGCCTCCATGCCCGCTTCGTAATGGCATTGGGCGAGCCCTTGGAGAATCCGCCGGTCGCCCGGCGCCAGAGCGGATGCCCGCTCGAAGGCGGCGCCTGCCTCGTCGAGCCGCTCGGCGGCGCGCAGGCAGATGCCGAGCGCCTGCCACAGGCCCGCCTGCTCGCCATCGCAGGCAAGCGCGTCCAGGAGCGGCCCGATCGCTTCTTCCTCGCGCCCGGCGTCCAGCAGTTCATAGGCACGGTCGGCAAGCGCGGTGGCGGTCATGGCCGCATCAAAGCGGGTCGAGCAGGTGGCGGCAAGGCCGCTCGGTTGGGATTGATGTTGGGCTTGTTGATGATTTCGGCCCCGCTCCGCATGTCGCGCTCGCGCCGCGCGGCCAGCTCATCCCCGCCAACGCACACGCGCTTGGCGAAGTGCGAGCCGGTTACCTGCCCGATCCTCGCAGTTCGTCATCGGTCTCCCGGTCGCCTCAAGGCGGCGGAGGCCGCCGCCACTGCCGGGTTCCGGAGAGCGGCAAGTGCCGCGTCGCGAAACAGGACCGATGCGCGCAAGTCCAGACGAGAAGAGGGCGGGACCGCCACCGGCAGCCCCGCCCCTTTTCTGTCCTGACTGTCGCCAGGCCGGCCCTTAGAACTTCAGCCGAGCCTGGACGAAGCCGCGGCGGCCGACAACGTCGTAGAGCGACGGGTCGGTGCCCGACTGCACGTTCGGCGAGTAGGTCGGCGGCTGCTTGTTGAACAGGTTGTTCACGCCGATCCGGAAGGTGTAGCGCTTCAGGAAGTCCCACTGCAGCGCGGTGTCGAAGTACCAGACCGAGCCGACGCCGGTGAAGGACGAGCTCTCGCCCGCGAACTGCACCAGACCACGGTTCTTCATCGCGTCGATGTAGCGGATGCGGTTCGACCAGGTGAACGGCTCGACCTGCCAGTTGATGTTGGCAGTGCCCTTCCACTCGGGGAAGCTCGTGCCGAGACCCTGGCCGAAGTAGCTGACCGTTCCGGCATAGTCGAGAACGACGCCCGGCAGTTCCTCATTCTTGAAGTTGATCAGATAGTTGACGTAGGTATCGAAGTTGATCTGCGACTTCGGACCCATGAAGCGCGTCGGGATCTTCCAGGCCAGCTGCACGTCGATACCGCTGGTCTTCACAATGCCCTGATTGACGCTGAGGAAGTTGACGCCGTCGCCGCCGATGGCGACGCGAGGCGACACCGACGACAGGTTCGAACCAGCGCGGGTGATCGAGCGGCAATAGTCGTTGGTCGCCGCCAGGGTCGCATTGTAGCCATCAAGATAGCCGTAGCAGGCGGCGATGATCAGGTTCGTGTCCGGGCCGAAGATCTTGTCGCTGACCTTGATGTTGTAATAGTCGATCGAGCCGATGATCCCCAGCGCCTCGAACACGCCGCCGACGGTGAAGGTGTTGGCCTTCTCCGGCTTCAGGTTGATGTTGCCGGTGAAATTGGTGTTGACCTGAAGGCCCGGCGTCGCGGCGAAGCCGTTGAACGCGTTGATCTGAGCCGTCGTGGGCGTGAAGGGGCCGCTCGCGGGAATGGAGCCGCCGCCAACGCCGTTCTGGATGCAGAGGTCACGGCCGGCCGTGCCACGGGTGGCGCGAAAATTGGTGCCGTTCGAGCAGGGGTCGAAGGCCGACACGAACGAGGCGCCGCCCGAGAACAGCTCGCCGAAGTTCGGCGCGCGGACCGAACGCTGGAAGCTGCCGCGGATGCGGACCGGGTCGATCGGCTGCCAGCTCGCCTCGATCTTGTAGGCGTTCGACCAGACCTTCGGAGTCTCCACGGCCGTGCGGACGTTCTCGGCATTGCTGCGCGAACGACGATAGCCGAAGGTGACGTCGAGGTTCTTGGCGAAGCCCTGATCCTTCAGCAGCGGAACATAGAGCTCGCCGAAGTAGTCGAGGAAGCCGTTGCGGCCGTTGACCGGGCTTGCGGTGTTGAAGCCGGCGATCGGGCCGGACAGGGCGCCCGGATCGAAATCGTAGGTGAAGTCGCGCTTCTCGATGCCCAGCACGCCGCGGACGTTGCCGGCCGGAAGGGCGAACAGCGAACCGGTGGCGAAGGCCTGGCCGACGTTCTGGGTGAACTCGGTCGAGGTGAAGCCGGTCACGCTGAGATAGTCGACGCAGGCCTGGCTGACCGGCTGGACGCCGAACGGATTGTAGCCGCCGGCGCAGAGGCTGGCGCCGCCGTCCGGAGCCTCGAGCAGCTGCTGCAGGCGCTGGACGTTGATGTTGCCGGCTGCCGAACGATCGATGACCGTCTTGCCGTAGCTCCAATAGGCTTCGTAGCGCCAGTCGCCGACGATCTCGCCGCGCAGGCCGCCGAGGGCCTGAGTGACGGTGCTGTCGTAGGTCGACTCGCGCAGACCTGCGCCAAGGGTACGGATGGCGAAGCGGAACGGCTCCGTCGCGCCCGAGCCGACGAGGCTGGTGTCATCGCCGGTACGCGCCGCCAGCAGGGTGGCGAGTTGGGCCGGGATGAACGGGTTGGTGACGGGGATGACCGAGTTGGTGATGAACACGCCGGTGTTGATCAGCGGCGACGTCGCAAACGAGGCGCCGCCCGGCGTCGCCGGATTGTAGATGCGGACGCCGATCGGGGTCGGGGCCAGCGCCTGCACCGAGCTATAGTCGGTGTAGCCGGCCTGAACGAAGACTTCGGCCTTCGGATCGATCTCGTAATTGGCCTTCACGAACGCCGAGCGGCGGGTCAGCGGGAGGACCAGCAGGTTGATGGCGTCGAAGTTGTACGAATAGAAATCCGGGAAGAAGTTCTGGTTGGCCGCCGCGGAATCGCCACCAAGCGGGTCGTAGCGATAGTTGCTGACGTTCAGCGGGCTGTTGAAGGTACCCGAGCCGAACAGCGTGCCGTCGCTGTTGAAGTGCAGCTGACTGAGGCCCGAACGCGGCGTCTGCGCGAGCGGCACGCCATAGACACCGTTGAACAGCGCATCGATCGCGGCCTGCGGGATTGCGTTGTTTTCGATCAGCCTACCCGTCGGCGGAACGCCGGTGGTCGAGGTCGCCTGGCTGGCGAAGGCGCGCTGCGACTTGATCAGGCCCTGGCGGTCCGAGAATTCGCCCGAGATGACCACATTGCCGCGGCCATCCGAGAAGTTGGCGCCGAGGACACCGCTGATCTGATACTCCATCGCGTCCGTCTCGGGGAGCGAGTTGGAGTAGCCGGCGCGCAGCTCGAGACCTTCGAAATTCCTGCGCAGGATGATGTTGGCGACACCCGAGATGGCGTCGGCACCATAGGCGGCGCCGGCACCGCCGGTGATCACCTCGATGCGCTCGATCAGGCCCTGCGGGATGGTGTTGAGGTCGACCGTCTGGTCGGTCGCCGACACCATCGGCCGGCGACCGTCGATCAGCACGAGGTTACGGTTGGAACCGAGACCGCGAAGGTTGAGGTTCGCCTGACCCGCATTGCCCGGGTTGTTCGACGTGGTGGTGCCCGACGGGTTCACCTGCGGCAGGGTGTTCAGATAGGTGTCGAGCGTGATGTCGCCCTGTGCGACCGTCTGCTCGCCCGTCACCACCGCGATTGGCGAATTGGCAGTAAGGTTCGGACGCACGATGCGTGAACCGGTGACCACGATCTCGGACGCATCGCCGGTGGGCTGGTTGGCATCGGAGGTCGCCTCGACCACTTCGTCGGTCGCTTGCGTGTCGTTGCCCGGCGCAGGCGCATTGCTCTGCGCGGCAGCCGGAGTGGCGGCGATGCCGGCTGCGATGGTCGACGCCAGCAGCAGCGATCGGGTGGTAAAGTGACGCACGATTGGGTCTCCCCCTGTTGAAAAAATGCCCCCGGACGCAGCTGAGTCGCCGAAGCGACGCCCGCACACGCCCACACGATGCCGCCCTGCTATGGTTGTACCGGCTCCGTCACAAGGGTGTCGCAAACCCGTTCGCCAGTTTCGACCTCCCTTGTGGCTCGTCGGCCACAATGTGGACTTGCCAGGCGGCGTACGTTGGAGAGCAAGTGCGGCAGGATGGCACCACTGCTGTGGCTTCAATGTTTTGCCAGCACAAAGATGACCAATAACGTCCTGTTTTTCCTCGCAATCATTATGTGCTTTTGAGCCACGGTTCCCTGGAAAATGGTGCCCGTGCAACTTTTTCGGAGAGTGGCGCTGCTGCCTGTCCGGACAATTGCTGACTGCTGCCTTCGTCTGGTGACCGGAAGTGGCGGAATACAAGGAATTTTCGTCAAGCCTCACAAACAAGACGATTACCATGATACCGTCATCTTTATGTCACAACGGGTGTGTCACGATCGCCCGAGAGGCTGCGTTAACCTTTACTCACCCTGACCTACGGCCGATGAACCCGCATGCGCGGGCGCCCTCTGAGGTGCGTCGGCGGAATTCTTGAGCGCCACGGCGCTGTAAGGGGAGAGTGTTTCACATGAAGTCCTATCTACGCGCATCCGCCGCTCTGCGTGCGGTCGCCATCTTCGGCGCAGGCGTTCCCGCCTTTCTGATCGCGTCGCCCGCCCTGGCGCAGGACGCCACCAATAGCCCGGGCGCACAGAGCTCCACCCCGCAGGCCCAGGCCGAGGACGAGGCTCAGGCCGACGCTCCGGTCCCCAACACCAATACCGGCAGCACCGAGCAGGAAGTTGTCGTCACCGGCACCCTCTTCCGTGGCACCACCTCGCGGACCGTTTCGCCGATCACCGTCGTGACCGCCGACACGATCGACAAGCGCGGCCAGAACACCGTCCAGGACGCGATCCAGTCGCTGACCTCGAACAACGGCCCGGCTCTCACCAACAGCTTCAGCGCCAACGGCGCGTTCGCGGCCGGCGCCTCGGCCGTGTCGCTGCGCGGCCTGTCGACCAACTCGACGCTGGTCCTGTTCGACGGCCAGCGCGCCGCTTACTACCCGCTCGCCGACGACGGTTCGCGTAACTTCGTCGACCTCAACACCATTCCGGACGACATCGTCGACCGCGTCGAAGTGCTGCGTGACGGCGCTTCGTCGACCTACGGCGCCGACGCGATCGCGGGCGTGGTGAACATCATCACCAAGCGCCAGTTCCGCGGTCTCAGTGCCCGCGCGGAAGCCGGCATCAGCGAAGACGGCAATGCGCCCAACTATCGCATGTCGGCCACCGTCGGCTTCGGCGATCTCGCCACCAACGGCCTCAACGCCTACCTGAGCGGCTTCTACTTCAACCAGGGCAAGGTCATGAACCGCGACCTGGCCTATCCGTTCAACACCGACGACCAGAGCCGTATCTGCCGCAACGGCGTTTGCGGTCCGAACAACATCGTCAACGGCCGTGACCCGACAACCGGGCTCATCAACGGCGACGGCAGTTTTCTCGTTGGCGGCTACCAGCCGTACGTTCGCCCCTATGATCCGACCAACACCACTGCCGCTGGCCGCTACCAGCTGCTGAATCCGACTGCCGGCTGCGTCTACGGCACGCCCAGCACCGCGACGGCGGACGATCTCGCCGCGTCGGCGACTGCGCCGACGACCTTCTGCGCCAACGACACCACCTTGCTGTTCGGAACGGCGGCGCCGAAGATCACCCGCTTCGGCGGTTCGGGCCGGGTCACCGCCCGCATCAACGACACCACTGAAGGCTACTTCATGGTGAACTTCCAGCAGAGCGAAAGCTCGTACGACGGCTTCCCGCCGGTCGTCCGCGGCACCGCCAACGCGGGCATTCTGTTCCGCCCGTTCTCGACTGCGACCGGTCCGGCCGCCAACCTGGCTCCGGGCTCCTTCGTCCTGTCCCTTCCGGTCTACGTCTGCCCGACCGGCGTCGCCGACCCGAGCGGTATCAACACCGGCTGCACCGCCACGACGCCGGGTGCCACGCTCAACCCGAACAATCCGTTCGCGGCGCAGGGCCAGGTTGCCCGTCTGATCGGCCGTCCGTTCACCGACCCGACGTACAACGAAACCCGCAGCACCGTTTACCGCGCGGCTGCCGGCGTCACCACGTCGTTCGCCGGCTTCGACGTCCGGGCCGACCTCACCGCGATGCGCAACGACCTTCGTCGTACGCAGACCGGCTACGTGTTCATCAACAACTTCCTGACGGCGATCGCCCAGGGAACGGTGAACCTCGTCAACCCGGAGCTGAACAGCCAAGCGGTCAACGACTTCGTCCGTCCTGACAACATCACCAATGCGAAGTCGGACCTCCTGGCGGCGCAGGTGTCGTTCGGTCGTTCGCTGTTCGATCTGCCGGGCGGTCCGCTCCAGGTCGGCTTCGGTGGTCAGATCCGCTACGAGTCGGTCGATGCTCCGTCGGGCAACCCCGACTACAATGGGCCGACCCAGCGCTTCTTCACCCTGAACGCCTTCGGCACCAAGGGTAACCGCACGGTCAAGTCGGTGTTCGGCGAAATCAATGCGCCGGTCTTCGACATGCTCGATGTGAACGTGTCGGGTCGTTACGATCACTACTCGTCGGGCCAGAGCGCCTTCTCGCCGAAGGTCGGTGCCAAGTTCGAGCCGTTCGAGCAGCTCGCGCTTCGTGCCACCTGGTCGCGTGGTTTCCGTATTCCAGCCTTCGGTGAGGCGAACGCCCTGCCGACGACCGGCTTCGTGAACACGGCGCAGACCAACTTCACCGACTCCTTCCTGGCGCAGTATGGCTGCTCGCTCGCGACCTACAGCAGCTGCCCGGCCTACATCCGCACCAACAGCTACGGCCTGACCACCCTGGCCTCGCCGAACCTGGATCCGGAGAAGTCGCGCAGCATCACGCTCGGTGCGATCCTCAACCCGATCCGTCAGCTGACCTTCACTGTCGATTACTTCGACATCAAGAAGACCGGCTCGATCACCTCGCCGTCGAACGCCCCGGCGCTTGCAGCTTACTATTCCTGCACCGCGGCCCAGTTCAACGGCGGCACCTGCCCGATCCCGGCTGGCTACAATGTCATCCCGGGCGCGCCGGATACGAACAACCCGAACGCCCTTCCGGTCATCGGCTTCATCGAGGCCCAGCTGGTCAACGCCAACGAGATCCGTTCGCGCGGTCTCGACTTCGCGGCGCTCGCGCGCTTCGAAATCGGTGGGATCCGCTGGACCTCGTCGGCCGAAGCCAGCCGTATCCTCGAGCTGAGCACGACCTTCCCGGACGGCAGCAAGGAGCGTTACGAGGGCACCCTCGGCAACTACAACCTGACTGCGGGTTCGGGCACGCCCAAGTGGCGCGCTTCGTGGCAGAACACCCTCGACTTCGGCGCGGTCGCTGTCACCGGCACGGTGAACTACATCAGCGGCTACAACCTGTCGGCCGAGGACCAGGGCGGCGAACGCGGTGACTGCGGTCTCGGCGTCGACCCGAGCGGCAACGGCTACCTGCCGTGCGACGTGAAGGGCTACACGACCTTCGACCTGAACACCCAGTTCCGCGTCGACGATCGCTTCACCTTCTACGTCAACGTGCTGAACGCGTTCGACAAGCTCCCGCCGATCGATCCGGCGACCTATGGTGCCCACCTGTTCAACCCGGTCACGGCCGGCAACAACTACCTGGGCCGCCAGTGGCGCGCCGGTGTCCGCGTCACCCTCTAAGGGCCCGGACAAACGGTAAGGAAGTGGGCGGTGCCGGAAGGCGCCGCCCATTTTCTTTGCCCCTTCGTCGAAAACAGCGCGACGGCCGCAGCCGCGGGCGCCAACATTGCGTGACGTTCAAGGAGTTCGTTGCATGAAAGCGTTCGTGGCCGTCGCCAGCCTGACCCTCGCCAGTGCGGCCATGGCCGGACCTGCGGCACCGCAGGCCGGCGCCGAAGCGCCATCGGCCAAGCCCGCAAGGGAAGAGAAGGTCTGCGAGAAGATCGTTCCGACCGGCTCGATGCTGCCGGTTCGGACCTGCCGCACCAGGAAGCAGTGGGACGATATCGCCGCCAAGAGCCAGAGCGGCCTCGGCGATCTCAAGAAGCGGTCGGACTCGACACTGGGGCAGCTGCCAAACTAGGTCGGGCAATGCCCGGCGGCAGCCCTCAGGCCGCCGCCGCCACCTCTTCCTTCGGCGTCAGGACGAGCGCGCCGTCGCCCTCGTCCACCCGCACCTTCTGCCCGTCGCGCACCCTGCCCGCCAGGATAGCGTCCGCCAGCGGGTCCTGCAGGTAGCGCTGCACGGCCCTCTTCAAGGGCCGCGCGCCGTAGACCGGGTCATAGCCGACCCGCCCCAGCCACGCCTTGGCCGCCTCGCTGAGGTCGAGCACGATCCCGCGCTCCTCCAGCAGCTTGCCGAGCCTGCGCACCTGGATGTCGACGATCGGCGCCATGTGGCTGGCGCTCAACCGGTGGAACAGGATGATGTCGTCCAGCCGGTTGAGGAACTCGGGCCGGAAATGGCCGCGCACCACGTCCATCACCTGCGCCTCGACCTTGTCCGCCGGCTCGTCCTCGCCAAGGTTCGCGAGATACTGGCTGCCGAGGTTCGAGGTCAGGATGATCAGCGTGTTGGTGAAGTCCACCGTCCGCCCCTGACCATCCGTCAGCCGCCCGTCGTCCAGCACCTGCAGCAGGATGTTGAACACGTCGGCATGGGCCTTCTCGACCTCGTCGAACAGCACGACCTGATAGGGCCGGCGCCGAACCGCCTCGGTCAGCGTGCCGCCTTCCTCATAGCCGACATAGCCGGGCGGCGCGCCGACCAGCCGCGCGACGCTGTGCTTCTCCATGAATTCGCTCATGTCGATCCGCACCATCGCGCTCGGATCGTCGAACAGGAATTCGGCCAGCGCCTTGGTCAGCTCGGTCTTGCCGACGCCCGTCGGCCCGAGGAACAGGAACGAGCCCAGCGGCCGGTTCGGGTCCTGCAGGCCGGCCCGCGCCCGGCGCACGGCGGTAGAGACGGCCTTCACCGCTTCCGCCTGCCCGATCACGCGCTTGCCGATGATGCTCTCCATCGCGAGCAGTTTCTCGCGCTCGCCTTCCATCATCCGCTCGATCGGAATACCCGTCCAGCGGCTGACGACCGACGCAATGTCCTCCGCGGTCACTTCCTCGCGCAGCATGGCATTGGCCTGGCTGTCGTTGGCCTCCGCCAGCTTCTTCTCCAGCTCGGGGATCAGCCCGTACTGAAGCTCGCCCGCGCGGCCGAGATCGCCGTTCCGCTGCGCCTGCTCCAGCTCCAGCCGGAGCGCGTCGAGCTGCTCCTTGAGCTTGCTCTCGGCGGCGATCTTCTCCTTGTCGCCCTGCCAGCGCGTGGTCAGCTCGGCCGACTGCTGCTCGAGGTTGGCAAGCTCCCTCTCGAGCACGACCAGCCGGTCCTTGGAGCCCTTGTCGGTCTCCTTCCTCAGCGCCTCCCGCTCGATCTTCAGCTGGATGATGCGGCGGTCGAGATTCTCGATCTCCTCGGGCTTGCTCTCCACCTCCATCCGCAGCCGCGACGCCGCTTCGTCCATCAGGTCGATCGCCTTGTCCGGCAGGAAGCGGTCGGTGATGTAGCGGTTGCTCAGCGTCGCCGCGGCGACCAGCGCGCCGTCGGTGATGTTGATCCCGTGATGCAGGGCATATTTGTCCTTCAGCCCGCGCAGGATCGAGATGGTGTCCTCGACCGTCGGCTCGCCCACGAACACCGGCTGGAAGCGCCGCTGCAGCGCCGGATCCTTCTCGACATGCTTGCGATATTCATCGAGCGTGGTCGCGCCGATGCAGTGCAATTCGCCGCGTGCCAGCGCGGGCTTCAGCAGGTTCGAGGCGTCCATCGACCCCTCGCTCTTCCCCGCACCCACCAAAGTGTGCATCTCGTCGATGAACAGGATGATCTCGCCCGCGGCCTGCTTGACCTCGTCGAGCACGCCCTTCAGCCGCTCCTCGAACTCGCCGCGATATTTCGCGCCCGCGATCAGCGAGCCCATGTCGAGGCTGAGGAGCCGCCGGTCCTTGATCCCGTCGGGCACGTCGCCATTTGCGATGCGCAGCGCCAGCCCTTCGGCGATGGCGGTCTTGCCGACGCCCGGCTCGCCGATCAGCACCGGATTGTTCTTGGTTCGGCGCGCCAGCACCTGGATGGTGCGGCGGATCTCCTCGTCGCGGCCGATGACCGGATCGAGCTTGCCCTCGCGTGCGGCGGCGGTGAGGTCGCGCGCGAACTTCTTCAGCGCATCATAGCGGTCCTCGGCGCCCTGCGTGTCGGCAGTGCGGCCCTGGCGCAGCTTCTCGATGGCGCCGTTCAGACCCTGTGCCGTCACGCCCGCACGGGCCAGTGCATCACCCACGCCCGTGCCCTTGGCGAGCGCGCAGGCGAGCAGCATCCGCTCGACCGTGACGAAGCTGTCACCCGCCTTCTGAGCGACCTGCTCGGCCTGGTCGAGCAGCCGGATGGTATCGCCATCGAGCGCGGGTGCCGCCGTGGCGCCCGACCCTGTCACGGCCGGGATCTTCGCGACCAGCGCGTCCACTTCACGCTTGGCGGCCTTGGCATCGCCGCCGGCGGCCTGGATCAGCCCCGCGGCCATGCCCTGCTCGTCATCGAGCAGCGCCTTGAGGATGTGCGCCGGCGCGATCCGTTGATGATGCTCGCGAATGGCAATGGTCTGGGCCGCCTGGACGAACCCGCGCGACCGATCGGTGAATTTCTCGAAATCCATGTGGCTAGACTTCCCCTACCTCTGTGGAGGAAGATAGTGTTGCCCTTGAGCAACACAAGGGCTCAACGCCCGCCGCTGGTCTCCGGCAGCGGTGCCAACGGGTCTCCAGCCGGCCGGACGACGGCGCCGGTAGCCGGCGCGGTCGCCTGCACCGCGGCGGTCACGCCCGTTGCAAGCGTCGCGCCCGACGGACTGCCACCCGTCGTCTTTGCCAGGGTCACGACCGGCTCGGCCTTCGGACAGGCGAGGTGGCCGTGATCGGTCCGGCCCCAGGTCCGATATTTCCAGCTGTCCACGTGAAAGCGCATCTTGGCATAGAAGCCGAGGCCCGCATTGTAGCGCGGGCCTTCGGCCTGGTGCTCGGCGCACAGCCGGCGGATCATCGATCCCCGGTCGAGCGGCTGCAGCGGCACGAAGTCGATCGCGCTCATGCTGCGATGGACGCTTTCCGGTGCCCCGCCCGCGCAGCGGTTGAGGCCGGCGTTGCGGAAGACACTGACCGGCTCGACCGGACCGACCTTGGGCACGACATGGTCGCGCACGTAGCGCAGCGTATTGACGATGTTCGCCCATTCCTCCGCGGGCGGCACTTCGAACGGATCGGCCCCGCAGCGGCGCCAGTCGCTGGCGGTGCGGAGCAACTGCCAGGTCGGCGCGACATAGGCGACGCCGCTCGCCTGCAGATAGCGGTGGAACTCGGCAACCGCCCCGGCCCGCCACGGCGCCTGCGTCACCCAGACGCGATAGCCGGGCTCGTCCTGACCCGCCTCGACATAGTCGGCGGCGGGATTCCAGACGGCGTTGTACGGGGCTGGCCGGAGCGGCGCGACGGGGGCCGGATAGGCGGGAGGCACGGCATATTGCGCGGCCGAGGGGGCCGCCAGCGTCAGGCCGGCAAGGATCGCCGCAAGGATCCGCATTTCCCCTTCATAACGCATTGCGGGTTGAAAAGACACCGGACGGGCCACAACTCGCCTCCATGAGCACGCAGCCAATCCATGTCGACCTGCCGCACAAGCTCGGCCGGACCGAGGCCCGCCGCCGCATCGCGGACAATATCCACAAGCTCACCAGCTTCTTTCCGGGCGGAGCGGCGGTCACGCACGAATGGCAGGGCGACCGCCTCGACCTCGTCATCGCGGCCATGGGGCAGTCGGCCGAAGCGCGGCTCGAAGTGGAAGATGCGCTGGTCCGAGTCCACGTCGCCCTGCCCGGCCTTCTCGCCATGATGGCCAGGCCGATCGAGGCCGCGCTGCGGTCGAAGGGAAGCGAACTGCTGCTCGAGGACCGCTCGAAGAAATAGGCTGTTTCCCCGCTCCTGCCGGGGTTCGGTGCCGCCGCGCCGCCGCGCTTGCCTTGCCTAGTAGGACATCGGGGTTCATCCTCCGCTGATGGTCCGCCACGCTGTTCACGCCCGCCGATCCCGGACCTTCGGGGCCCGCCCGGCCCGCGAAGTGGACAAACTGAAATCCAAGGCAGAATTTCTTTTCTTCCGGCGCAGATCCTGAGGAGCCGAGCCCATGAAACATGTCGCCATCGTCGGCTCCGGCCCTGCCGGCTTCTACACCGCCGAGGCTTTGCTCAAGGGCGGCGGCGTCGCCATCGACATCCTCGACCGGCTGCCGGTCCCCTATGGCCTGATCCGCTTCGGGGTCGCGCCCGACCACCAGTCGATCAAGGCCGTCGCCCGCCGCTACGAAAAGGTCGCGCTCACCCCCGGGGTCCGCTTCCTCGGCAACGTCCACCTCGGCGCCGACGTGTCGATCGAGGAGCTGCTCCATTATTATGACGCGGTGGTGCTCGCCACCGGCGCTCCGCTCGACCGCCGGCTCGGCATTCCCGGCGACGACCTGCCCGGCGTGATCGGCTCGGCCGCGTTCGTCGGCTGGTACAACGGCCATCCGGATTTCGCCGACCTCGACCCACCGCTGTCTGCCGAACATGCCGTCATCGTCGGCAACGGCAATGTCGCGCTCGACTGCGCGCGAATCCTCGCCAAGACCCCGGCCGAGTTCGCCGGCTCCGACATCGTCGCCCATGCCTTCGAGGCGCTTGGCGGCAGCCGGGTGCGCTCCATCACCATCCTTGGCCGCCGCGGCCCGCACCAGATCGCCATGACCCCGAAGGAGCTGGGCGAACTCGGCCATCTTCAGGCTGCCGCGCCCTCGGTCGATCCCGCCGATTTCCCGCCCCAGGGCACGGACGCCGCGCTCGATCCCGGCCAGCGCAAGAGCGTCGAGCTGCTCCGGGCCTTTGCCGCCACGCCGCCCGACGGAAGCAAGCCGAAGACCATCTCCTTCGACTTCTTCGCCAAGCCGGTCGCCATCGAAGGCGACGGCCGCGCCAGCCAGGTCATCGTCGAGCGCACCGCGCTTGGTCCCGACGGGCAGGCGCGCGGGACCGGCGAGACCTACGCCCTGCCCGCCTCGCTCGTCATCTCCTGCATCGGCTATTCCTCGCCGCCCATCCCCGGCATCCCCTATGACGAGGCGCTCGGCCGGTATCCCAATCGCACCGGCCTCATCGCCGAGCGCCTCTACGCCGTCGGTTGGGCACGGCGCGGGCCGACCGGCACCATCGGCACCAACCGTCCCGACGGCTTCGAGGTCGCCGAGGCCATCGCCGCCGCGGTGCCGGCAGGCTCCACCCGCGACGGTGCCGCCGGTCTCGACCGCCTGCTCGCCTCGCGCGGTTGCGAGCCGGTGTTGTTCGCCGACTGGCAGAAGATCGAGGCCGCCGAAATCGCGGCTGCCCGCGCCGGTTTCGCGCGCGAGAAACTGGTCCGCCTCCCCGACCTCCTCGAGGCCGGACGGCGCGACCAGGAATAAGCGGCCTATATCACTTGCGCTCTTGTGAACCGCCGCCTAAAGACCGCCCCGCCTTGGCTCCCGCTGCAAAGCGGGTTCCGGTCGGGGAGTAGCTCAGCCTGGTAGAGCACTGTCTTCGGGAGGCAGGGGCCGGAGGTTCGAATCCTCTCTCCCCGACCACCACTTATTCGCGAGAGCAATATCGCTGCGCGACCGCGCAGAAGGACAGGGGTCGGAGGCTCACATTGAACCTTGTGCCGTCGTTGCGCACAGCCAGCGCGCTGACCACCGGACGCCATCTGGCACGGTCCATTAGTGCTTTTTTGAATGTGTCCTGTGACCCGCGACGACCAGCCGCGACGCTAAGTGTTTGTTATCTCTGCTAAATATACACCATGCCCGGGTCCGATCTGCACTTCTTGGATAACTCTAGGGTGCTCATAGCCTTTGGTCGGAACAGCAAGCGTGCAGAAAATGACATCCGGTCCGTCCGAGTGGCGACCGAGCCCGGCCGACGTCTGAATTCCGAAGTTGGCCACACTAACCGTTGAAGGGGCTACGGTCGTTCCCATCGTTGGCGGACTATCTCGTATTCCCGCCGAAGTGAGAGCCAATGTCGAAGCCTGATTTGAAGCCTGATGATGATTGCGCGTGCGGCAGCGGCCGACGCTACGGCGACTGCCATGGCCCCATTTTTGCGGCACCCCGCGGCAAAGCAGTCGAGGTCGCGCAGGAGATCTACGCCCGGGAGTGGGGGGTGAATGCCGACCACTATGTCACGGAGGGGCTTTACGCCGCCCTAGCGGCTGAGCTGGTCGAGGCTGGCGACGTTGTCCGCGTGCTCGACATTGGCTGCGGCCTAGGCCAAGGCTTGGAAGCGCTCTCAGCTGCTATCCCGCAACGAGACCGACTGATCGCCGGCATCGACGAAAACCCCCACTGTCTAGCGGATGCCGCAACGCGGCTCGAACTGGCGCCAGAGGCGGTCGCTAGCGCGCGCCTCCAGTGGAAACTTGGCATGAAGCGCTACGATACTGTTCCAGCCCCTGCAGCGATTGTGGTTCAGGGCGATCGAGTGCTGATCAATGCGGATGTGCTGGTGAAGGACGTGGCTTTCCAGCTGTGGCTTCGTGACAACGGGCCATTCGACGCCGTAACTTTGTGGTTCACCGGCGGACACAAAGCGCGTTCGATGACCAAGGTCGCTCAACGCATTAGTGCTCGAGGTGATGAGGACTTCCGTTGGGCGATCGAGGACGAGGCGATGAAAATCGCCCTGCGGCACCTCCGTCCTGGAGGGCTCATCCAGATCGTGGTGCGCGGCGCTGGCGACATCGACGGCCACCGCCGTGAAGTCGAGGCAGACCGGCGCCGCGCGATCGCGGGAAGTCCGATCGAGTTGGTCGCCGTAAGAGCGTACCCCTATGTCGAGCCCGTCTCGCCTGGCGCCATCGTGATGCGCGGCTCCGGGGGCACCCACATCCCCGGGCAGCAGATGGCGATTTCTACTCTTTTGCGCGCGCGCGAACTGTCGACGGAGGCAGCTACCGGTGGATTGTTCGCCGTGGTCAATCGCACTCCCTTCAACATCGCACCGGAACGCGCGCAGGTACTTGCAGGGGAGGTATTCGGAACGGGCGAGTGGACCATCACCCCGCTGGGTTCCAAGGCGGAGTTCTGGGCCAGGGTCGATCAGAAGTCCGTCTATGTGACCTGGGCGGGGCTCGCGAGCTTATGGTGTGTGGCTTATGTGGCCTACTCCGTCATGCAGATGGGCTCGCTGTCATCGCGGGCTCCAGAAGCCAAAAGCGTTACGGGCGTCGATTTCGCCAACCAGTGGCACGACCTAAATCTGCAGGGCTACGTCGACTATGCCAAACGGCTCGTTAGAGAAGACCGGAGTTGGCCGCCCGGCCTTGGCGTACCGGACGCGCAGGCCTCTCCGACTTCCCACGAGGGGAAGATTAACAACCTGTTCTTCGGTGCTCTGAGTTGGATTCTGCTGCACGAGATTGGCCACGTGCATCACGGACATGATCCCTTTCTTCCCGCCGACCAGATGGTCCGACAGGAAATTCAGGCGGACGATTTCGCCACCAGCTGGGTGCTGGATGACGCTGGCTCCGGCTTGGACCGCGAATTCCGCGCGCTGATGGTAATCACCGCCCTGGCTTGGCTGTTTCTCTTCGAATCCGTGGGCGGCCAAGGGCCGACGCACCCGCCCGTGATCCAGCGCTTCCGGGCGGCGACGGCGAAGTTCGACCTCGGCGAGCGCAGCCCGGCGCTGGAGAACGGCTCTTATCTCCTAAAGGCGCTTTTCGACCCCGCGGGCTCCCCACCGTCCAAACGTCCGACTCCGCGCCAGGCATTCGACTGGATGGCCCAGCGGCTCGAAATATTATTCCCAGTTCGGTGACGATGACCAGCTGGACCGACTTCGGCTGGTACCCGGAACCGCTCGACGGTGTCATCGGACCTATCACGCTCGCGACTCTCCCGGGCCTCAACGAGGCTGTCTCGGCGGTCCGCGATGGCCCTGGTGTGGACGGCGACTGGGTCTATGCGCCGCTTGCCCGCACCCACGTCATGGGTGAGGGCGTGATTGAGCGCGCCTACCCCAGCCGGATCTTCGGGCTGCCGATGACACACCGGCTGTGCCACGCAGGTGCGGACGGATCTGAACATTTGGAGTTCCTCGTGTGGGGGCTGAGCTTCTTCGTTGGCATGCGGCTGACCACAACGGAGGCGGGGTTCTTGGACGCTGCGGCAACCAAGCCGCGCAAGCTGGTCGACTTTGTGCTCACCCCTCGGGAAACGATCAGGGCCATTGGCCTGGCTGAGGGCTTCTGGCAGGCCAACAAGAGTTCACCATTCCGGGCTCGCCTCTGGGTGGCGGCCTTGCATGCACTGTACATCGCTCAGGCGCCCCAGGCTCTGCAGTTCGAGCAGTTTCTCTATCTATACGGTGCGCTCGACGCCTGTTTTGCTCTGGCGAGGGACTATCATCCACTGCCTAAGGGCGGCGTGAAGCACCACAGTCGCGTGCGGTGGCTATGCGAGCTGTTTCAGATCCCGGTCCCTAGCTGGGCCGACGACACGGCGGGCGCCTCGCCCGTATCTGTAATTCGCAACGCAACCGTTCACGAAAGCCTTTTCATGGATGCTCCGCTCGGCTTCGCCGTGCACGGTGTCGGCACCAATCAGAACCTGCCGCTGGAGATGCAGGCGGTGGTCTGCCGGCTGCTGGTCGCACTGCTCGGCGACCCCAGCGCCGACTACGTCCGCTCTCCCGTGGATACCCGACAAATGCACGGCTGGTCGCCGCCGTGAGCGGCAGATAGCAGGTATGCAAGGTAGCCTTGTTAGTCGGCCAGTGCGGCGGCCTCATTGCGTGCAGCCCTAAGGTTCGAAGACACACTTCGGAGATAGGTCGGTGAGAACCGCGCGTAGTGTTTCTGCGTGGTTCGGTCATCGTCGTGCCCCATGAACTGGGCCAGCTCAGTCATGGGCGTTCCGCGCTCAGCCGCCCATACGGCGCCAGTATGCCGCAGCGTGTACGGAGTGACATGAATCCCACTCCGCTTTGATGCCGCCTGGAACGCCTTCTTGATACTGTCGATCTTCTTGCCGCCGCGCTCGATCACGTAGTCGCTTTGGGCACCTTCGAAGGCCGTCCTCAGCACGGCGATCGTCTCTTCTTCCAGCGCCACAATCGGCCGGCGCTTCTTCGTCTGGCGCCGCCCGGGAGGATTGAGATTGAGCATTCCTCGCTCCCAGTCGACCTGGCGCCAAGTAAGCTCGAGGATTGCACTCGGCCGTGCCATCGTGGCGATCGCGATCTCCACAAATAGACGAGCGTGCTCCGCCTTCACTTCGGCGAACCATCGCCCGAACTCGCGAGGGGAAAGATGCTTCTCACGGCGCTCAGGTGCCGCTGGGCGCCAGACCTCTGGAGCCTTGTCGATCAGGTCCTGCTTTGCAGCCCACCGGAGTGCGACAGCGAGCATCGAGAGTTCATACCGAGTGGTTGAGTCTGATCGGTCGCGACGGCGGACATACTCCTGCGCCATCTCATGATCGATCATCGCGGGTTCCACTTTGGCCCAGTACGGTTGCATCGCTTTCCAGGCGTCACGCTGACGCGCGGTTGACGCAATCTCCGCGGCCTCGCGCGCATCGATGTAGGCCTCAACTATCCCACCGACCGTGCTGGCTGCGCCAGTATTACGCTTCCACCAGCCGCGCGCCTCCGCTTGCGCGGTGGTGCGATCGGTAGCCTCAAGGGTGAATCTGCGACGTTTACCTGCTTCGTCACGCCAGACGATGGCGTATCCTCCACGCAGTCGTTGCACACTGAATTCTGGCATTCGAAGCGCCTAACTTCCTCAATGGGTATGCGGATCAGTGATCCCAGCCGGAAACAGCCGAGTTCACCGTTGGCGATGGCCTTCCGGATCACACCTTCGGAGCAGGCCCACTCCTCGGCGAGCGACGCCACCGTGTACGCGCGCGGCATGGGGTTCTCAGCGAACACTGCGTCGGCAAGAAGATATGTGTCGCCGCGCGTCCTTGTTCGATTTCATTCGAGGGCTTTGATGGCGGCCTTCAGCGGGGCGTCGGCAACTCTTGCTTTCTGGGGGTGGAGACATGATCATTGGGCCTGACTGGGAGCGTGTGGTTACATTTAGTGTTCCCGAAACCATCGCGCAAGAGGGGCCAAGTTGGCAGCTGCACCTGCACCGCTTTTTCTATTCCTCCGGCCCGCTTTTCAGGAGGCGCTGAGGCGCCGCGCAAAAGAGCTCGGGGTAACGGAAGCCGATGCGGCTGCTCGCCTTGTCGAGCAGGGGCTTGAGCCATTCCTCGGCTCTGGTTCCGAGGCGGAGCAAGCCAGAGCTGAACGACAGTTGCTGGACGTTGCCGGAGCAATTGCGAAGGAGGAGGTAGAGCGGTCTGGGAGCGTTCCCGAGGATCTCACTTTCACTGTGTTCGAGCGCATACGGATCGAGCATCGTGCCCTCTACGACTCTGCTACTAGAGGAAACCGTGAAAGTGCGATCAATCGCCGGATCGCGAGGCACATTAAGACTGCTGTAGGAGCGGAAGTGAAACCGAGGGACGGTGGGGGTCCTTGGTCGGTCAAGGTGTCACGCGGCTCGGACGCGCTGATCCGCGAATATACGAAGCTCAAGAAGGCGTTATCGCCCAAGTGACCGCGCACTAAGGCTGCAGTTCCTTTTTTGAAAATTCTTTGTTGGTCGCTGTGGGGCTGCGGGGATGGGCGCTATATACCCCCGACCCCCGACCCCCTTACCTTACCCCCCTTACCCCCTTACCCCCTCCCCCCCTTCCCCCTCCACCTCTACCTCTACCTCTACCTCTACCTCTACCTCTACCTCCTCTTACCTTCCCCCAATCCTTCCTTCCTTCACAACGACCAATCCACCTTCATTCAGTCCATAGATTGAGTTGATCGACGATCAGGTCACCAACGCTCGCCGCGACCCCGGCCACGCCTGACGCCAGCATTCATCACCAACGCTCGCCGCGACCCCGGCCACGCCTGACGCCAGCATTCATCACCAACGCTCGCCGCGACCCCGGCCACGCCTGACGCCAGCATTCATCACCAACGCTCGCCGCGACCCCGGCCACGCCTGACGCCAGCATTCATCACCAACGCTCGCCGCGACCGGGCCCGCAAGATCTGCCGGGCTTAACTGAATCGTTGCGCGTCATAGGCATTGGAGAATCGTTCATGGCGCCCGAGGCCAATAGCCCGCTTCGTCAGCTTCCCATCATTCCGCAGAGCGTGCTCCGTAAGCACCGGGCGTACGAAAGGTTCGACAACCGCTTTCGGGCCTGCGCCCGCCTCCTCCAAGCCCTCTGGCGGGAAAGCCAGCAGCTACCTATCGGCACCTACACTGCGCCAGACGGCAGTCAGCGCCGGATCGGCTCCTTGCTCGCAGGGACCGCTGCCGACGCCGGCCGTAACTTCCTCAGCCCCGAGATCGCCCATCTGGTCCGGCGGGAAGTTGCCTATCAGGAGAGAGGCGCGCTCATCGATCAGCGGCGCCTCTACGGCAATCTCTTGAGCTCGCAACCCTTGTGCTTCAACGCCCTGGCGCCGCTTCGTCTTAATCCGACCTTGGCGGCAAAGGTCATTCGCAGCCTTATTCCGGCGATCGATCTCGCTCGCGTTCTTCATGTCTGGTTCGAGCACTCGCCCGGGCGCGACCGTGACGATCTTACCGGTGATCGCAGCGCCTTCGACGCGGCGTTCGTTTACGAGCGCTCCGACGGCGAGAAGGGCCTCATCGCAGTCGAGATGAAGTACAGCGAAGGCCCCGGCCAAGCCTCATCGGAGCTTAGCGAGCGCTACGACGAGTTGGCCGTCGCGTCAGACCTCTACAAGAACCCGATGAGCGCGGTGCTCCGAACCGGCTCGTGTGAGCAGCTCTTCCGCGAACATCTCCTGACCCATGCCGCGCGCTATCGCGGCGACTACGCCGAGGCGCGCTTCGTTCTCATTGCTCCGCGCCAGAACCATCTGCTCCAGCAAGGTGCTCAGCTATACGCATCGCACCTTGTTGAGCCCGGGCCCGAGACGGTGCAATTCCTCAATGTTGAGCTCGAGCAGCTAGTCGAGGCAATTGGGTGGGCCGGAGAGCTCGACTTCGCCTACGCGTTGCACGACCGGTATCTCAATTTCTGGAAGATCGACGCGCTTGTTGAAGAGGCGCTGCGCGCGAAGGCAAGGAGTTGGCACGTCACGGCGCCGCAGCTGCCGGCTCCCGTGTCGCTGATTTCCAACGCCGCATAATCGGACCGTCGGCGATGCGCAGCACTGACCTCTTCGAGCGGATTACGTGGCAAATAGCCGACGCCATTGAGGCCGGGGCAGGGGACTTTCGAATGCCATGGGCGCGATGGGGCGAGGCGCTTGCTTCCCCGATCAACGCGGTAAGCGGCAAGCCTTATCGCGGCATCAATGTGCTGATGCTCTGGGCTGCCGCTGAGGCGAGCGGCTATTCCTCAGGGCGCTGGGCGACACATCGGCAGTGGGCCTCAAGGGGAGCCCAGGTTCGGAAAGGCGAGAAATCGACCCCGGTCCTGTATTGGCAGTCGAACCCGGCCCGGCCCGCTGAGGAAGAGCTGGAAGCACGAGGACCGCGGTTCCTGGCGAAGGTCTATAACGCATTCAGTGCCGATCAGGTGGACGGGTACACCGCACCCTCGGACGTGGCCATTGATCCTCAGGATCGTGTCGCGAACGCCGAGGACTTCTTCGAGCGAATAAACGCCGATGTTCGTCACGGCGGCGACCGAGCCTGTTACGTTCCTGCGCACGATCAGATCTGTTTGCCGAAGTTCCAGCAGTTCCGCGACGCGCACAGCTACTACGCGACCTTGGCCCACGAGACGGTTCACTGGAGCGGTGCCAAGCATCGGCTGGATCGGAATCTGAGCGGCCGGTTCGGCACCGATGACTATGCGATGGAAGAATTGGTGGCAGAACTCGGCTCGGCCTTCATCGCCGCTCACCTCGGCCTTTCGGTTGAGCCTCGGCCGGATCATGCGGCTTACGTGAGCTCTTGGCTCCGGGTCTTGCGCAGCGATCCGCGGGCAATCCTGACGGCAGCGGCCAAGGCGCAGGAAGCCATCGACTACATCGTCCGCTGCACCGAACTCGACGTAAGCTTCGGCCCGGCAACCAAGGAAGAAGAGCTTGAGCAAGCTGCCGCCTAAATCAACGTCGCGGTCGGTGCGAGCCTTTCTCCGATCAGACGTTGGCCGCGTCAGGCAGGTCAACGAGGATCGCTGCGCCGTGTCCGGCTCAGACGGCAGCCCCACAAATTGGAGTGGCGAACTTGCTGCAGATGCCGGCTGGGCGCTTCTCGCTGACGGCATGGGCGGACACGTCGCAGGCGAGATCGCGGCCGCCTTGGCGATCGAAGTGTTGCGGCCATTGATGCCGTATATTCGGACGGTGAAAGACGTGCAGCGAGCCGTCAACTTGGCCGACGAAGCAATATTCATGGCTATGAGAATGCGTCCGGAGCTTCATGGCATGGGGACCACGATCGCTGGCGCGGTCACAGGGCAGGGCGTGACCCTTACCTTTAACGCCGGTGACAGTCGCGTTTACGCTATTGATAGGGGGGTCCTTCGGCAAACGAGCACTGATGACAAAACGAGGAGCGGAGCGCTCATGCAGTGTCTCGGCGGCTACGCTGAACCTGTCCCTATTCACGTGCACACACAGTGGATCGATTTAGAACAGGATATTCTGCTTTGTTCGGACGGCGTCACGGACCTGCTGTCGGACGTCAGGATCGCCGAAGTGCTGGCGGAGCCGCCGGGCGATCCGGCGGAAGCCATCGTGAGCGCCGCCCTCGCGGCAGGTGGGCACGACAATACCTCTGTGATCTTCTTGAAGCGGCGGAATACGGATGTGACCCGAGGCTTCCTACGCTACTCGTAGGACATTGATTAAAAACGACATTTTATGGCGGTGCCAGTCACGTTCTGTGGTTTGTCAGAAGCCACAGGTTGAAGTCGCTTTCAGGCCGGCTCCGCCGCGAGGCGCTGAGGATAACTCAACGAACTCGCTGTCGCTCTTGAGCCAAGCCGCAAGTTCGCGCGCGACTTCGCCAGCGCCTCTTTCCCTGATTGCGCATTCCCAGACCACGCCCGTCCTCCATCCCGCTTCTTTCAAGCGGACGGTGGCGCTTCGATCGCGCTTTAAGTTGGCGTTGAACTTGGCCTGCCAGAATTCAGGCCTCGAAGAAGGGATTGTGGAAAACCGACACCCCTCGTGCCTGTGCCAGAAGCATCCATGAACCTGCACGGCCGCCCTGTAACGAGGCAACACGATATCCGGGCTTCCCGGCAGTTTGCGATCGTGGATGCGGAACCGGAAGCCGAGCCTGTGAAGAGCACTCCTGAGAGCAACCTCCGGCTTTGTGTTCTTTGCACGGATTCCCGCCATCATCCTTGAGCGTGTCGCCTTGTCGACAACGTCGACCATTTCTTCTCCTGGAACCCTGCGAACTTCCTGGTAAGCGTACGGACAGGAGGCAGATTCGTTCAATGGCAAAGCCGATCCACGTCGTAGACCTGTTCGCTGGTCCAGGAGGTCTCGCGGAGGGATTCGCCTCAGTGGCAACCGGCGGCGCGCGCGCATTCAGAATCGCCCTGTCGGTAGAGAAAGAACCAAGCGCCTTCAGGACGCTGAAGCTTCGAAGCTTCTATCGCCAGTTCGAGAGTTCAGCTCCCCAGAGCTACTACGACTACCTCGCAGGCCGGATCTCGCATGCCGCACTCATCCGCAAGCATCCACGCGAGTGGTTTCGCGCCTGTGAGGAGACCCACCAGCTGGAGCTTGGCGCGGCAGGAACGGACGAAATTCTCGATCCGCTGCTCGACAGGGTTGCCGTCGAGGCCAATGGCGCCTGCGTCCTCGTCGGCGGCCCACCCTGTCAGGCATACTCACTCGTTGGCCGCGCCCGGAACAAGGGTATCGTCGGGTATGTGGCCGGAGAGGATCATCGGCATTTCCTGTATCGAGAGTATATCCGCATCCTGAAGCGGCTGAAGCCCGCCGTCTTCGTGATGGAGAATGTGAAGGGCATCCTCTCGTCACGGGTCAATGGCGATGCGATTTTTGATCGGGTGCTCGAGGATCTTCGCGGCGCTGGTGGCACATCGGACAGCTATCGGATCGTTCAGCTGGCTCCCTATGACAGCCCGTCAGGCTATGTGATCAGGAGCGAGCTGCACGGCGTCCCGCAGGCTCGTCACCGAGTCATCCTGCTCGGTATCCGGTCCGATCTTCCGATCGGGAACATGGATTTCCGATTGAGCTCGTCTCCGCCGGTCAACGTTCGCGATGTCATCGGCAATCTCGCTGCTCTCCGGAGTGGACTGAGCCGCGGGCCTGACGATCCGGAGCGGTGGGCAGAAACAGCCGCCGCCGGGTGCCGCCTTGCCGCTCGGGCATGCTCAAGAATGGGCGATCGGAGCAGGAAAGCCGCCGCTCGTCTAATCGAGGCCGCCTCTGCAATCGAGCAGCGGGGCGCAGATCTTGAGCGCTCCTCCACAACACCGGCTCGGCCGCGCAACCAGAACCTTGCAGGCTGGCTGTGCGACAAGCGGCTCGAAGCGCTGCCCAATCATTATGCTCGCGGTCACATGCCGGATGATCTCGCCCGCTACGCCTTCGTCGCTGCGTTCGCTGAACTATGGGGAAGATCGCCAAAGGCCGACGAGTTTCCCAACGAGCTTGCACCTGCACATGCGAACTGGACCTCGGGCAAATTCGTCGATCGCTTCCGGGCCCAGCGGTGGAACGCTCCCTCAAGCACGATCACCAGCCACATTTCCAAGGACGGGCATTACTTCATCCATCCTGATCCGGTGCAATGCCGCAGCCTGACCGTTCGAGAAGCGGCGCGTCTACAGACATTCCCAGACAATTATTTCTTCGAGGGCAACCGAACGGCGCAATATGTTCAGGTCGGGAATGCCGTTCCGCCGCTGCTCGCCTTCCAGATTGCAAAGATCGTCGCCGAGATACTGAAGGTATCGGAAGTGCGGGCCGCCGCCTGATCAGGTCGGGCCCGAGTCTCAGCCTCAGTAAAACTGCTCGAGTTTATCGGCGACCTGCACGGCAATTACGCATTGCTTCTCGGATGGAATGTGCGTCGGCACCCTCGCGCACGCTTGAAGGATACCCACCTCCTTTGGCGTCAGCTTCTTAATCGACTGGCCAAACGCGAGTAGCTGTGACCAGTACTCGCCCCCCTGGCGGACGACTTCTGACTGGGCCTCGACTCCGCTCGTGATCGCCTGATCCTTGCGCTCATCGCGCCGTACGGATTTCGCTGCTTCGGGATCAATAAGTTCATCATCGAGGTCAGCCTCATAAGGAGCCGTTCGCTTTTCGAGGACAGCCCAGCAGCCCTGCTTCTTGGCCCACTCGCTGATATTACGAACGCCTGCCGGCGGAGAGGTGATCACTTGGTTTGCCGCTTCAGCTGCCACGAGGCAGGCCTTCTCGAGAGCTGCAGGTAGCCTCTGAAGCCGCCAGACCTGATCAAGGTCGATGACCTTTCCCTTAGCCTCGGCATCGTGGACCAGCTTGGCGAAGGCATATGTCACGATGTTCGCCCGGTAGCCGCCCTGATACCACGGCTGAGCGGGCACGAGCTTCTCGATAGCCCTGAAGATGATCGCTTTCGCGATCAGTCGGCGGAACCAGATCTCGTCGAACTCGCCTTCCTTCTTTGACCAGTCGGCGCCGATCGCCTTCGCGAGCTCCGCGAAGTTTTTCTGAGCTCCGAGGCTCACGACGTGGGGGAGGCATCGATAGGAGTTCTCGAACTTCGCAAGATCCGTCTTCGTGAGGAACTGCGTGCGCGGGTATTCGGCATCGAACTTCTTGCGCTCGCCGGGTGAGCGCCGCGCGCGCTCATCCGCGAACTGCCCGCGTGCCCGCTCGTAGAACCACTTCGTTTCGCGGTACTGACCATCGCCGGCGGGTGCCAGCAAACGACGGGAGAACTCCTCCATGCGAACATGGAACGGGTGATTGGCGAAGAAGTCTGCGGCGTTCACCTTGTTCTGGCTGTTGGCGTACTCGGAAATACGCGGGACTACTTCTTCGGCGCGCTCCGGTGGCACGACCGTCAGCTTCATCTGGACGAACACTTGCTTGAGCTGTTCGGGGGCAAGTTTTCGTGCTGCGTGGATCGACGCCGTAGTCTGGCCGCCGTTCACGATCTGGAAGTTCTCGGCCGAAAGGAGAAGCAACGCACCGTCTGGGCTCTGGGCAACTTCGACGCTTTCGGCCGTCGCACTCAGACCATTGTTGTAGGAAAAGAACATCGAGGGATCGTCCCGGATCGTATCCCTGATGCCCCGGTTCACCTTGTTGCGTGCTTGAAGGAAGCTGCGGACATTGGCCTCAAGCAGTCGGGCTTCCCACTTGTCGTAGATGGCGGCGAGCTGCACGCCGGGAACAACGGCGATATAGCTGTCGAGCGGTGATCCGTCGAACGAGGCCTTCAGCGCTGGTATGGGCTCCCCAAAATCCTCTGCGAAGTCGACAATGAGGTCTTCGCGCGTCTGGCCGGACGAGATGAACCTCTCGATGCGCGACAAATCCCAGACATTGGACGTAACAGGGATCCCGCCGGTCGTACCGATCGGATCAGCATCCTTTTTCGCTTTGTTGAGGCGGTTGGTGACCAGGATCAGCTTTATCTTGCTGATCTTCTTCCAGACACGGACAAGGAGGTCCGACAGCACGAACGCGTTGCTCGTCTCCTCCAAGCTCTCGCGGAACTCTCTCGACTTAGCCGCCCTGGTGAATCCAACGAGGCGCATGAGCAATCGGTTGATTTCCGCACCCGTGATCGGCTGCGGCTCCTCCGAGAGCGCAAAGTCACAGATGATCAGGCTGAACACGCCTTCGTCGTCGGTCGCATCCCAGCTGTAGCCGTCGACCTGGATCGGCTTCCGCTCGAACTTGCCTTCGTAATAGCAGAGGTCGAGCGAGTTCAGTTCCCCCGCTTCATCGAGGATGTCGCCGGCCTTCTCGAGAAACGCTTCAGCCGTAATTACTCCCATCGCGTCTGCATCACCCTGAACGTCGGCAAGCAGCTCCCGATGGAAACTCGTGATCTCATTCATGGCAGCCCTCCGCCGCTGATCAGCCCGTCAAGATCGCCTTCCTGCATCCGGTATGACGAGCAGGCTCCTAGCGAGATCGAATAGCGTACTCCGCCCACCCCGACCGTGAGCGGCGGCACGATCCGCGGGAACTCGCCCTCGACCCGATGATCCAGCGTTTCTCCGACCTTCCACCGTCGGTCGGAATAGTCATCCGCGACATCATATCCTGACGCCTGAATCGCTTCTTCCCAGAGCACGAGCGAGTCCGTATCGGCTGCGATAAAGATCTCCTCGATCCGTCGAACATGATCAGCGAGTGTGAGGCCCTCGGGCTTGATCACAGCATCAACGGGACTGACGCAGAGGAACAGGCTAGTGCCCGCCACATCGGCGAGCTGATCCTCGGACGATATCTGCACGTAAGGCTTTGCCGCCCCCCGGCGAGCCTTCACCTCGACAAGCAAGCTGTCGAGCTCGAAATCCTTCGAAGCACCAAACGGGCCTCGCCACGCTTCGATCGCCGCTCGTGGTCCGATGAGCGACACGAGCCTCTCGAGGAAGTGTAGTTCCCCGATCAGGCCCCTCTGCTCCTCGAGAGACAGTATGTCCGACCGACCACCTCTGAGCAGATGATGCCATCGCAACAGGCGCCTGACCGCGCGTGTGACTGCGTCCTGAGTGGTTGCTGCAGTTTCGGCTGCGCCGACGACGTCGCGGCAAAGACTCACGAAGAGCTCTCGCTGGTCCGGATCCTTCAGGAGGATGACGATTGCTCGTCCCCCGACAACATCGCGGATAGCGATTTCCAGGTTGCGGAGTTTCGGGAGCGAAGCCGGCTCTTCGATCCCCGCAGGAAGCCGCAGCAGCAGTCCAGGTTCACTGCTGCTAGACGTGATCCAGAAGAAGTCGTGCTTCCCCTCTCCGGATACGCGTCGCGCATCGATCGAGCCCGCGGAGAGCCCCTGCCAGGGGTCATTCATCTTCACTGAACTGGCCTTCATCGCTGTCTTCGTCGCCGAAGAGTTCCCGCAGCTTGGTGGTATTCAAAATATATTCGACCGTCTGATCCGCCCGGTTCGATTTCGGGAAGCTGATTCCCCACCCGACTACCGGCTCAGACGGTAGGCGCGTCTGCTGCTCTTCGCTTAGTCCATCAGGCTTGATCGCAATGTTGAACAGGATGAACAGCGGCCGCGTGCGCGCCTCCCGGTAGATGCGATCGGGGTAGTTGATGTCGTCATCCTCACCCAGGTTCTGATCGGATCGATACTGCGCTTCCGCAGCCTGGGCGCGTTCGCGTTCCACGCCGGCCTTTTCCATTCCACGCGAGGCGACGCGCGCACGCTTGCCGCTGACTGCCAGAATGCCTCTCTCAAATGCTTCGGCGCCTACGGAGCGTGTAATCGGCGCCAGAGACCAGCCACCAATGTCGATCTGTTCGGACGTGGGTGCAGAGTTCCGGGCCGAAACAAGGACATCCCACTTCGCGAGCTCATCATCGCGGCGATCGCCGATGTACTGCCTGATGGGCCTAGTGTCGGTGAGAACCGATTCCCGCTCATTCTCAAAGTCGCGCAGGAAGTCATCGATCAGATCAACCGGGACGTCGGAGAGGAGCAGCCCTCCGGACACCTTTGTTGAGGCGGACTCGCCGTGACCCTGCGCGCTGAGCGCAGCGAGTAGCCGATCTCGCGCATCTCGATTGGCCGAAAGTGCACGGCTCGACGCACCAAGTTTCGTTGTTTCGACGAAATTGTTCGAAAGCCCGACAAGCACGTGCTTCTCGCCGGAGCCCATCTTGTTGCGCGCTGTCACCATAAGCGCGCTGGGATGGCTGCGAACTGCCAGTCCGAACTGCTCAGGGGTAGCGTTGGCCTGCTCCATCCGCTTGAGTTCCTGCTGCAGCTCTTCGGTGGCGTCACTGATGTGAGCGTACCAGGACGCTGCATCAGGCAGCATCCAGATGCGACAAAGGTCTTCGTAACCCGGCCGGTAACCGAACCAGCGACCCATCTGCATGAGAGTGTCGTACATGAGGGAGTTGCGCAGGAAATAGGAGACCGTGAGCCCTTCCAGCGTCAGCCCGCGCGAAAGGGAGAAGCCGCCAACCGCGATGACGGTCAGACCGTTCTCGGAACGCACGTCATAGTCGAGACTGGCAGGCGACTGGCTGTTGACCGCTACCACAGTTGCCGATGCCGCCACCGACAGCAGACCTCGGAGAATGTCGGACCAGTCATGCCCCGAGTCTGCGTATTCATCTAGGAAACGCTCGCGCAGGGCGACAATTTCGGGATTGCGAGCGGCGGCTTCAACATCGCCGCCATCGACACGCAGCGCGTCCTCAATGACCCGCAGCTGCTCGTGGAGCCGGTTACGCAGTTGCATCTGGATGCCGGTGAACCGAGAAGCGTTGACCAGCATCGACGCATGCTGCGCCTGCTGGCCCCTCAGATTGCGGATGGCTCGCGCCACGAGGAAGGTACGCAGCGCATCGACGAGGCTAGACGGAGGCTCGCTGACGTCGTGACTGATCTTGTGCTGCACCGGCAGCACGTCGCCATTGTCGTCAATGTATCTAAGATAGGTTGGGCGTTCGCCTTCCTCATCCGGAACGCCGTCGACGAACACCTTGCGTGCACCAAAGTAGTTCGACGGCGCATCAAGGCCGATAATGAAGTGCCGCGGGAACAGGTCCTCGCTGTAGACCTCATCGACCGAGTCCGGATCAATAAAGATGTTCGCAAACGGGGTGGCGGTGTACCCCACATAGCAGCTGCGACGGAACACGCCGAGAAGGTCCCTGATCTGACCGTTAATCCGGGAGACCTCCTCCTTGCCATAGGCGATGTTGATTGACGCGTTGTCCGCCTCATCATCGATAAGCAGCATCGGCTGGTCCACCATCTCCGACCGGCGGCCAGCACTGTGTTCGCGAAGCCAGTCGATGAGGTTCGCCAGCGTGCGCGAGTTCTTTTTGATAACGAGCACCACCGGCACCGCATAAGACGCGATCTGACTCGTGTTGGTTGTCGCGGTTGACTTGTTGAAGTCCTTGAGCGTCGTAGTCAGGCTGACGGGAGCGCGGCGGTCGTCGAATGTACCGACGCCGATTGTTCGCGGCCTGTCGCGGGTCTCGCGCTGTTCCAGCCGTCCTGTGTCCCGCCCGACAAAGCCCTCATCAATGCGGGCCTGTGTCTGGTTGCGGAGATTGTTGTGGATGCCTGCGATGACGACGATCAGACGGTACCCGGCGTCAGCAGCCTTGCAGACCAAACCAGTATAATTGGCCGTCTTGCCGCTCTGCACATGGCCGACGACCATGCCCTTGCGATCCCATTCACCCTCATCGTGCGGATTGCCCATCCGGTCGAGGATCCGGTCGGTAACCGTGTCGATGCCGGTGATTACGTCTGCAGGAAGCCTCTTCGACTGCAGCAGCTTTCGATATCGGTTCCAGTAATATGGATCGATCTTACCACTGGCCTTTGCATCGTTGAGCCATGGCTTGAAGTCGCGCTGGCCGACCACCGCACCGATGCCCATGCTGATGCCGATGCGCTCCTCGAGCTCACGTGCGAGCTTCTCTGCCTGCTCGTCGGTGACTGCAGCAAACGGGCCTGCAGCTCTCATTGCGTCGATGGTGCTGCGGATGCTGTCGGCGGTCGGCGCCGCATCCGAACTGACCATTACCGAGACCACCGCATCGAGCTGGTCCACCACGTCACTCATCGTCGAAGCTCCTGAGGATGTCGTCGATGATCATTTCCGCACGAGACCAGCTCGAGCGGAATGGATCGATCTGCTGAAGTATGTCCGGGATCCGGTCAGGATCAGTTCCCTGATCGATGAGCCGAGGGATCATGGCCTGTGCGAGCTGGGTAATCGCGGGATCTTCAGCCTCGTCGGCCTTCACCTCTTCCGCCTGGCCTGCGAAGTCTGCATGAAGTGATGCCACTGGTATCGTCGACCCTAGCAGCCCGATCAGGTTCGCGAATTCGTCCTGAAGTTCGGACGGTAGGCGTGCTGAAAAATCAGCGAATACTGGATGTGCCGTGTCCGGTCGGTAGATGATCGCGCCATCCTTCTGGATGCGCTGCCAAACTGGGAGGTACTCCTCGTCGACGAGCCTTTGACCCCGTTTCTGATAAGTTCTGCGGGACGTCAGCGACAGGCGCTCCACGAGAACCCGCATCCGCTCTCTCACAGCGGGGGGGAGCTGGGCCGAAGCCTTTTTGACGTCGATCTTCCAGTCGGCATCCATCGTGTTCGGGATGTCGACCCTGATGCGGCACAGCTTTGTCAGTTCAGTCTGCCGCGCAAGACCAAGCCAGCTGCCGGCGATAATCAGTCTCCGACCGCGATAAACGTAGAATCCCTGCGATCGGAGGTGACCTTCGGGTCCACCGAGGTCCTCCCACTCGGCACGATTGATGGACTTGTGGTGTGGCAGCGTGAAGCTCTGGAACACGACATCGCCATGCTGGAGATTAAGGCGGTCCGGGCGTTCGCTCTGGTGTGACGGAAAGGTGGTGCCGAATGGGTCCAGTGGCTCAAGGTGCCGGCCGTTCAGCCGCACAGCAAGCGGAGGCCGGTCCTCGCTCATGAAGCGGTGGAATACGAGCCGGATGTGTCGCTCCGCAGCGGCCATGGCACGGTTGATGTGCTGGGCTCGCCTCGCGTGGTCGCCGGTAATCCCGCCCGAAAGTCGATCAAGCGAACGCCACAGCACCAGGGTCCCCTGGTCGCCTATTCGATCAGCCCAGGGGATCTCGCTTACATCATGGTGAAGCTGAATCTCCCACCGGTTGGTTTGCGCAACGAGGTCCAGATCCCACGTCGCGCCAACAGTCACTCCTTCCTTTCGGGTGACCACCGTAAGTCGTTTTGCCTGGGAGAAGCTCGCACTCTTGAGACCGAGACCAAAACGGCCGAGATCATGGCTGGCCCGGTCCGCGAGAGGGCTGCTACTCCCGGGTCGCATTGCCTCGATGAGTTCGGCCTTGGTCATCCCGGAACCGTCGTCCAGCACGCCAACAGCGGGCTCGTCGGCCGTGGCGTTCGAAAGAACGTCTATGTTCCTCGCGCCCGCCGTGATCGAATTGTCTATGATATCGGCTAGAGCCGTTTCGCAGGAGTAGCCGATATCCCGCAGACTCTGGATGAGTGAGCCTGCGTTTGGTGTAGCATCCGCGAATTCCTCGCCCGTCACGTCCTTTCTCGGGACGTGAGACGTGGACGAAGATAGATACACGCGCCTGCGCGCATGCTGGCGCATGCGGGCCAGTGCGACGCCCTGACTAAACGCACCTTTCCCCCTTACTCGGCGTTTGGAGTTAAGCCCGTCAGTTCGAAAATAGCAATCACTCCGGAACGTTGCCGCAGTAGATGTCGGACGCCACGCGTTCGAATCAGACTGCAACCACATTTCCTGCTGGCGCAGAAGGGGTGGAGCATCTGTTAAACGCAGATGCGAATTGGCCAGTTTTCGACCCCGACTGCAGACGTTCGGCTTTCAGATGGTGCTGGGCCGATCTGAAGCGACCGTCAAAGAACGACCGCTCCATTCTTCAGACCTACGTCAAATGAACCGAGATAGGGGTTCAGAAAAGTCACTGAGTTTGGCGCTGTCCTCGGATCGGGGGTGCGAGCCTCAATCGACGTCAAGTGAGCGAAGTGCCTCGGTCAGATCATAGTGGTCGTCGTGGTTATCGTCGTTCGCGACCTCGTTCACCGGCGAAAGGTGCAGCCTGGTCACGTGTTCGTAGAAGCAAACTGGGTAGAGCCTGCGGACATCGTAAATCCCATCCTCGAACGTGGAGCGGAATGGCTTGTGCACCGGCTTCCATTTGAACGGAGTTAGCCGTTCTTCCGCGGACATTGGCGCGGTGCGCTCGAAATCGAACCCGCTCCAATTGGTGTCAGGTTCCTGAGCCAGTCGATCTTCAAGCCCCGTTGGAACGCCGATTGCCCGCCTGGCGGGGCCAAGGCTGTTCGACACACTGATTCGACGGCTGACCGCGACCGGTCCAGGATCGCGATACGACTTCGCGATAATGTCACCCAAGCGCACATCGTGTCCGTCCGGGCTGTTGCGCCCTGAGCAGAGCACGGCAGTCCTATCGAAACCCTTCACCAGATAGCTGAAAACGATCCAGTGCCCGAGTTCAGAGGCCTCGCTTCCACCCCGAACCTTGATCGCCTTGGCGACGTGCGGCCCACGCCGGCCGGTATACCCCCTATTCCATTTGCGAAATTTCGTGCGCAATCGCCTGCCGGAGCACTCGCTGTCACCCGGGACATGGACCGCGACGTGTGCGTGATATTCGTAGGAAGCCGACATTTCGACGCTGTAGGTGTACGCACAGGGGATTCCTTGTTCCCGGCACCACTCTGCCAGGCACCGTAACCACCGGTTCAGGACTTGCTGAACCTCTGCAGGCTCGTGGGCGCCCATTCTCGCGAAATCGATCGTCACGTGTATGTCCTTCCAGAGCCCGTTCGCTGCCGCGAATTCAAATGCGGATATCGCGGAACCGACTTCTGGAATTCCCAGCTCGCGGGACGGTCGACCGCGTCGGGCAAGAACATGGTGGGACTGGTGCCGATCCCGCAGCT